>JAKORA010000062.1 GCA_029778075.1 Bacillota bacterium | reverse complement strand
TGGTTATCGTCCCCAGTTTTATTTTAGGACCACCGATGTGACGGGCTCCATCAAGTTACCGGAGGGTGTGGAGATGGTTATGCCCGGTGACAACATCACCATGGAGATCGAGCTGATTACTCCCATTGCCATAGAGGAAGGTCTGCGTTTTGCCATCCGTGAAGGCGGGCGCACCGTGGGTGCCGGCGTAGTCGCCTCCATCGTGGAATAAAAGGAAGATGTACGGCGGCCCGCGATGAAGTAAGAGGTTGCCACCACAGGTGGGTAATTTTTACGGAGCAGCCTGCTAAAGTAATCAGGCGAAAAGGAGGAAAATTCATGTCCAATCAAAAAATTCGTATTCGTTTAAAGGCCTTTGACCACAACCTCCTGGATCAATCTGCCGGAAAGATTGTCGACACGGCCAGACGTACCGGGGCCAATGTTTCGGGTCCTGTCCCGCTTCCCACGGAGAAGAGCCTTTATACTATTATCAGGGCCCCGCACAAATACAAGGACTCTCGTGAACAATTTGAGATCCGTACTCACAAGAGACTCATAGATATAATAGATCCTACACCCAATACTGTTGACGCTCTGATGCGCCTGGATTTACCTGCCGGTGTAGATATCGAAATCAAATTGTAAAACCCGGACAAATTAGATGTTGTAGGCATCTAACTTCTTGATAGGGGGTGTAGTAACATGGAAAAAGGAATTCTGGCCAAAAAAATCGGTATGACCCGGGTATTTGATGAAGAAGGCCGCGTTATTCCTGTAACGGTATTGGAAGCGGGACCCTGCACGGTTGTGGCCAAAAAAACCCTGGAAAAAGACGGTTACAAGGCTATTCAGGTGGGATTTAAGAGCGCCCGGCCAACCCGTCTAAATAAACCCCTTAACGGGCATTTCGCCAAGGCGGGGGTTGCTCCTACAAAGTATCTCAGGGAGCTGCGGATTTCCGATACGGATACCTACCAGGTAGGGCAGGAAATTAAAGCCGACATTTTTAAAGCCGGCGAATATGTGGATGTTACAGGCGTATCCAAAGGTAAGGGTTTTGCCGGGAGTATAAAGAGACACGGACAGGGCCGGGGGCCGATGACACACGGTTCCCGTTAT
Organism: Bacillota bacterium; assembly: GCA_029778075.1. GTDB lineage: Bacteria > Bacillota > Dethiobacteria > DTU022 > UBA8154 > UBA9862. The sequence goes on along the minus strand of JAKORA010000062.1, from coordinate 22,884 downwards.
CACAGGGGCCCTGGTTCGCTGGGGGCCATTGATGCAGCCCGTGTTTTTAAAGGGCAGAGCCTGCCTGGAAGAATGGGCGGTGAAAAGGTGACCGTACAGAAACTCAAAGTAATAAAAGTAGATGCCGGAAAAAATCTACTACTGGTCAAGGGATCTGTGCCCGGCCCTCGTAATACCCTGTTGATTGTTAAAAATTCCGTAAAAGGTTAAGAAAGGGGGCTTAAAAGTTATGCCCACAGTGGAGGTATACAACGTTAAAGGGGAACAGGTCGGTGAAATCGAGCTCAGTGATGCTATATTCGCCGCAGAAGTAAATGAAAGCCTTCTTTTTGATGTTTCCCAGATGCTCCTGGCTGCTCGCCGCCGCGGCACCGCCAGTACCAAGAACCGCAGTGAGGTGCAAGGAGGCGGTAGAAAACCCTGGCGGCAGAAAGGTACAGGAAGAGCACGCCACGGGAGTATTCGTTCACCTATCTGGACGGGCGGTGGTACTGTTTTTGGCCCCAAACCGCGCCAATATCGCTACCGGCTTCCCAAAAAAGCCCGGCGTGCCGCTCTCTATTCAGCTCTGACCTCCAAGTTGTCGGAGAAGAAACTTCTTGTTCTGGATGCATTAACGCTGTCCGAACCTAGGACCAGGGACATTGTAAGCGTGCTTGGCAATCTCAAGGTTCAAGGGTCTGTCCTGCTGGTTACCGCCGGCCCTGATATAAACGTTTTTAAGTCAGCACGTAACATTCCCGGGGTGACTACGACCATCGCCGCAGGGATTAACGTCCTTGATATTTTAAAACATGAGACGCTTCTTTTAACCAGGGATGCCGTAGCCAAGATCGAGGAGGTATTCGCCAATGAGAAATCCGCGTGATATTATCATCGAACCCCTGGTAACAGAAAAGTCCACCGCCCTTACGGAACAAAAGAAATACAGTTTCGTTGTTGATAAAAGAGCCGATAAGATTGAAATAAAGAAGGCTGTAGAGGAGATTTTCGGGGTAAAGGTAAAAAGTGTCAATACCCTTTCGGTTAAGAGAAAGCCCAAGCGGCTCGGTGTTCACAGGGGGTATCGCCCCGGCTGGAAAAAAGCGATCGTTACCCTGCATGAGGGAAGCAAACCGATTGAAATTTTCGAGTAGCGCACGGTAACTCAGGAATCAGGAGACAGAAGTCAGTAGTCAAAAATCCTTACAGGTAACTTTTGCCTTTGGACTGAATAGTTAGCTTCTTTTATATGGGTTTGTAAAGGTTAGCAAATTTGCTGGAAGCATAATTGGAGGCATTCTGAATTCTAGCTGCTGAGCTCTGAATACCTGAATGTTTTTAAGGGAGGAGGTTGAAGTCATGGCAATAAAAAAATTCGTTCCTACGTCACCTGGCAGGCGTTTTATGACCGTTTCCACTTTTGAAGAGATTACGAAAAAAGAACCAGAAAAGACGCTATTGGAACCCTTGAAAAGAAAGGCTGGCCGTAATGCCTCAGGAAGGATAACTGTCAGGCACCGCGGAGGGGGACATAAGCAAAAATACAGGATTATCGATTTTAAAAGAGACAAAGACGGCGTGCCTGCCACGGTTGCTGCTATAGAATACGATCCCAACCGCTCGGCGCGTATAGCCCTTTTGCATTATGCAGACGGGGAGAAACGCTATATTCTCGCTCCCCAGGGGCTGAAGGTGGGTTCCAGGGTAAGTTCCGGGCCGGATGCAGAGATCAAACCCGGCAATAGCCTTCCGCTAAAAAATATTCCTGCCGGGACTTTGATTCACAACCTGGAGTTATTCCCGGGCAAAGGTGCCCAACTGGTACGTTCAGCCGGCGGTGTGGCTCAACTGATGGCCAAGGAGGGGAAATATGCACATGTGAGGCTCCCTTCCGGGGAGGTCAGACTGTTGCCCGCCGAGTGCAAGGCCACTATCGGGCAGGTCGGGAACGTGGAGCACGAAAACATTACCATCGGCAAAGCCGGTCGTTCCCGCTGGCTGGGATTCAGACCCACTGTACGTGGTTCGGCTATGAACCCGGTGGACCACCCGCACGGCGGAGGAGAAGGCAAAGCCCCTATTGGGAGGACCGGACCGCTAACTCCTTGGGGTAAGCCGACACTGGGTTATAAAACCCGTTCTAAAAAGAAGAAGTCGAATCAATTTATTGTCAAAAAACGTAAATAAACGTTTTAATGAAAAGCCAGGTGTTGAGATAATGAAAAAGGGGTGATTCAATGGGACGTTCACTGAAAAAAGGGCCTTACGTGGATCCAAAACTGATGGCCAAAATTGAACGAATGAACAATACCAAGGAAAAGCGGGTCATAAAAACATGGTCCCGGCGTTCCACTATTTTCCCTGAGATGGTGGGTCATACCATTGCTGTTCATGACGGCCGGAAGCATGTTCCCATTTATATAACGGAAGATATGGTAGGACATAAACTCGGAGAATTTGCCGCTACGCGCACTTTTCGCGGCCATGGTGCCCATACGGAAAGATCAACGTCGTTAAAATAATTTTTTGGGGGATAAAGGTATGGAAGCAAAAGCACAGGCCAAATTTGTCAGAATAGCCCCCCGTAAAGCCAGGATAGTGATGGATCTTATCAGGGGCAAAAGCGTAGAGGAAGCCTTATCTATTCTACATTTTATCCCAAAACGGGCTTCCGGGATTATTGAAAAACTTTTGCGTTCGGCTATCGCCAATGCGGAGCATAATTACGAGATGAAAAAGGATGGCCTTTTTGTCTTCAAGGCTTATGTCGATGAAGGTCCAACTTTAAAAAGGTTTATGCCCCGGGCTTTCGGGAGAGCTGCGCGCATTCGTAAAAGAACGAGTCATTTAACCGTAGTATTACGGGAGCGAGAGGGGGCGTAAAAATTGGGTCAAAAAATTAGTCCTATCGGCTTTCGCGTCGGGATCATTAAGGATTGGGATGCTCGCTGGTATGCTGAAAAGGACTATACCAAGCTTCTGCATGAAGATTTACAGGTTCGTGATTTTATTAAAAAGCAACTGGAAGGAGCAGGTATTTCCCGCATTGAAATTGATCGTGCCGCCAATAACCTGCGCGTTAATATTCATACCGCCAAGCCGGGAATGGTGATCGGCAAGGGGGGCACAGGGGTGGATCAGCTCCGCCGCAATCTGGAGAAGTTGACGGGCAAAAAAGTGCATGTCAACATTATGGAGATCAAGACGCCGGAGTTGGATGCCTACCTTGTAGCGGAAAGCATTGCCCAGCAGCTTTCCAAAAGGATTGCTTTCCGCAGGGCTATGAAACAGGCAGTTTTCAGGACAATGCGTGCCGGTGCCAAGGGCGTCAAAATCATCTGCAAGGGACGTCTGGCCGGGGCGGAAATGGCCCGCACGGAGAGTTACCATGAAGGAACTGTTCCGCTGCAGACCCTGCGTGCGGATATTGATTACGGTTTTTGTGAAGCCCATACCACGTACGGCCGTATTGGGGTAAAAGTATGGATCTATAAAGGAGAAATACTTCCTGAAGCCAGGAAAAAAGAAAAGACGGTGGAGGGAGGGGACAGTAAAGATGCTAATGCCCAAACGGGTTAAATACCGTCGGCACCAGAGGGGCAGGATGAAAGGCACCTCCAAGGGAGGAACGCAGATTGACTTTGGAGAGTACGGTTTACAGGCCCTGGAACCCAAGTGGGTTACCAGCCAGCAGATAGAAGCGGCCAGGATAGCTATGACCAGGCATGTAAAAAGAGGCGGTAAAATATGGATTAAGATCTTCCCTCACAAGCCTGTTACGGCCAAACCCGCCGAAACGCGGATGGGTAAGGGTAAGGGCTCCCCGGAATACTGGGTTGCTGTGGTAAAACCGGGCCGTATTATGTTTGAGCTGGCCGGAGTTCCGGAGGAGACGGCCAGAGAGGCTATGCGCCTGGCGGCTCAAAAGTTGCCTATGAAATGCAAGTTTGTTAAAAGAGAAGAAATAGGTGGTGAAGCCCATGAAGGCTAGCGAGGTCCGTGAGCTTTCAGACAAGGAGCTTCAGGAGAAAATCCGGGAGCTGAAGGATGAGCTTTTTAACCTGCGTTTTCAAATGGCCACAGGACAGCTGGAAAACACCATGAGGCTAAAAGAGGTGCGCAAGTCTATTGCCCGGGTAAAAACAGTTATGCGGGAAAGAGAGTTGGCTGCAGCCGGTAATATAAGACGCCAGTAAGACTCTGGAAAGGAGGCAGCGGATTGGAAAGAGGGAGTCGCAAGGTAAGAGTAGGGAAAGTAGTAAGCGACAAAATGGACAAAACAATTGTGGTTGCCGTGGAGAGAAGCACACGCCACCCTTTGTATGGCAAGATCATTAGAAAGACAAAAAAGTATAAAGTTCATGACGAGGAGAACGCATGCAGAATCGGTGACAAGGTCAGAATTATGGAAACCAGGCCCTTAAGCAAGGATAAAAGGTGGCGGCTGGTTGAAATTGTCGAGAGAACACAGTTGTAGTTCCGGTGAAAGGAGGGTCCGTGATGATCCAAAATTTATCAGTTCTTAACGTAGCCGATAATACAGGGGCCCGCAAAATAATGTGTATCCGCGTCCTGGGGGGATCAAAAAGAAAAGCTGCCACTGTTGGAGATATTATTGTGGCATCAGTAAAGGAGGCCGTCCCCGGCGGGGTTGTAAAAAAAGGTGATGTCGTCCGCGCCGTTGTAGTGCGTACCAAAAAAGGATACCAGCGTAAAGACGGTACATTTATACGCTTTGATGAAAATGCCGCGGTGATCATAAATGAGCAGAAAGCTCCGCGGGGAACGCGGATTTTTGGTCCGGTAGCCAGGGAATTAAGAGAAAAGGATTTCATGAGGATTATTTCCCTTGCCCCGGAGGTAGTATGAGTCGACAGGAAATGGTATAAGCGCAGGTTCTAAGGTGAGGAGGTGTGACGTTTGCCCGTAACCAAGCTGCATGTTCGCAAAGGTGATAAAGTCAAAATACTTTCCGGAAAAGACAAAGGTAAAAAAGGGAAAATATTACGTACATTCCCCAGCGAAAAAAAAGTGCTGGTTGAAGGTATTAATATAATAAAAAAACATGCGCGTGCCACACAAAAAGTGCCTCAGGCAGGCATCAGGGAGATGGAAGCCCCCATCAGTTCCAGCAAAGTCATGCTCATATGCCCCTCCTGCCAGCAGCCTACACGCATTTTCCGGCGTGTCCTGGCCGATGGGAAAAGGGTAAGGGGCTGCAAGAAGTGTGGCGAGTATATTGACAAGTAGCATGATTTGGAAGGTGGAAAAATGTCCAGTTTAAAGGAAAAATATATCAAAGAGGTCCGACCTGCTTTAATGGAACACTTTTCTTATAAGAATATAATGCAAGTGCCCCGTTTGGAGAAAGTTGTAATCAATATGGGCATCGGGGAAGGCAAGGATAACCCCAAATTGTTGGAGGCTGCGGTAAAGGAGCTCTCCTTAATCACCGGCCAAAAGCCTGTTATTACTAAGGCTAAAAAATCAGTGGCCAGTTTTAAGCTGCGGGAGGGAATGTCCATCGGCTGCAAGGTTACGCTGCGGGGGGAAAGGATGTACGATTTTGTCAATAAGCTTATCAACGTCGCTCTTCCCCGGGTAAGGGATTTTCGCGGCGTATCTCCCAAGTCTTTTGACGGGCGTGGAAATTACTCCCTCGGCTTGAGAGAGCAGATTATTTTTCCGGAGATAGAGTACGACAAGATCGAAAAGATCCAGGGTATGGATATTACCATTGTTACAACAGCCAAGACCGACGAAGAGGCCAAGGAACTGTTAAGTAGAATGGGTATGCCTTTCCGCGCAGCCTAGGGAATTTTTATATCCGATATTTAACTTCTATTTAACTTCAAAATTGAAAGGAGGTGTGGCCTGGTTAGGATAAAAACCAGGGGATTTGTGGCTAAAAAGTCTTTAATCGCCAAAGCTAAAAGAGAGCCCAAGTTTGAGGTTCGCCGCTATAACCGTTGCAAGTTGTGCGGCCGTCCGAGAGCCTACCTCCGTAAGTTCGGGATGTGTCGTTTGTGCTTCCGGAAGCTGGCCCATCAGGGAATCCTTCCCGGCGTAAAAAAAGCCAGCTGGTAGTAGGGGCATAGAAAGGAGGTTAACGTTTAAGATGATGACCGATCCTATTGCCGATTTTTTAACAAGGATCAGGAATATTTCTTTATCGGGACACGGGCATGTCGAGGTTCCTTCTTCCAAGATGAAAAAAGCAATCGCCGCTATTTTAAAGAGAGAAGGCTATATAAAGGATTTTGAGCTTATTCAGGATGGAAAACAGGGGATCTTGAAAGTTTATTTGAAACCAAACACCCAGGGTGCGCTGAACGGCCTCAAGCGTATCAGTAAACCGGGGTTAAGAGTATATGTGGGCAAAGATGAACTGCCCCGGGTCTTGGGGGGGCTGGGTATTGCCATCATTTCAACCTCCAAGGGTGTAATGACCGACCATGAAGCACGAAAGGCCGGGTTGGGCGGAGAAGTGATCTGTTATGTCTGGTAGGAGGTGGTATGGTTGTCAAGAATCGGGAAAAAACCTATTCCGAAGGCGGAAAATGTCGAAGTTCAGGTAGATCCTGGAAATATTGTAACCGTTAAAGGGCCAAAAGGCCAGCTGACCAAGAAAATTCCCGAGTGCCTGGAGATTAAAGTCGAAAAAGACCAGATTGTTGTGTCGCGCCCTTCCGATAAAAAAGAGCACCGCGCCCTTCACGGTCTGGGGAGAACCCTGTTGGCCAATATGGTTGATGGAGTAACCCAGGGGTTCTCCAAAAACCTGGAACTGGTAGGTGTGGGCTATCGTGCGGCCAAGCAGGGCAACACCCTGGTACTAAACGTCGGTTATTCCCAACCGGTACATTTCGTGCCGGAGGAAGGCATTGAGATAGAGGTTCCGGCGCCGACCAAAATTTCCGTTAAGGGCATTAACAAAGAAGTTGTCGGCGATACTGCGGCCAGGATCCGCAGCATACGTCCGCCTGAGCCCTATAAAGGCAAAGGTATCAAATACGAAGGCGAATATATCAGGCGAAAAGTAGGCAAGACAGGTAAATAACTTTTGCCGTACTGTATAAAGGGGTGACTATAGTGGCAGGAGTACTGGAAAAAAGAAAGGCGAGGAAACGGCGTCATTATCGAGTACGGAAAAAAGTCTACGGGAGCTCCGAAAGCCCGCGCTTAAATGTTTATCGCAGTTTGAAACATATTTACGCGCAGCTCATTGATGATCAAAGCGGCCGCACCCTGATATCCGCTTCAACGCTGGATCCCTCCCTCCAGGGACAGCTCAAGGCTACCGGCAACAAGGAAGCGGCTCGTATGGTAGGAGAACTTCTGGCCAAAAAGGCTCTGGAAAAAGGGATCGACCGGGTTGTCTTTGACCGGGGAGGATTTCTCTACCATGGAAGAATAAAGGCTCTGGCTGAAGGAGCAAGAAGCGGGGGATTAAAATTCTAGCAGCGGAGAAAGGAGGGTATAAGTTTGTCCAAAGTTGAACCCAAGGGTGAACTTACAGAAAGAGTAGTGAAAATAAACAGGGTAGCCAAGGTGGTCAAGGGTGGCCGCCGGTTCAGCTTCAGTGCCCTGGTAGTAGTGGGGGACGGGGAAGGAACCGTTGGAGCCGGCCAGGGAAAAGCAGGAGAAGTGCCCGAGGCTATCCGAAAAGGAATAGAGGATGCCAAGAAGAATCTGTTCAGGGTTCCCTTAATGGGTACTACTATTCCTCATCCTGTAATTGGCAATTTTGGTGCCGGTAAAGTGTTGTTGAAACCTGCTTCCGAAGGTACCGGCGTCATTGCCGGCGGCCCTGTCAGGGCTGTCCTTGAACTTGCCGGTATCAAAGATATCCTGACCAAAAGCCTCGGCTCTTCTAATGCTATTAATATGATTAATGCTACCGTTGAAGGGCTCAAAGCCCTGAAGACACCTGAAGAGGTGGCCAAAGCGCGCGGTAAGCAACTCGAAGAGCTTAAGGCATAGGGGGAGTAAACGTGAACAAAATCAAAATCAAACTAGTAAGAAGTCCTTTCGGTTGCAAGCCATCGCAACGCCTGACCATTAAAGCCCTGGGTTTGAGACGCTTGAACCATACGGTGGAACATAATGATACCCCGCAGATCAGGGGGATGATCGATCGCGTCAGGCATCTGGTTTCTGTCGAGGAGATTTAAGCAAAAGCCAAATTTTATGCAAATATTAAGGAGGTGTCCTGGATGCGCCTGCATGAGATAAAGCCGGCTGAGGGGTCACGAACTGCTCCCAAAAGAGTAGGAAGGGGCATTGGTTCCGGCCTCGGCAAGACATCAGGCCGGGGACAAAAAGGACAAAAGGCCCGTTCGGGTGCATCTATCCGCCGCGGGTTTGAAGGCGGGCAAATGCCTTTATTTCAGCGTCTACCCAAGCGTGGCTTTACAAATAAGTTTCGCCGGGAATGGGCGGAAGTGAACGTGGAAACCTTAAACCGTTTTCCTTCGGGTACGGTTGTTACCCCGGAGCTTCTGCAGGATGCCGGTATCGTCAAATCTTTAAAAAGCGGGGTCAAAATTCTGGGAAAAGGGGAGCTGCAAAAGGAGCTTACTGTTAAAGCTCATCGTTTCAGCGCCCAGGCCAGAGAAAAGATTGAGCATGCCGGCGGACAGGTTGAGGTGATTTAAAATGATGGAAGCAATACGCAATGCCTGGAAAATTGCCGAGCTGCGGCGCCGGATTATTTTCACCCTGCTGATGCTGGTTGTTTACCGCATTGGCGCCCATGTTCCTGTACCGGGGATTAACCCGGCAGTCTTAGCCGATTTTTTCCAGGAGGATACGCTGTTCGGCTTTTACGACGTTATTGCCGGTGGGGCGCTCAGTGATTTTACTGTTTTTGCCATGGGTATCATGCCCTATATCAACGCCTCCATTATCATGCACCTTTTAACCGTGGTCATTCCCAAGTTCAAAGAATGGAGCGAAGAAGGTGTCGAGGGCAGGAAAAAAATGGCGCAGGTAGTCCGTTATGCCACAGTACTCCTGGCACTTCTCCAGGCTACAGGGATGACCTTCAGCCTGATACAACCTGCCGTAATAGAACGCAGCGCCTCCGCTTACGTAGTGATTATCATTTCACTGACGGCGGGCACCGCTTTTTTAATGTGGCTGGGTGAGCTCATTACGGAAAAAGGGATAGGCAACGGAATCTCCCTGCTTATCTTCGCCGGTATTGTTGCCGGTTTCCCCAGACAGACAGCGACGGTTATCGAGCTGCTGCGCCTGGGAGAAATTCGCCCGTTAATACTTGTTCCGGTAATACTTGTGCTGCTGGGCCTGATTGTGGGCATTATTGCCCTGGAAGTCGGCCGCAGGCGCATTACAGTCCAGTATGCCAAGAGGATTGTGGGCAGGCGTATGTACGGGGGACAGAGTACCCATATCCCCCTCAAGGTCAACCAGGCAGGAGTTATTCCCGTAATTTTCGCTTCGGCGATCTTGATGTTTCCGGCGACCATCGCCACCTTTGTCAATCACCCTATTGCTCAAAATTTTGCCGAAGCCTTACGTTGGGGGAGCGTACTGAATACTGTTCTTTATGCAGCATTCATCATTCTCTTTACCTTTTTCTATACGGCCATCCAGTTTGACCCCATGAAAGTGGCCGGAGATATCAAAAAATACGGGGGCTTTATTCCCGGTTTGCGTCCGGGGCGCTCCACGGCGGAGTACCTGAGCAAAGTCTCCAGCCGCCTTACCTTTGTGGGGGCCTTTTCTCTGGCTTTTATCTGTGTCCTGCCTATTTTTCTGCAGAATGTTTCTCGTATCAACCTTATTTTCGGCGGCACTTCCCTTATTATTATCGTCGGAGTGGCGCTGGAAACGATGAGGCAGGTTGAAAGCCACATGCTGATGCGCAATTACCAGGGTTTTATGAAATAGGGAGTAGGTTGAATTGATTATTGTAAAATCGCTTCAGGAAATAGAACTTATGCGGCAGGCTGGTCGTATTGTAGCCGGCGCTCTTCAGGAGTTAGCCGGAGCTGTCAGGCCGGGAATAACCACCTTACAATTGGATACCCTGGCCCGCCAATATATCGAGAAGTCGGGCGCCCGCCCTGCCTTTCTAGGATACCACGGCTTCCCGGCAAGCATCTGCGCTTCGTTGAACGAGGAGGTAGTTCATGGAATTCCCGGGTTGCGCCGCCTTAAAGCAGGTGATATTATCAGTATTGACGTAGGCGTGTTTTACAAGGGCTACTATGGTGACGCGGCCGCTACTTTTCCCGTGGGAGAGGTTTCTCCCCTGGCGAAGCGGCTCCTGGAGGTAACCAGAGAATCTCTTTATAAAGGCATTGAAAAAGCTTATCCGGGAAACCGTCTTTACGATATCTCCGCTGCTATCCAGACTTATGTGGAATCCCGGGGGTTTTCTGTTGTTCGCAGCTATGTAGGGCACGGTATTGGAAGCGAAATGCACGAGGAGCCTCAAGTGCCGAACTTTGGTTTGCCCGGTAAAGGTCCTCTGCTGGAAGCAGGAATGGTCCTGGCCATTGAGCCTATGGTTAACGCAGGAACCTGGGAGGTCGAAACGTTAAGTGATGACTGGACGGTAGTAACCAAGGATAGAAACCTGTCAGCCCACTTTGAGCATACTGTGGCCATAATGGAAGACGGGCCGGAAATCCTAACCTCTTTTTAGTAGGAGGGATTAAAAGAGAGTTATGGAACCAGGACAGGTAGTAAAATCATTGGCGGGAAGAGATAAGGGGAAATTCTACGTTATCATCGGCTTCATTGATGGAAACAGGGCTCTTTTAGCGGACGGACGCTGCCGGACGGTTAACAACCCTAAAAAAAAGAATCTAAAACACCTGCAGCCCTACCGCATAATTGATCCTGAAATAAGGGAGAGGATCCGGCAAGGTAATTTAAATGACAATGCTGTTAGAAACGTTCTTAATGTTTTACTTGCTGCTGAGAATACAAAAAACGGCTCCAGATGTCTCCGGACCTCTTTATCTGATGGATGTTAGGGAGAAAGGAGGCATCGAAAAAGAGGTATGTCCAAAAAAAAAGACGTTATCGAAGTCGAAGGCACCGTGGTGGAACCTCTGCCTAACGCCATGTTCAGGGTAGAATTGAAAAACGGAGTTAAGATACTGGCCCATGTTTCCGGAAAAATCCGCATGAATTTTATTCGCATTCTTCCCGGAGACCGGGTGCTGGTTGAACTGTCGCCTTATGATCTAACCAGGGGACGTATCACCTACCGCTATAAGTAAGTGTCCTGGAGAAAAAAGAATTATAGAAAAAACGAAATTTCAGTTCACGGTTATATCCGGGTTTAACCTGGAGTTTGAAAGGGGGGCTTACCAGTGAAAGTGCGCCCGTCAGTGAAGGTTATCTGTGAAAAATGCAAGGTCATACGCCGCAAGGGAAAAGTGATGGTGATCTGTGAAAATCCCAAGCATAAACAGGTTCAGGGCTAGGACGGCCTGTTAATAAGCGGATAGCCTGACAGGAGTTGGCAGTATTGCGTATAATTGCTTTTTAAAAGGGGCATTATATTTACGTTTAGCCTTTTTATTAAAAAAGGAGGTGGCATAGCTTATGGCCAGGATTGCGGGAGTGGACCTGCCCCGTGATAAAAGAGTGGAGATAGCTTTGACTTATATTTACGGTGTGGGCCTTAAAAGGGCCCAGGAAGCTTTGCGGAATACCAATATCGACCCCAATACCAGGGTCAGAAACCTCACTGAGGATGAAATCAGCAGGTTAAGAGAGTATATAGATAAGAACTATAAAGTGGAAGGTGATCTGCGGCGCGATGTTTCCATGAACATCAAGCGCCTTATGGAGATTGGATGCTACCGGGGAATCAGGCACCGTAAGGGGTTGCCGGTACGGGGGCAAACTACGAAAAACAATGCCCGGACAAGAAAAGGACCCAGGAGAACAGTCGGGGTGCGCAGGAAGAAATAATAAGGGGGGGAGTAAAACGTGGCCAAACGAAAAACCGCTACCCGGCCGCGACGCCGGGAACGAAAAAATATTGAGCATGGTGTTGCCCATATTAAATCGAGTTTCAATAATACCATTATCACGATTACGGATCTTCAGGGGAACAATATTGCCTGGTCCAGTGCTGGGACAGTAGGCTTCAAAGGTTCAAGGAAATCTACACCTTTTGCCGCCCAGCTTGCTGCGGAAGCCGCGGCGCGCACAGCCATGGAGCACGGGATGAGGCAGGTAGAAGTGTTTGTCAAAGGCCCCGGTGCCGGGCGGGAAGCTGCGATCCGCTCCTTGCAGGCAGCTGGATTGGAAGTGAACCTTATCAAGGATGTAACTCCCATTCCCCATAACGGTTGTCGTCCGCCAAAACGGCGCCGGGTCTGATGCAAAAGAATATTTTAATCAGGAGGTGTTAAGCCTTATATGGCAAGGTATAAAGATGCTTCTTGCCGCTTGTGCCGTCGAGAAGGTGCCAAACTCTACCTGAAAGGCGACAGGTGTTACAGCGATAAATGCTCCTTTGGCCGCAAGGGATACCCGCCCGGTGCTCACGGACAGGGCCGGCAAAAGGTTTCGGAATACGGTATACAGTTGCGGGAAAAACAAAAAGCCCGACGCATTTACGGGGTTTTGGAGAGACAGTTCAAGCGTTATTTTGCGGAGGCGGATAGACGAAAAGGAATTACCGGTGAAATATTGTTGCAAATACTCGAAAGCAGGCTGGATAATATCGTGTATCGTATGGGGTTGGCCCGCTCCCGTAATGATGCCCGCCAGTTGATCCGGCACGGGCATTATTCGGTCAATGGCCGTAAAGTAAATATACCGTCGTACCTCACCAGGCCGGGGGACATAATAGCTGTACGCGAACAAAGTAAAAACAAACCCTTTTTCAAAGAGCTGGCCGAATGGGGAGCAGCACAGGGAACTGTAAACTGGTTGGAGGTGGATCGGGAGAAGATGAGCGGCAAGGTCCTACGCGTTCCTTCCAGAGAGGAGCTGGATGTGCCCATTTCCGAACACCTTATTGTGGAGCTTTATTCGCGTTAAAAAATTTCTCTGGCAGATAAGGTAGGAGGGAGAAATTTAGTGATTGAGATCGAAAAGCCTAGGATTGAATGGGTGAATAAAGATGGTGATACCTACGGCCGGTTTGTAGTCGAACCCCTGGAAAGAGGTTACGGGACAACTCTGGGCAACTCCTTGCGGCGTATTTTGCTTTCATCCCTGCCCGGTGCGGCGGTAACTTCGGTTAAGATCGAAGGGGTGCTGCACGAGTTTTCAACCATACCCCATGTGCGTGAAGAAACCCCGGAAATTCTTTTGAACCTGAAGGCGCTGCGCATGAAAATCCATTCCCAGGAGCCCCAGATACTGATCGTTGATGCTCAGGGCGAAGGCGAAGTACGGGCCGGGGACATCAAAGCGCCTCCTGAGGTGGAAATTCTCAACCCCGATCTTGTTATCGCCACCCTGGAAGAAGGGGGTAAACTGTACATGGAGATTACCGCGCAGGTAGGCCGGGGTTATGTAACTGCTGAGCGCAATAAAATCCCCAATCAGCCTATTGGCGTAATTCCCGTAGATTCCATTTTTTCACCTATCCGAAAGGTAAATTTCAACATCGAGGATACCAGGGTGGGGCAAATTACTGATTATGACAGATTAACCCTCGATGTCTGGACTGACGGCAGCATAAGGGCAGATGAAGCAATTAGCCTTGGTGCAAAAATTCTTAGCAAACATTTAAGCCTCTTTATCAACCTGACAGAGAAAACGGATGAAGTAGAGATTACCAGCGAAGACGGTGAAAACGATAAGGAAAAGATCCTGGAGATGACCATTGAGGAGTTGGATCTTTCTGTCCGCTCATATAATTGTCTGAAAAGGGCTGGAATTAATACTGTGGAAGAACTTATCCGCAGGTCGGATGAAGAAATGATGAAAGTACGCAATCTGGGCAAAAAATCTCTCGAAGAGGTACAGAACAAGCTTAAAGAACTGGGTTTAAGCCTGCGTAAAGACACAGAGTAGAGCCCGGGTATATTTTGGGGGAAAGGGGGTAGAACCGGTTTCTGTTTCTGCACCTGTTCTTCTTTGACAGGAACCGGTATACTGGATTATGAGTCATCGGAAATTCAGCCGGAAATCAGGCCCTAGAAGGGCTCTTTTACGTAACATGGTCACATCTTTAATTATTGCCGAGCGTATTGAAACAACAGAGGCCAAGGCCAAAGAAGTTAACCGCCTGGCTGAAAAAATGATTACCCTGGCAAAGAAGGGAGATCTTCATGCACGCAGGCAGGCGCTGGCTTATATGATGGATGAAAATGCCGTCACCAAGTTATTTGAAAAAATTGGCCCGCGTTTTGAAGCCAGAGCCGGTGGTTATACACGGATTATCAAAAAAGGTTATCGTCAAGGAGACGGGGCTCCCCTCGTTATTCTGGAGTTGGTCTAAGGCAGCGCGGTTAATACCGGGAGTGGAGAGCAGTGAGTGCCATTATTGAACTGCAAAATGTTACCTTTGAATATCCCTCCGGCGATAACAGGCAAATAAAAGCTTTAAAAAACCTTTCTTTAATAATTGAAGAAGGGGAATATATTGCCTTAATCGGTCCAAACGGTTCCGGCAAATCTACGCTGGCACGCCATTTAAACGCTCTTTTACTGCCAACCGACGGCGTAGTAACAGTGGATGGCTTTGTTACAACGCAGGAAGAGCACCGCTGGGAAATTCGCCGCCGTGTGGGCATGGTTTTTCAAAACCCTGATAATCAAATTGTCGCCACCACGGTGGAGGAAGATGTGGCTTTCGGGCTGGAAAATTTAGGTATGGAGAGCTCCTTGATGGCACAGAGAGTTACCGAAGCCCTGGAGATGGTCGGCCTGCAGTCATTGAGGAACCATGCCCCCCATCTCCTCTCCGGCGGGCAGAAACAGAGACTGGCTATTGCCGGCATTATTGCCATGCGGCCGCGTTGCCTTGTTCTCGACGAACCTACAGCCATGCTCGATCCACGGGGACGCCGTGAAGTCCTGGAAACCATCAAAAGAATGAACCATCAGGAAGGCATCACGGTAGTGCATATAACACATTTTATGGAAGAAGCACTGGAAGCGGACAGAGTAATTGTGATGGACAGGGGGCAAATTGTGCATGCAGGACCACCGGCGGAAATATTTGGCGGTGATATCGATCTTTATGCCCTTAACCTGGAAGTTCCCGCTATTCCCAGGCTTGTCCAGCTCCTTCGTTCGCAAGGTATGGACATACCGGCCGGTGTTCTGAAGGTTGATGAGTTGGTGAACATTTTATGTTAATTGAAACCAGAAATCTAACGCACATCTACATGCCGGGAACGCCTTTCCAGGTGGAGGCCTTAAAAGAAGTCAGCCTGGGAATCGAGCGCGGAGAATTTGTAGGTATTATCGGGGAAACCGGTTCGGGCAAATCTACTCTTGTGCAGCACTTTAACGGTCTTTTAAAACCCAATTCGGGAGAGGTTCTCTTTGAAGGGCAAAACCTGTGGCGCGGGGATGTTGATTTGAAAAAGCTCCGCTCGCGCGTCGCCCTTTTATTCCAGTTCCCGGAGTACCAGCTCTTTGAGGAGACCGTTTTTAAGGATGTGGCTTTCGGGCCCCGCAATCTGGGCCTGGAGGGGGATGAGCTGGAAGAAAGGGTCCGGTATGGCCTGGAGATGATGGAGCTTGATTACAAAACCTACAAAGATCGTTCCCCCTTCAACCTGAGCGGCGGCGAGAAAAGAAGAGTGGCTATGGCGGGAATCCTTGCCATGAGACCGGAAGTGGTTATTCTGGACGAACCTACTGCGGGGATGGACCCTGCGGGCCGGCGGCATTTAATGGGACAGATTGAGAGGCTGCACAGGGAAGAAAACCTTACCGTTATCCTGGTAACGCATAATATGGAGGAGGTCTCACGCCTGGCGGAAAGACTTTTTGTTTTTTCCAAAGGGCAACTGGTCCTGCAGGGGACACCTTCAGTAGTATTCCAATCGGCATCATTAATTCGGGAAATAGGGCTGGACCTTCCTCCTCTGACAGATCTTCTGCACAGGCTGAAAGAATGCGGGCAAAACATCCGTACCGATCTCTTTTCCCTGGAGGAGACCGGCAGAGAAATACTGCAACATTACAGGAGGGCTTAAAGGGCGATGCGGAGTGTAACCCTGGGGCACTACCTGCCGGGTAATTCTCTTCTCCACAGGTTGGATCCGAGAATAAAGTTGTTGAGCCTGCTCATTCTTATAATCGCTCTTTTCCTGGTAAGAACATTTACCGGTTTTATTCTTTTTGCCGTCTTTATTTTAATTGTTTTTTTCGGTTCCCGGCTCCCCTGGCGTTATTTCCTGCGGGGTTTGCGGCCGATTCTGTACATTGCCCTCTTTACGCTCGTCCTGCACTTTCTTTTTACCAAGGGCGGGGAGGTTTACTGGCGCCTGGGTGTTATCACGGTCGAGGAGGCGGGAGTGTATCTGGGTGCCTTTATGACCCTGAGGCTGGTGCTGCTGGTCATTACAACACTGCTGGTTACTTTAACTACTTCCCCGATTGCCTTTGCTGACGGGATTGAGTTTTTGCTGCGTCCCTTTCGCCGCCTGGGGATTCCAGGTCACGAAATTGCCATGATGATGACAATTGCCTTGAGATTCATCCCCACCCTTATGGAGGAAAGCGATAAAATCCGTAAAGCCCAGATGGCACGCGGTGCGGATTTTGAAACAGGGAACGTTTTCCGCCGTGCGCGCAGCCTTGTCCCCTTGCTGGTTCCTCTTTTCGTCAGCGCTTTTCGCCGTGCCGACGAGCTGGCCGTGGCCATGGAGGCGCGTTGTTACCGGGGTGGCGAAAACCGGACCAAGCTGCGGGAGTTGCGGACCAGCCTGCTGGATTATTTAGGAATTCTAACGGTAGCCGGAGTTACTATAGCTATTGTGCTGAGCGGCGTCTAATATGAAAATGGAGCAGCGATTTGCTGTGGGCGGAGCTCCGAGTTTCGCTCGTAAAGTTCTACGGCTTACTCAGGCCTCCGACGACCTACCCGCCAATTCCCATTAGTAGGGGTGGCGAAGGTTGGCGCTCGCTTCAGGGTTCGCTTGAGGCAGGTTTTGCAGCTCAGCTCAGGCCCTCGATTGGCCTTCCCGGCAGAGCTCACCTCCATGTTCGCGCTGCCGGCGGCAGACGTCCATGTCTGCCGGGCCATCTCGAGCCCTCGCTTCGCTGAACCTGCAGGCTCAAGCTGCACATTTCGCTCGCCCCAACCTTGCGCCACCCCTGTGGTAGTAAGTAGCACGAGAACTAAACGCCGACCTACCTGGCCAACTTTTATCCATGGTCAGAGGCCGGCTGCCGGCCAAATTAAAAGGGAAAGCTGGTTTTCCTGCTCTCTAAAGGTTTTTTTCAATATATTCTTTCATATACTGGACGTTTCTGAACCCCAAAGATTTGGCGATAACATCTGCTGTTCCTGTCGCAACCATGTCGCGGCCTTTATGGTAATCGAATTTACATGTTCTCCATAGACCATCAGGCCCAATTCCTCCATACAGATTGCCGCCTTTTTTCAACGGCTCCATGCGAAAATGTCTTAACAGACGTTTGATATCTTTTTGACTAAATCTTATGGGCATATTAGACTCCTAGCAATTTCTTGATCTTTTCTCTATCTCCCTGGCAAAGAAGGATTCGTATAAAAAATGCAAGCTTGTCCAGGCTTTCCACTTTACAAAAGAGATCAGCTTTTTCTTTATAAAGAGAGGCATACTCGATGATGGAATCGATTAAATCTTCTACGGCATCGCTTTCGGTGTTCCCTTCCCCGTATAAATTGATTCCATTAATGGCTACCGTCCAAACATTCAATTCATTGTCAAAGGTTTTTACGATATCGTATTTCCCGCTTTGCAAGGCTAAATGTTCAAGTATGTCCTTTCTAATATGTGAAACCTGTAAGCTTTTTTCGTCTTTGAAGGCATTGAAAGTTGTAATAATTCGTCCTTCAAGGACTCTTTCATTTATCTTAGAATAGTATTTTTTTGTGTCGCTTACATTATATCTTTCGTCAAAAGATGCTTCCACATTGTTAACCTCCCCGTGTTTGTCACCTTTAATCCCTTCTATTTTACAATAATCTAGTCTTGCTGGTCAATCTAGTCTTATTATATTCATAACATTAAATTTGTATACCTGCTTAGCAATAAGGTGAACAACAGTTTGATAAATATAAGTCCTGGAAGATTATGATTTTGACTGAGGTATTATTGCCGGTGTCCAAAAAAAGAGCAGGTTTTCCTGCTCTTTTAAGCTTTTTAACATGTTAAAGGATTGCTTGGAAAAGATCTCGGTAAAAACAAAGAACGCCTATGAACTGAATGCTATAGTGGCAAGCTCGGGTGTATTTATATGTTAGTGCAATTCTTTCAGAAAGGAATGGAGACGTTCCAGCCCGGCTCGGATATTATCCATGGAAGTGGCGTAGGAAAAGCGGGCATATTCCGGTGCGCCGAAACCTCTTCCGGGAACGAGGGCTACCTTGTAGTGTTCAAGCAGCAATTCAGCCAGCTGATCACTGTTTCCCACCGGTATCCCTTTGAAGCGGCGGGAAAAAGTGTCCTTCATATTAACAAAGAGGTAGAAAGCCCCCTGCGGTTCAATACAGGTTAAATAAGGCATTGCTGAGATAGAGGCCACCATGTAATTTCTGCGTTCCTCAAAAGTCCGTCGCATCTCCTCCACACAATCCTGGGGACCTGTGAGGGCGGCATATGCCGCTTTCTGGGCAATGGAGTTGGGATTGGAGGCATTATGACTTTGAATATCCGCCATGGCTTTGGCAATTTTCGGTTCAGAGGCGGTAAATCCTATCCTCCAGCCGGTCATAGCATAAGTTTTGGAGACCCCGTTTACAATGATCGTTAGCTTTTTAATTTCTTCCCCCAGGGAAGCGATGGAGATATGTTTGCTCTCTCCATAAATAAGTTTTTCGTAAACCTCATCAGAAATAACAAAAATGTTATTTTTTATAGCCACAGAAGCGATTTCTTCCAGTTCTTCCCTGGTATAAACCTGGCCTGTGGGGTTGGAGGGGCTGTTCAGGATCAGGGCTTTGGTTCGAGGAGTAAGTGCCTTTTCCAGTTGTTCGGATCTTAATTTATAATTATGCTCTTTCTTTGTTTCGATAATGACAGGGACTCCTTCGTTTAATTTTACAAGCTCGGGATAACTCACCCAATATGGCGCAGGAATAATTACTTCGTCTCCCCGGTTAAGCAGAGCGGAAAAAACATTATTTAGGGAATGCTTGGCACCGTTGCTGACGACGATTTGCTGCGGTTGATACTCTAAACCGTTGTCTATTGATAACCTGGCACAAACAGCTTCTTTTAGTTCAGGGATGCCGCTGGCCGGGGTATATTTGGTAAATCCCTGGTTGATGGCATCAATGGCAGCTTTTTTTATATGCGCAGGTGTATCGAAGTCAGGTTCACCGGCACCGAAGCCGATAACGTCCTTTCCTTCACTTTTTAATTGTTTGGCTTTGGCGTCAATGCTCAGGGTGGGGGAGGGAGTAATTTGCATGGCCTTACGTGATAACATCTTTTCACCTCTTCCGTTCCGGTTCATCCTTTTCTGTTCATGAAGTCCTTCATAAACCGGGACAGTGCTTCTACTCCTTCCATGGGCATGGCATTATAGATAGAAGCCCTTATTCCACCTACCGAGCGGTGGCCTTTCAGGCCGACAAGGCCTTCTCTTGCTGCTTCTTCTGTAAAGATTTTTTCCAGGTTCTCGTCAGCAAGGCGGAACGTTATGTTCATGTCGGAGCGTGCTTCTTTAAAGGCATGTCCCCTGTAGAACCCGTTACTTTGATCGATTATGTCATAGATTAAAGCAGCTTTCTTTTTATTAATGTCGCCGATAGCTTTAAGCCCTCCTTTTTCTTTTACCCAGGTGAGAACAAGTTTAAGGATATAGATGGCGAAGGTGGGAGGAGTATTGTATAAGGACCGCGCTTCGGCATGGGTTTTATAGCTGAGGATAGCGGGGATATTTTTTGAAGCTCTCTCCAGCAGGTCTTTCTTGATGATTACTACGGTGACGCCCGCAGGCCCCAGGTTTTTCTGTGCCCCCGCATATACCAGGGAGAACTTGCTCATATCCAGCTCCCTGGAGAGTATGTCGCTGGACATATCCGCGGCCAGAGGCACTTCTCCACAGTCGGGAATATACTTCCATTGTGTTCCGTATATGGTGTTGTTGGTGGTAATATGTACGTAGGCAGGAGAGTCGCTTAATTTGATATCGTGCTGCTGGGGAATGCTGCGGAAGTTGTCATTTTTGGTGCTGGCTGCGATATGGACTTTTCCTACTTTTTCCGCTTCCTGGCAGGCTTTGGAGGCGAAGCTGCCTGTGATGATATAATCCGCGACAGCATCCGGGGGGAGGAAGTTAAGGGGAAGCATGGCAAACTGAAGGCTGGCGCCTCCCTGTAAAAATAGTACCTGGTAGTCATCAGAAAGACCTGTGACCTCCAGCATAAGTTCTTCTGCAGAGCCGATAATTTCCTCAAAATCACGTGAACGATGGCTCATTTCCATTACCGACATGCCCAAACCACTGTAATCCAGGAGTTCCTTTTGCGCTTCCTGCAGGACGCTTAGCGGAAGTGTTGCTGGGCCCGGGTTAAAGTTAAATACTCTGTGTACCATGGCTGTTCCTCCTGTTTTAGCCTCTCAAAAAATTTAAATCAGGTTCTTTTATTATAACTGATCTGCAGGCAAATAAAAATAGCCTTGTGAAAAAAGATCACTCTTGTACGATTTATTTCTAAAAAGGTACGGGGATGTTCGCCGCCGGCAGGCGAATAGGAGATGAGCTTTATATTATTATGATGTTATCGTCTGAAACTTTTTCAATTCCGCTATAACGGAATTTATTCTGTCAGCGGCATAGTCAATTTCTTCTTCCGTATTCAGGAAAGAAAGGCTAAAACGTACCGCACCTTCTAAAGAGTCTTTGTCAACGTTGAGGGCTTTCAGCACATGGCTGGGCTCTTTGCTGTCGGAGTGACAGGCAGAGCCTGTAGAGACATAGATGGAATGTTCCTCCAGGGCATGCAGGATAATCTCTCCCTTGAGCCCTGGAAAGGAGATATTGAAAATATGAGGAGCCCCTTCTTCCCGGGGTCCGTTTAACCTGGCCCATGGGTGCTCCCTTTCTATGGAGGAGATGATTTTTTCTTTAAAGGAATAGAGCCGGCGAATTTTTTCCTTTCTTCCGTTAAAACTCAGGCGGGCAGCCAGCGCCATCCCCGCAGCGGCAGGCGTGTTTTCTGTGCCGGGCCTCAATCCCCTTTCGTGTCCCCCTCCCCAGAAAAGAGGGTTTAAGAGTACGCCCTCACGCAGGTAAAGAGCGCCGATACCTTTAGGCCCGTGGAATTTATGGGCACTCAGGCTGAGGGCGTCAATGCCCTGCTCTTCCGGAGATACCGGAAGTTTGCTGAAGGACTGGACCGCATCTACGTGGAAGATGACCTCAGGATTTTCGTTTTTGATTATTGAAGAAATCTGGGAAATTGGCTGGACAGAGCCGATCTCGTTGTTGACATGCATGATGCTGACCAGCACAGTCCGCGGGGTAAGAGCCTCCGCGACTTTTTGAGGCTCGATGACTCCTTTGCTATCAGGCAGCAGGTAGGTAACCTCAAACCCTTCTTTCTCCAGTTGCTGGAGGGGTTGCAGGACGGATGAATGTTCTATCGCCGTCGTAATCAGGTGATTTCCACGCCGGCGGTAACGTCTGGCGATCCCTTGAATAGCCAGGTTGTTCGATTCTGTCCCTCCCGAGGTAAAAATGATTTCGCCGCTTTTAACACCGAGAATTTCTGCCAGCACCTGGCGCGAAGAACTCATGATCCTTTCGGCCCTCCCCCCGCGACGGTGCAGGGAAGAAGCGTTTCCATATTCCTCTGCCATAATCCTCTGCATTTCCTGTATTACTTCAGGGTAAGGGCGCGTGGTGGCACTGTTATCCAAATATACTTCCATTGTGTGCATTTCTTACACCTTCTCCACTAAATGTCCGGCAACACCTGTGCCGGTTTTTTTTGATGCTTCTTCCGGCAGATGCCCGGTGCTGCCTTTTTTAACGTAAAGCCTCGATCTGCTTTGTTTCTATGTTGTCCAGGCAGGAGGCGATTAATTCCTCCAGGGGGAGCTTCTCTTCCGCTCTCCTGAGTTCTTCTACAGATGGCCTGGTGACGGGATGGCGCGGGACAAAAAGGGTGCAGCAGTCATCAAAAGGCCGTATGGAAATGGGATAAGACTCTATCCGGCGCGCTATATTAACGATCTCTTCTTTGTCAAATCCGATCAGAGGCCGCAGGACAGGCAGGGAGACGACCTCGTTTATAGCGGCAAGGTTTTCCAGGGTCTGGCTGGCAACCTGGCCCAGGCTTTCCCCGGTAAAAATAACCGGTAATTTTCTTGCGGCCGCCAGGCTTTCGGCTACACGGAGCATTACCCTGCGCATCAGGGTTATTAACATCGGCTCCGGGCATCTAAGGCGGATTTCCTTTTGAATCTCCGTAAAAGGAGCCAGGTGAAGAGTTATATTGCCGCCGTAAGCGGCCAGCAACTGGCAGAGATCCATAACCTTGTGGAGAGCATTATCTCCTGTAAAGGGCGGGCTGTGAAAATGAAGCGCTTCCAGCTCGATCCCTCTTTTCAAAGCCATCCATCCGGCTACAGGGCTGTCAATTCCACCGGAGAGTAAAAGCAGGCCTTTGCCGGTTACTCCTACCGGAAGCCCCCCCGGTCCGGGGATAATCTGGGAGTAAAGATAGGCCTTCTTCTCTCTTATTTCAATATTAATGACAATCTCCGGATTATGGAC
>JAKORA010000061.1 GCA_029778075.1 Bacillota bacterium | reverse complement strand
GCGGCAGTTGTCCACAGTGTGGAGGAAGTGAAGGAGATGCTTATAGGGGGTAGGGATAGTGCTAAATCATGAGGAGCTGTTGGGGCTGTTTAAGAAGATTGGATGAAATCGGGCGGAAAACTGTATAAATCATGAACGATATTGAACGTTCAAAAAAAGAGGTGATACCGTGAGCGGAAAAACTTTGATAGCACTGCTGGCCCTGTTCCTTTTGGCCTTTGGTGCGGGATATATACACCAGCAGACGAGATTGCTGGAGCGGGATATTGATGAAGTGGCGGTGCTGATAATGGATTTAGCGCGGAAAAACAAGATTCGGCGAAGGAAAAACGGGGTATTAGGGGAGGTGTGATCAACTTGCCGGCACGTTGGCCAATCGAGCAGGAAAAATACCTTGAGGACGCCTGGGGCGAAGTCAGCATACCTTATATAGCCCAAAAACTCGGCAGAACTGTGAACGCCGTAAAACTAAAAGCCCGGAAAATGGGGCTCAAGCGCCATATTCACAGCGGCAGCTATATCACATTGAACCAGCTTTTTAACGCTCTCGATATATCCTACAACACCTTCACGCTGGACCGATGGCTCAGACACGGATTCCCCTTGAAGCATAAGAAAAGCGTCAATATGCGCTATAAGATAGTTTATATCAAAGACTTCTGGGCCTGGGCTGAGCGGCACAAAATGTTTATCGACTTTTCAAGAGTTGAGCCGTTTATTTTCGGCCCCGAACCGGCCTGGGTGAAGTATAAACGCAAAGCGGACTGGCTGGCTAAGCCCTACCGGGAGCGCAGGCCCTGGACACCGCAGGAAGATGCACAATTCAAAGCCATGCTGTGCGCCTACCGCTACACGTACCGGGACATTTCCGTTGCGCTTAAGCGGACGGAAGGGGCGCTGAAACGGCGCTTTAGAGACCTGAAGCTGAAGCAGAGGCCGCTACCGGCGGATAAAAGTTTCTGGACGCCGGAGCAGGAGAAGGTTCTGGAGGATCTATATTACAAGGGCTATATTCCCGAGGTCATGGCCGAATTTATACCGAAATCGGCATCGGCTATCCAGAGAAAAGTAGAACGCATGGTGGCCGAAGGCAGGCTTGCGCCGGACAGGTTTCGAAAAGAGCCGGAAAAACAGAAGAAGCCGTGGGGCAATTATATTTTCGTATCTGCCGGTGTTAGTTACAAAAAAGTCCTGCCGCCGGAGAAATGGCCGCTCATAGAGCATTTTTTAGCAAGTTTTTGCGGGCTGGCGATGAAGGCCGATGAGACGGGAGAAAAGGTGGACGTAAATAAATTTATCAAAGAATATATGCAAATTTACGTGAAAGGTAGCGAGGAGGCTGCGATGCTGTGACGCTGGCACTCTATGGTAAGCGCAAGAAGCTCGTTAAAATTCACCGAATCGAAAACGGCGTGGTTTACTTAACAGAAGAACCGCTCGGCAGTGGTATGTTTTACCTGCCGCTGGTGGAGAATGGTAAGAACGTAGAGGAGTTTGAAATTTTGGAGCAGGAGCAAATGAGCCTTTTGGTAGGCCGGAGGTGACTGTCCCATGCCGAGGCGACCAAAGCCGAGATATGGCGACAAGCGGTACAAGCCCAAGAAAATGAAGCGCCCCCGTGGCTGGCATAGAAGAGCTAAAAAGCCGCTGTGGCAGATATGGCGTGAGCTGCAGCGGGATAAAGCAAAGAAAGGGGTTGCGATTTTATGAACCGGGAGATTAAGTTTAGGGGCAAACGGGTTGATAATGGTAAATGGGTTTACGGGCATTATTTTATGGGGGTGCCTTCACCGCTTGACGAGAACAAGCAGAGGCATTACATTGCACCGCCTTGTGGCCTTGGGGAGGAAGTCGATCCCGCCACCG
>JAKORA010000060.1 GCA_029778075.1 Bacillota bacterium | reverse complement strand
GTTGCCGCCGGTGAACAGGGTCCGGTACCCATAAAAACCATCTTGAAAGGTTATGCCGAAGAAGTTGTCGCTTCAACGGAAACCGGCGCTGCGCCGGCAGAGAAGACCTTTGGGGCCGGTGAGAGAGAACCTCTTCTTTATCTGGAAGTGAGGCTGGAAAACAACTACCTCGATCCTCTCAGATTCATTCCCGCGAGGAATTAAACGCAGCTTTTAAACATATAAATTACAAATGCCAGTCAAAGGGGGCGGCTCCATGCAGGATTATATACTGCAAAGAGTTATGGAGATTACCAATTATATTATGGAGACAGGCTTCACCGTCAGGCAGACAGCCCAGGTTTTTGGAGTAAGTAAAAGTACGGTGCATAAGGATATAACCGAACGCCTCCCGCAGATCAATGCCAATTTATCCCGTGAAATTCGAGCGATACTGGAAAAAAATAAAGCAGAGCGCCATCTGAGAGGCGGTGAAGCAACCCGCCGGAAATATCTTTCCGAAAAGCGTTCTCTGGAGAAAGCAATAGAAAGCGAATAAACAACCTTTCCAAAATTTCCACGTATTTTTTAAATTAAAAAGGAATTTTGGGTTATTGTGGCGAAAATAACCAGAAAATGAAGCTATTGTTTCTCCAGCCAATTTAAGGAAGAGGTGCAAATGGATGGCCTGGTTTACAGATATGGGTATCGATCTCGGCACAGCTACCGTTTTGGTCTATTTAAGGGGTAAAGGAATTGTTCTTAACGAACCTTCCGTTGTTGCCATCGAGCAGCAAACGCGGAAACTGCTTGCTGTAGGAGAAAACGCCCAGATGATGCTGGGGAGGACGTCCGGCAATATAGTAGCCATACGCCCCTTAAGAGAAGGTGTAATCGCTGATTTTGATCTTACGGAGATCATGCTCAGGCATTTTATCGATGAAGTATGCAGGAGCAGGCGACTTTTCAGGCCTCGTGTGGTGGTCTGCATACCGGCGGGCACTACTTCTGTGGAAAAAAAGGCTGTAATCGAAGCGGTAACCCGCACCGGCGCCAAGGAAGCCTACCTGATCGAAGAGCCGCGGGCAGCCGCTCTAGGAGCGGGGCTGGAGATTTTTGAGCCCAGCGGAAACATGATCGTGGATATCGGCGGCGGTACAACCGATATTGCCGTGCTTTCCATGGGTGAAATCGTGGTTTCCTGCAGTGTACGGGTTGGCGGGGACAAGTTTGATGAGGCCATTGCTCGCTATATTAAGCGCGAATTTAATCTTCTTATCGGCGAACGCACAGCCGAAGCGATCAAAATCCAGATTGGTTCCGCTTTTCCCGATAATCGCTCCCAGAAGATGGAGGTTCGCGGGCGTGACCTTGTAAACGGGCTCCCCCGTTCTCTGGAGGTAACTACTGAACATATAACCGAAGCGATCAGCGAGCCTCTCTGGATTGTTGTCCAGGGTGTCCGCCAAGTTTTGGAGAAGACGCCTCCCGAACTGGCAGGAGATATCATCAATAAAGGTATTGTGTTGACCGGCGGCGGCTCGCTATTGGACGGGCTATACAAGATAATTGCCCAACAGACCGGTGTGCCTGCTTTTCTGGCCGAAGATCCTATCGGCAGTGTGGCCAAGGGTACAGGCAAAGTCCTGGAGCACCTCGACCGCCTTTCCCCCACGCTGATCACGCTAAGAAACATGTCTGCAGCATCCAATTACATGGGGTGAGTACGAAAATGGGCTGCCGCCAGGTAAAGGACCAGCCCGAAGAGCATTCCCAGCCCTACCCCGTAAGCTGTGCCCAGCAGGGAGAGGCTTACCGGGCGGTGCAGGTGCATAAAGGTATTAAAGAGGGAGACCTGTCCCAGGAGGGCCGCCAGCAGGGCCAGGGTCTTTGCGCCTTTAATTCCCGAAGGCACAAGAGCGGCCATGAGGAAAAAAATGGGATGGCCGATAAGGAACTCTTTAAACCTGGGCCTGGCCACCAGCAGCACCTCCAGGTAGCGCCTGAGAGCCAGCTCCAGTTGGCTTACCGGCAGGATCGAAAAATTGCCTCCCCGGACAATATAGACCAGCAGCGCTCCCCCCGCTACGCCCAGAAGCAGCAGGTGCTTGATCTTGATCTGCTGCTCCAGCAGTTTTTTCGCTTCGTTCTTCAGCCCCTGCCCTTTTTGCAGCAGGATAAAAATTCCCAGCAGGATAAAAGGGCCTACCTGGGAAATTTTTACACCCTGGAAATACTCTATTTTAAGCAGGTACGCGGTGTCGCCAAGTAAACCCGCGGCTATAAGCGCTCCTCCCGTAGTCAGCAGGGAGGCCAGTAAAAAACCTTTCACGACTTCCTTTAAATATCCTCTGCCCGGACTACTTTGCAGGGCAGGCTCCAGGAAGAAAACTGTGCTCAGCACAGGGAAGACAAGGGAGGCCAGCAGCGCTGTGCCCTTACGGAAAAGAGCCGGTGACAGGAAAGGTCCCCAGTTCAGCAGGGGCAGGGCCAGGGCGGCCAGAACCAGGGTTATGCTTATCCCCTGGAAAAGCCGCTCTTTTTTCATCTCCAGGCGTCTCATACGGCGCCGGACTTTAAGTGTGCTTTTATCTTGAGATGCGGATGCGCTCACTCCGGTAGTTCCGGCATCTTTTTCCGCCTTTCCGGCCGGTATCTTCTTTTTAAACAGAAAGAAGCTTGCCAGCAGCACGGCAGCTGCAGCCGTTCCCCCAGTGAACAGGGATTGAAGGGTCACCGGAACAACGGAGGCGGCCAAAGGGGTCCCTCCTCCGGTAATAAAGCCCGCTTCCCGGAGAGTCCCCGCCAGTGTATTGATAAATCTCCGGTAAGCGTCAAACTCACTGCGCGGATCCAGTTCTGGAAAGGGAGCAAGCAGCAGAACCCGGACTCCCCGCTCCTGTACCGCCCTCAGAAAACGTTCGACGGCAAGTTTCTCTCCCAGTTGCCCCAGTTCGCTAATAGCGATCAGGTGCGTCCTTAAAACACGATAATCGAGGGCGGCAGCCAACTCCTTTAAGCCGTTTCCCTGGGTAAATTCGACCAGGCCAAGGGAAAGCCTCTCATTGCGGAAAATTTCACCGGTCGTGCTCTGCGGTGACGGGTAGTTAAAGGAGGCCGCAGGGAAGGCTACGGGCCCCATAGCGATATTTCCGCCCTGCAGTATTTCCTGCAGCTGCAGGGAGAGGGCTTCCCAGTATTTCTCATTCAATAATGCCGGGAAGCGGGAAGGGGGATTAAAAAGGGGAATTATTGTAAAACCCTCTCTGCTCCAGGAAAGCATCTGCTCCCCCGGCAAGATGATGGGTAGTTCTCTGACGGAGGGGGCGTAATGTTCGGGGATAAAAAGGGTAAATCCTTTTCCGGGCCCGGAGAGCCGGACACTATCTCCGTAGGTGGCGACAGCCTCCCCCAGCAGGGGAGCAAGACCCAGGCGCAGCTTTTCGTACATATCCCCCTTATCTGTGACAATATACAGCCCCCGGGGCAGGTCTTTGTACTCTTCACCCGGCCTGGCCAGGAGGCCAAGGGCCTGCAGGCGTTGCAGTTCGGCGGATTCCAGGAGGCTTACCTGCCCGGTTTTCTCCAGTTCAGCCAGGGTCAGGGGGTTAACGGCTACAGCCGTACAGCCGGCTTCTTTAAGATCCTGTAATTGGGGTGCCGCCGGTTTGCCGCCGCCGAAATCTTCGCGCCATAAAAGTCGCGAATCGACGGCAATCTCCACGCCCCGGTTCATTTTCTCAATTTGATGACGCTGGTAAGCCGTCCAGATCCCTGCTGCCACAGCTATGGCCAGCAGCAAAATAAAAAAGCGTTTCAAGGCAACCCGCATAAGCAGGGGCGGCCTCCGGCCGTCCGCTTCCCCTCCTCTTCAACCGGTTCCGGCTGTGAGCTTGTATTTCTTTTATTGTATCACAGAATCTTTCAGTTACAACAGTAAATAAAGGACAGGCCTTTTTTGCTCCCGAAGCCCGGGGAGATTAAGAATTTGGGACACACAGTCCTTTTAATCATCACCGGCTTTGGGAAAAAATGCCTTGCAATTATAAAAAAAATGAGATAATATGATATGCGATGCAACCGGATTACCTTTTCCGGCGTCTTTATAATCAAGTAAGTAATTGAGGTATGTAACCTGGCAAATATTACAGGTTCCTTTTAGCAGGGATTATTTCCCTTCGTGAAGAACATTTTAAACATTTTAGCTGTCTTCACGTAGTTTTGGCTATTACTTCAACAGACAGGTGGTCGTACAGTGAAAGAATTTATAGCACCGGCCCTGGCCTTTGGACTTGCCTTTGCCCTCACCCCCTTGTGCAGGAAACTTGCTTTCAGGATCGGTGCCCTTGACTATCCCGGGGAGCGTAAGGTTCATAGACAGGCTATGCCCCTGCTGGGCGGACTGGCCATTTACCTGTCCTTCTGGGCTGTCTCCGCTCCCTTTTTGCTGGCGGAAGGTGGGGGGCAGCTGCAGGGGCTTTTCTGGGGAAGCACCCTTATCCTGCTCCTGGGTATTTATGACGACCTGAAAGGTCTCTCCTACAAGGTCAAGCTGGCCGGCCAGTTCGCCGCTGCTTTTATTCTTCTGGCGTACAACATTAAAATAGAATTCATTACCCTTCCCTTTCAGGAAATAACATTCCTGGGTTATTTTGTTATACCCCTCACCCTCTTCTGGGTGGTGGGCCTTACCAATTCCGTAAACCTTATCGACGGCGTGGACGGATTGGCTACAGGCGTTTCCGCCATTGCTGCTATTGTAATGTTTGCCCTTACCTGGGGCGAGTTTCCGCTTATCCCGGTTTTAACCTTGATCCTGGCCGGGGCTGCCCTGGGATTCCTGCCGCATAATTTTTCCCCGGCACGGATTTTTTTAGGCGATACCGGGAGCCTTTTCCTGGGTTTTCTGCTGGCCGGCTTTTCTATTATGGGCGTTACCAAGCAGGCAACCCTTACCACCCTGATAATTCCCGTAATTATTTTCGGGTTGCCTATTACCGATACTTTTTATGCTATCTGGCGCCGCTTCAGGAACGGGCAGCCGATTTTTAAAGCCGACAAGGGACATATCCACCACCGCCTCCTGGATGTGGGGCTGACTACCCGGCAGACGGTGCTAATTCTTTACTTTTGCAGTATTTACTTTGGGGCTGCTGCTATCGTTTTTAATCGTTTTACCGGTTTCAGCCGTTATTTAATCCCGTTAACCTTTGCCCTCTTTCTCCTGGGTGTAAAACGCCTGGAGGGGCTGAGCGACTTGTTAAGCACTGACAGGAAAAGGGAAATGTAGAAAGAAAGGAATACAAATGACTTTGCCTAAAATAATGAGTATCATCGGCACCCGTCCAGAGGCCATCAAAATGGCCCCCCTGATCCGGGCATTAAGAGAGACCGGCGGGGTGCAAGAGGTTCTGTGCCTGACTGCCCAGCACCGGGAAATGCTTGACCAGGTGCTTTCTCTTTTTAACCTGACCGCACATTACGATCTGGATATTATGAAAGAGAGACAGAGTTTGACATATATCACCACCCGCGCCCTGGAAGGGTTGGAGGAAATAATCCGGCAGGAACAGCCACAGCTGATCCTTGTGCAGGGCGATACCACCACTACCCTGGCCGGATCCTTGGCCGCTTTCTATCATAAGATCCCCTTAGGCCACGTGGAGGCCGGGCTGCGTACAGGTGATAAGTACGCTCCTTTCCCTGAGGAAATCAACCGGCGTCTGAACAGCGTCCTGGCTGACCTCCATTTTGCTCCTACGGTTGTCGCCCGGGACAACCTCCTGCGTGAGGGTGTGGCCGAGGGAAAAGTGTTCGTCACCGGCAACACGGTCATCGATGCCCTTAAAACCACAGTCCGCCCTGATTATAGCTTCCCCGATCCCCTGCTGCAGAATGTTGATTTCCAGGCCTGCAGGGTCCTGCTGGTGGAAGCTCACCGGCGTGAAAACTTGGGCTCTCCTCTGGAAGAAATATGCCGTGCGCTTTTGGATATTCTCCAGGCCTTTACGGATACGCTTCTGATCTTTCCTGTTCATAAAAACCCGGCGGTGCGCAGCACCGTTTATAAATACCTGCAGGGACACCCGCGGGCGCTTCTTTTGGAGCCTCTGGACCCCCTGTCCTTCCACAATCTCATGGCACGCAGTTATCTTATCCTTACCGATTCCGGCGGGATCCAGGAAGAGGCCCCTTCCCTGGGCAAGCCCGTGCTGGTGCTGCGCGAGCTTACCGAGCGCCCTGAGGCCTTAAAGGCCGGTACCGCCCTTCTGGCCGGTACCGGGCGGAAGTCCATTGTGCAAAAGGCCTCCGCCCTGTTGCAGGACACTGACGCCTACAACGCCATGGCCCGCGCCGCCAATCCTTACGGTGACGGCCGGGCTTCCGAGCGCATCCGTGACATTATCCTGCACTTTTTCGGGCTGCGTTCGACGCTGCCGGAGCCGTTTGCACCGCATGAGGATTAATAAGAAAATTAAGGTGGCGAAGGTTGGTGTTCGCTTCGCGTTTTTCCTACAGGGCTCTAAATTGTTGCCTGGTTTTCCTGCTGGTGCTTGCTGTTGTCGCGGCGTTTTATGCCAGTTTTCTTTTTCACGCCCCGGCACAGGCGGCCCGGGATATTGAGCTTACTGTGCGCTACAGCGATGTGGGGATCGTAGCCGCACGGGCAGGCCTGACCGTAGAGGAGACTCTTTTGTTCTTAAAGGAGCGGGGTGTTACCTCCGTTGGGATTCCGGAGTATTCCCTGTGGGGGCTGCGGCGTGACCCGGGCTGCTATGTCTTAAGCAACCTGGAGCTGGTGGGCGAGATGTCCCTGAACCCCGAGCTGTTTCCCTACCGCGTCTTCCTGGAAGAGAAAGCAAAAGAGGCGGGTCTTTCCTTCGGCGATTATATTGTTTTTATGCCGGCAGGTCCCTGGGCTGAACAGGTCGGAGAACACCTCCAGGAGCTTTCCACTGTGGAGCAGACGGAGCAGTTCAGGATAGCGCGCTATTACCATGAGGAGATGGTACTCTATATTATCCAGGGGGCAAACTATGAAAACCTGCCACACCTGAGCCTGGGGGCCAAACCTGCCCAGCTGGAGCAGGTAGCGAAGGCCGGCCTCTTAATTAACCCCTATTTAAGCCAGCGTAAAATTGAAACATCCGCCACAGCGGAACAGATGCTGGCTACTTATGACGGTTACCCCCTTTCAGCGGTGGTTTTTGAAGGCGGAATCGTGCCGGGATATCCCCTTTACACGGACAAAATGGCTGAGGCCCTGCAGCGGAGGGCTCTTCCGGCCGTGGTCTATGAGTACAACCGCTTTCCTAAAGGCCTGGAGCGGGTTGCTCCCCTGACGGGCTACAACCTGGTCGTTATGCGTCCCGGCAATATAAACGACCAGCCAACGGTACATGTAAACGGTATCAAGGAGCGCCGCGTGCAGGTGCTGGAGCTGCAACTCCGGGATCTCGCCTCCCGCTACGGGGGAGAGGAGTTGCAGAGAGAACTTACGGACCGCCTGCAGTTGTTGACGCGAGAGTTGAAAGATGCAGGCTATCTTACCGGCCGGGCATCTCCTCTAATCCCCGCGGAGATACCCGCACCCCTGTACATGCTCATGGCCGCAGGCCTCCTGGCGCTTTTTCTTTTGCTGCTGCAGCTCTTCTTTACATGGAGCCCCTACCGCCTCCTGGGCCTGTTAGCCCTGGGGATGGTTTTAGTCATTTTATGTTTCCGCTGGAACTCACTTTTTACCCTGCAGGCTCTTTCCCTGGCGGCTGCTGTAGGTTTTCCCGTTTACTGCGCCCTGCTATTTTTCTTCTTTCCCGGAGGAAACGCGGGGAAGGCTTCTGCAAGTGGCGGAGCAGCCGCTCTTTTGCGCCGCGCCTATCTCCGCATCGCCATGGTCTTTTTATTCGCCCTGGCCGGCGGGTTGCTGGTGCATGGTTTTCTGACCACCCCTCCCTTTTTTCACGGTCTGGAGATGTTCCGCGGTGTAAAGGTCATGTACCTGCTTCCCTTGGCAGCCGCTGGGATTCTGGCCTTTACCGTACAGGGTTTTCACGAGAGCGGCGAGGACGGTGGGGCAGTCAAGGGCAGTGAGTACAATAAACGCGGCCTTTCTCCGGGCACATTGCCGTCTCCATCCTCTTTCCCTCTGCAGCTGCCCGCAGAACAGAAGCAGGCTTTTTTTGCCTACCTGCGCCGCCTTCTCAGGCGCCCTCTTACGCTGGGTGACCTCCTCTTGCTGGGAGCACTCCTTTTGGCGGCCTTTATATATATAACACGAACAGGTCATGTTATGGAGATCACCCCTGCTGAAACCATCCTGCGGCAGGGCCTGGAACAACTTCTGGGGGTCCGTCCCCGCTTCAAGGAGTACCTCCTGGGCTATCCGCTGGGCCTTCTGGGCCTTTACCTACTGGGCGGTTCCAGTAGAAGAGCGCTCAAGCGCCTGGCCTTTTGTTTCCTGGTTGCAGCCACCATGGCCCCTATTTCCGTAGCGAATACCTTTGCCCATATCACCGCGCCCCTTGGCTTGTCGCTCCTGCGCAGCATTCATGGCTTTTGGCTGGGCTGTCTGGCCGGTTTCCTGCTAATTTACTTTTGGAGAAAAATTGCTCTCCTGTTCTTTCGGAAAACCGATCATCTTAATTAAAGCAGTTCAATTTAAAGCAGTTCAATTGCCTCGCGCAAATGTTCCTGCGAGGTATGGGTATATTTTTCCGTATGGTTGAGATTTACGTGCCCAAGCAACAGGGCGATGCGCTTCAAGTCCACCCCGCCCTGGTAAAGATGTGTGGCGAAGGTATGCCGGAGAGTGTGCGGGGAAACCCTTTTGTCCGTAATCGCTGTTTTTTCTTTTAATTTCCGAAAGATTTTATACAGAGTCCCCGGATAAATTTTTTTCCCCAGCGGAGAGGCGAAAAGATAGGGGGAATCAGGGTGATGCCTCCCTTTTTTCATGTACAGGCGCAGTGTTTCCTGCAGGTGTGAATGAAGGGGGATAAGCCTCCACTTGTCTCCTTTTCCGGATACTATGGTCAGTGTGGAAAGAGCCGGGTCCAGATCCTCTGTTTTCAGGTCACAAAGCTCCTGGGCGCGGATCCCTGTATAATAAAGTGTCTTTATAATGGCCTGATCACGTAAATAGTAAGAATCCTCCGGCTCCAGATTGTTGAAGAGAAGCTGCACTTCATCCCATTTAAAGTACTGGATTTCACGCGGTGGGATCCTGGGGTTAACAAGCTTTGCAGCCGGATTTAGATCAATGAATCCGTGCTGAAAGGCATATTTAAAAAAAGTTTTTATTTGTACTACATTGGTGTATAAAGTAGCGGGCTTGTATTTTTTCTCTGTATGAAGAAACTGTAAAAAATGGCGCAGGTGCGCGGTTTTGATATCTTTTAAGAGAATGGTTTGCCCCGGGAAAACCGTTTCTTTCAGGTAAGATACCATCCGCTGAAGAATATGCTTTTTTCCTATGTAAGTGGTTTTGCTGAAATTTTGTACATATCTGACATAATCCAGGTATCGGTTGAGAGCCTCCTGCAGTTCCAGAGATTTGCTCCCCGTTAAGATATTCTGTTCCTGCGCTATTTTTGTGTCAAACGGTTCTTCCAAAACTTGCCAGGCAGCTCTCTCGCCCGGCAGCGGGTAGCGCACTCTAATACCCTCTTCGCCGGGGGCGGGGAGTATTTCTACGGCCTCTTTAAGATGTTTTACGTCACTGTGAGCATAGACGACGGTATGCCTGATGCTGCTATGCCCCAGAAGCTCTGCAAGGCGCTTCAAGTCAACGCCGCAGTCTTTATACAGTATAGTAGCAAAGGAATGACGTAGGATGTGGGGTGTTACTTTTTGCTGAAAACCTGCCGTTTGGGCACAGCGGGAGATAAGCTGGCGTATAAATTCTGTTGTTAGTCCCTCGCCCCGATAATTGCAGAACAGGTAATCGTCCTGACAAGTGGGCCCCTCTTTCAAGTAAATTTCCAACTGCTTTTCCAGTTCGGGATGCAGAGGTATGCTTCTTTGTTTTTCTCCCTTCCCCTTGACGATCTTTATAATTTTCTCCTGAAAATCAAGATGTTGCCGCTTTAGGCCCACCAGTTCCCGGACCCTTATGCCGGAATAGAAAAGTGTTTTGAGCATAGTAAGATCCCGCAGGGCAAGAGGGGTGTCCGGCGTAATGGTCCGAAAAAGGGCCTCTACCTGTTTTTTCTCCAGGTATGCCGGCTGACGCTGTGGAATACGCGGAGCGGTAATATCCTCTGCCGGGTTTTTAACAAGGTATTCGTGCAAAACGGCAAAATTAAAGAAGGATTTTAAGGTCGCCAAATGCCGGCGCATAGTCGTGGGACGGTGCTGCAAATCCGTGGCCAGGTGTTGCAGATAGCTGGAGATAAAATTCGTAGTAATCTCGGTTATCTCCACTTTTTCTTTCTGGAAGATCTTTTTTAGGTAGCGTTGGAAAATGTTTAAATCCTTGCGGTAGCCTTTTACAGTCAGTTCGCTGCGGTTAAGTTCAATCCGGAGGTAGCTTAAAAACTCTTCTTTGAGCAGGTCGAAATCCATAGCCATAGTCTTAACTCCATGTGGGGGTAACAATATTATGCGAGGTTAATGTAAATCAATTAACCTGAGCAGTTCTTCTTCGGAGTGGATATCCAGTATTTTTTCAACGATTCTTTCCAACCGTTCGGGATTGTTGATTTTTAGAATTGTTGTTTCAGTGGCTGCTTCGATGCCGTTAAATTTTTTTCTGGCAAGTCTTATAATCATATTTTTTAACGCGTCAATTCTTCCCTCTTTTCTTCCTTCGATTCTTCCCTCTTTTCTTCCTTCTTCTATTCCCTGCTTATGCCAAGATGTGAGTATCTTACTCACTTGGTCCACCTCTCTTCGTTTTTCCGCCGCTTTTTACCATACCTGGACCTGAGTATTTCGGCGCGCTCTTATTTTCATTGATTCATTATTATGAGAGGTTTAATTTAAATTAATTAACCTTAGCAGTTCTTCTTCGGAGTGGATATCCAGTATTTTTTCAATAATGCTTTCCAACCGTTCGGGATTGTTAATCTTGAGAATTGCTGTTTCAGTAGTTGCTGCGATACCGTTAAATTTTTTTCTGGCAAGCCTTATAATCATATTTTTTAACGCGTCGATTCTTCCCTCGATTCTTCCCTCAATTCTTCCCTCTTTTCTTCCCTCAATTCTTCCTTCTTTTCTTCCTTCTTCTATTCCCTGCTTATGCCAGGATGTGAGTATCTTACTCACTTGGTCCACCTCCTCTGGTTGTAATTCCTGCATAATTTTTCTAGTAAACTCTTCGTTTTCCCTAGAAGTCAACAGGACATAAGAGTCAAAAAAACCGGACAATAATTCCATTCTGGCCGGATCCAGCTTGAGTCTCAACAGCATCTTAAAAAATTCAAGTTTAAGTTTAAGCCTTTCATCTTCAGTATAGTCCATTTTGCTGAGCAATGCAGCGACAGCAGGATTATCGTTTTGCAAATATTCCCGCCAGGAAAGTCTTTTCAGGTGCAGTTGAAGGAAACGGAAGTTAAGAGTAGTGAAAGAAGGAAAACTTACCTCATAGCTATCGGGTTCCCTTTTCTTTATTTCATGCGCCAGCACGGCAATAGGAAGAACTTTTAAATCGTATTTTTCATGCAGCCGGGCAAAGTATTTAAACATGCGCTTTGCAAAATCTTTTTCTTTCCTGGCTTGTGGCTCTACATGGATAAGAACAAAACCTTCTTCATTCATTAACCTGGTTTTCACCAGAATATCAATTCGTTTTTTCTCGCCGGCCGTAACATCGGTAAAGACCTCCTGTGGCATGAATTCAAGGAAACTATAATCTATGTGTTTATGTACTTCCGGGAAAAAAGCCTCCATGAATTCCCGAAAAAAAGTGGTAATCAGCTCCTTAAAGAGACGATCGTGATCTGTTGGCATGATTGTACGCCCTCCTTAATTTTATCACAAATGCCTAATATTTGCACCGGTCCGCCCGCAAATATAGCAAATATGTGTTCGCCAGTCCTATAATAACACAGGAAAATTTTTTATTCAAGCAATTTTGGGCATCTCTTTATTACTTTTTTAAAAAAATTTTTATCCAGGCGTAACCTTTAAAGGGAAGTTGCGTTATTAAATAGTGAAGGATGGTAATGAACACAAAAATTTTCATTGCCGCCTTTTTAACTCTTTTTTCCCAAGGATAGCAGGAGAATTCAGATTTAAGTAGAATTGGAGAATATTAGGGCTTTTCTTCGGCTCAGGTGGTGCAGTATAAAATTGGAGCCCTAAATGATAGCTTTGTGCGGCTGTTGTCCCAAGCAGGGAAGTAAATTAGAAAATTTATCCTAGACCATTAAAGGGGGGATGCCTGGAGGAAGGCAGGTAAAGAAAGAGTTCATGAGGGATAGTTTTCGGTTTTTAGAGGTAAGAAGTTTCAAGTATAATTTAAATTTAAGAAGGAGGAAATAACATTGAGTATTAAATCGCGTAAACTATTTGCGATTATCGTCATGACAGCCATGATCCTGACACTGCTGCCGATGACGGCATTTGCAGCATCGACAAATAGCGTTGACAAGGTTCCTCAGGTATCGGTTGACACTGAATTAAAAGGTGCTGCAGCCCCTAAACTGCATATCGCGCAGAAGGATTGTACTTTTGATACTACCAGTGGAGAGACTTTCAGGTTAAGCCTCACCAATGCAGAATGGTTAAAAAATGAATTTACGACTATAGAAGCAGTTAACCTAAATTTCCTTTCAAAGTCCCTTGTAGAGGTAACTATTACAACAAGTTCTGCAGTGCTTCCGCTATATACAAAAGTAACTGGTGAAGGCGAAGCAAAGGTTACCATTGACGCTCGCGACAGCAGGGTTACCGGCGGGACATATATCTTTGCAGTATCTGCAGCAGGGAAAACAATAATTACTATTGATCCAGTTAAAAAGTTTGCCAGAAAAGTTAAATTAGGGACAATCGAGATTGACGAAACAAGAATTGGTTCACTGGGTAAAGATCCTAACCAGAATATTAAGATTAAACTTCCCCCGAAGTTTGCCTGGGAGGGACTCAAGGTTGGTGATTCAATTAATGCGACATTGTCTGGAGGTTTGACTGGGGGAGATATTAAGGTTACCAAAGTAGAGGGAAGGACTTTGGAATTAAGTTTTAGTCCTACTCCTGCAGACCGTTCCGCCCGCGG
>JAKORA010000059.1 GCA_029778075.1 Bacillota bacterium | reverse complement strand
GGATACGCAGGAATAAGGATGGAACAATTTGATGCTATAGATGAGGAGATTTTGAATTCAGGATGGGAAGATGAAATATTGGAGGAGATTAAAGATGATAGCGAGTAATCAACAAAATAAAATTGATTTCGATGCAAAAGGGAAAAGAGTCATAATAACAACGCAGAAAGTGCTAAATATACGAGAAAACCCAGAGGAAATTAGAAAAATATACAGAAATCGTTTAAGAGCTATTATTGAACAGGTTAAGGCGTTAAAAAGCGAAGCCGAGGAAATCAAAGAAAAATTAGCACTAATAGAAAAAATAGAAGGAGCAGAGTCAATTAGCCCTGCTCCTGAACTATCTCAATCTTCATCTGCTTAATGCGCTGTATAGGATTAAGAAGTGTAGCAGCACGGCCCCCGGCATGGGGGCCTGAGTTTTGCCGCCGGGAGGTGGAGCGGTGGAAAAGGTAGATCTTAGAACCTTGAGGAAATGGCTGCGCATCCACCAGCGCCGGCTGGAATATGCCCTGTACCAGTACAGCCTGGGCGTTATAACGGCGGGGGCGGTGATGGAGGAACTAAGAATGCTAAAAGAGGTTGAAGAGGTCGCTAAAGCAGGCGGCCTTTAGTTTTGATGGGAGGTGGTAGGATTGAACGATTACAAGGAGGCGTTACATGACCATGAACAGCGACTGCGGCGGCTGGAAGAAAACTCAATACGGTTGGGGGAAAGGCTTGAAAGTTTATGCAAAGAAATATCCAGCCTAACAGTCTGGATGAAAACGCTGGTCGGCTTAATGCTCACCTCTCTGGTGGGCTTTTTTATTTGGTACGTGCAAAATTTACCGAGGTGAGGCGAAATGCGGTACTCCAAGTTTATTGTGGCGTTGGTAATATTTCTCAACGCCGTTTTCGCCACTGCGGTACTATATGTTTTTCTGCGTATAGGTAGCGAACCTTCTACCCTAGTCACGGCATGGTTCGCTTTTACTACGGGCGAGTTGATGGCCTTGGCAGCCATCAAAAGAAAAGAAATTAGCAACGGAAAGGGCGGT
>JAKORA010000005.1 GCA_029778075.1 Bacillota bacterium | reverse complement strand
TCCCTGAACCATCTAAAGAACGTTATGAATTTGAAAAGCTTTTTGATGATTATGTTAAACAGATTGAACAACTTATTAGTAATGCGAATAAGTCCCGGGATGAGGACAATAAAGTCCCTTTTGTTACCATAGGCTAACTGCCGGAGCAGTGGGAAAAAGTGCGGAGGGTCAGAATTTCTTTATAGTGACAAGGGTGTTACTTTTAATCACCTCGCATGCGAAAAGACTTTATTTTATAACGAAAGACTCCTCCCGGTGCGTTTACTTCTACTTCATCACCTACTCTTTTAAGCAGCAGGGACTTTCCTACCGGTGATAGATATGATATATCACCATCTCTTGCACCACTATGAAAGGGGCTGACTATCCTATATTTAAAGGTTTCATGGTCAGATAAATCCTGTACCTCCACTTCGCTGCCTATGGTAACAAAAGGGACTTTATTGTCCTCATCCCGGGACTTATTCGCATTACTAATAAGTTGTTCAATCTGTTTAACATAATCATCAAAAAGCTTTTCAAATTCATAACGTTCTTTAGATGGTTCAGGGAAGTACTGTTCAAGGAGCTTTTTTTTGCCTTTCTCAATTTCTTCCAGATGTTTGACCAGTTTTTCAAAAGTAGTATTCGATAAAGAAAATTTAGTCACTTTAATTCCCTCCACATTTATACATTAAATGGAATAACCCATATAAAACGTAAGGGCGTTTCGCCGACTAGTGAAGAGCGAAACACCCGCTAAAAAAAGTGTATCATGAAATACAATCATTGTCAATAGTGTATGATATTACCATTTAATGCAAATGATTAAATTTTATGGTATTTTGGGGGGCGCAAGGTTGGGGCTCCAGGTGAAAATGGAGCAGCGATTTGCTGTGGACGGAACTCCGAGTTACGCTCGTAAAGTTCTACGGCTTGCTCAGGCCTCCGACGACCTTCCCGGCCAATTCCCATCCATGGTCAGAGGCCGGCTGCCGACGTCCATGTCGGCAGGGTCGTCTCCGGCCTTCGGTTCGCCTTGAACTTTTAACTTCGCTCCACAAGTCGCTCACGTCCACAGCAAATCGCTGCTTCCATGGAAAGGTAGCGGGGCTAAATGAGAAAGCTAGCAAGCAACAACGGCAGACGAGTCCGCCGGGCCATCTCGAGCCCTCGCTTCGCTGAACCTGCGGGCTCAAGCTGCACATTTTGCTCGCCCCAACTTTGCGCCCCCCTGCATAGTTCTAAATAAGGTTTTTCATCGGTTTTTGAGACGGCAGGGCCATCTTGAACCATCATTTCGCCGTGAATTTAAACGGGCCTCATTAGGAACCTAGTACCTCAATTTTTACCCTGCCCACACCGTGTGCCCTCAGGCCAATAGCCTCCGCCGCTGCCCTGGAAAGGTCGATAATCCTGTTTGGATCGTTGGGGCCGCGATCATTGATACGGACAATAACACTTCGACCTGTTTTTAAAAAGGTAACCTTGACTTTAGTTCCAAAAGGCAAAGTGGGGTGCGCTGCGGTAAAAGCATTCTGGTCAAATATTTCATTACTACTGGTGCGCTTGCCGTGAAACTCCGCCCCGTACCAGGAGGCCATCCCTTCAATGCTTTTGCCGCGGGAAGCCAGCATAACCGGCTGCTCCGGTAAAGGTTTAGTTCCAACAGCTACGATGGAAGGAACAGGTTTGACCACAACTTCTTCGCCGATACATTGTCTGAGCAGCTCTTTTTTCCCGGCATAAACGACTCTGAATTTAATCTCTTTGATGCCTTCTTTACCCTTCTGGATAATGTTCCTTTGCCCCCTGTAAGAGGAGCTATCCATCCGCTCCTCGACGGGATAGGCAATGGCCTCTCTGACAGTCTCCGTGGAAAGGACAGGCCGAAAGATAAAGATTTCTTTTCCGGGGTAAACAGAAGCACCCCAATCCGGTTCCACACGTAAACCCGCCAGTATAATGCCAAGTTCTCGCAAGGCTTCATAAACGGTGGTGGCGTGCGTATAATGCTCAAAACTTCCTGTATCGGTAGTTATTGTTACCGGGAAAGCTCTGTCAATAGTAATCTCCATTCCCTCGAGCAGGGGCTCCTCCAAGCCCGGCGAAACCCTGTCAAAATGACCCAGAACCAAGCCCTGCTCCTCAAGAAAGGAGCCCACATGATCCGCTTTGGAAACCACCCTGTAAGTTACCCCGTTTTCATTGACGATTACTTCAATGGAGTGAAATTGCCGGTAAAGAAATGTTGCTGTACTTAGGATTAAAACACAGGTTAAAAAAAAGACACATAAGGGGAAATTTAGCTTCGAGGGAAAATGGCAGATGAAAGCCATTTAAACCTCCCCTCCCGGCCTTTTTATTCAATGGAAAAAAGGCGGCGAGCATTTTGCAAACATTCATTTCCCAGGCTTTCAGGGCTGATACCCCTTAAGGCCGCCACTTTTTCAGCCACAAAAGTTACAAAGGCAGGCTCGTTTCTCTTTCCACGCAAGGGCCCGGGGGGTAAAAAAGGAGCATCCGTCTCAATCAGCAGTTTTTCAAGGGGAAGCGCGGCGGCAACTTCACCCAGTTGACTATTTTTAGGATATGTTACAGGACCGGCTATAGAAAGATAAAGGCCTAACTTCAAAAACTTTTTAGCCAGTTCCAGGTCACCTGAAAAACAATGAATTACACCGCCTGCGGCAGGCAACCCATCATCCTCTAGAATCTTTAGCACTTCGTCGTGGGCATTACGGCTATGGATAATTACCGGCAAATTTAATTTCCTTGCCAGTTGTAACTGCCGGCGAAAAACAATCCGTTGAACCGGGCGCGGCGATCGGTCCCGGTAAAAATCAAGCCCCATTTCACCGAGGGCAATAACTTTGGGATGGCGCGCCAGTTCTTCCAGTTCGTGCAAATAATCGGCAGGAGCCCTGGCGGCATCATGTGGGTGAATACCCACGGCAGCATATATTAAGGGGTATTGACCGGCAAGCTGAACTGCTTTTTTTGAAGAAGCCAGGTCAAAACCCACATTTATGATTAACTGTACACCATGCTCCTCTGCCCTGCGCAGGACCTCTTCCCTGTCTTTGTCATAATCGCTAAAATCCAGGTGTGCATGGCTGTCAACCATGCAGGGGTATTTTGGGGCCGCAATCATGAAATTTTGCTCCCCGCCGGCACATCGCTATCGACTGTCGTAAGCACGACCTTCCCATCCGGGCTTGTAGCGGCCAAAATCATGCCCTCGGAAAGTAACCCGCGTATCTTTGCCGGCTTTAAATTGACAGCAAAGAGAGCTTTCTTGCCGACAAGTGATTCCGGTGAATAATACTGGGCAATGCCGGCTACTATCTGTCTTACTTCATCTCCCAGCTTTACCTCCAGTTTCAGGAGTCTGTCCGCTTTCGGCACCGGCTCGGCTGAGATTATTTCACCAACACGAATATCAACCCGCGCAAAGTCTTCAATAGAGATATATTCCGTTTTTTCCATAGAACTCTGCTCCTTTCCATCGGTGTCCAGGGAGGAAGATTCTGATACTGCACTTTTGCCTTCCTTAAAAGAGTCAAGCTCACCGGCAGAAAACTCTTTCGCTTTCTCTTTCTTTTCCAGATCGTCTTTTCCTTCCAGCAAAGAGGCCAGCTCTTTTTCAATATCAAGCCGGGGGAAGAGATCAGCCGTCCGCTGCGCTTTTATACCGGGCTTTAGAAGCCCCCACTTTTCCAGGCTGTCCCAGCGTTGCAGGTGCGTCATCGTATCGATACCCAGCTGGGACCAGATGCGCATGGGTGTCCGGGGCATATAGGGCAAAAGCAAGACGCTGATGAAACGCAATGCTTCACATAAATTGTAAAGGACAGTTCCCAGCCGTTTCCTTTCCCCCTCTTTTTTAGCCAGCAGCCAGGGTGCATTCTCGTCGATATATTTATTGGAGCGCCTGACCAAGGTCCAGAGGGTTTCCAGGGCACTGCTGAACTGCAGCTTATCCATCAGTTGGGTTATCCGCGAAGGCATGGATAAAGCCAACTCGCGAAGTTCCCGATCGCTGGGAAGCTCCTCTCCATCCGCGGGAGCTGGAATTATACCTCCAAAAAAGCGTTCCACCATAGTCAGGGTGCGGCTTAAAAGGTTGCCCAGGTCATTGGCGAGATCGGTATTAAAGCGCTGCAGCATGGCTTCATTGCTAAAGACCCCGTCTGCTCCAAAGGGGATCTCCCTTAAAAGATAATAACGCAGGCTGTCTGAACCGTAACGCTCAATCAGAACCATGGGATCAATTACATTGCCCTTGGATTTGGACATTTTACCTTCCTTCATGATCAGCCAGCCGTGCCCAAAAACCTGTTTGGGCAGCGGGAGCCCCAGAGCCATCAGGAAAATAGGCCAGTAGATGGTATGGAAACGGACGATTTCCTTGGCCATGAGGTGCACATCAGCCGGCCAGTATTTATGGAAGAGCGTTTCATCCCTGCCATAACCCAGGGCTGTAATATAATTACTCAAGGCATCCAACCAGACATAAATAACGTGCTCACTGTCGAATGGTACCGGAATCCCCCATTTAAAGGTCGCCCGTGAGACACAGAGGTCTTCCAGACCCGGGCGTAGAAAATTATTAATCATTTCGTTTTTACGGGAGGGGGGTTGAATAAAGTCGGGATTATTGTTTATATGTTCCAGGAGGCGGCCCGCATACTTGGACATGCGGAAAAAATACCCTTCTTCTGTCACCAGCTCCACCGGCCTGCCGCAGTCCGGGCAGTTGCCTTCAACAACCTGCC
Source organism: Bacillota bacterium (assembly GCA_029778075.1). GTDB lineage: Bacteria > Bacillota > Dethiobacteria > DTU022 > UBA8154 > UBA9862. The sequence continues at coordinate 6,914 of JAKORA010000005.1, read as the reverse complement.
TGGCGGTCCAGAATGACTCACAGGGAGTGCAGTACCAGCCTTCATAACGCCCCCTGTAGATATCTCCCTGGCGATAAAGCCGGTCAAATATTTCCTGCACCACCTGCTTATGCCGCGGCTCCGTAGTGCGAATAAAATCGTCATAGGATATATCCAGAGCCGACCAGAGATCTTTAATACCGGCTACAATTTCATCCACAAAATGTTGTGGACTTTTGCCCGCATTCTCGGCGCTGCGCTGGATCTTTTGCCCGTGTTCATCAGTTCCGGTCAGAAACCATACATCGAAGCCTGTCAGCCTTTTAAACCTGGCCATGGCATCGGCGGCAACAGTAGTATAAGAATGGCCGACATGCAATTTATCACTGGGGTAGTAAATAGGGGTCGTTATATAAAATGTTTTCTTGGACATCTAGCCGGTATGGCCTCCTTTATTATACTGATAGGATACTGAAACGGTGATATATTTTTATAAAAACAGCCAGACACTTTTATATATCTATGTTACGTTTTTAGATTATACCACAAAAAAATATTTAAGGCAAATATTCCAAATATTGGCATCAGGAATTTGGTTTCTTTTCTTATAAAAACGCCCGCTCAAAGAGCATCGTCTTGATTCGGCCAGTTTAATAAAATGAATTTACGGCCGGTTCTGATGTGATTCCGCATTGCCGTCTCCGCTTTTTCACCGTCACCCGCCATAACGGCTGCTGTGATTTCTTCGTGACTTTGCTGGGAAGTTTCTAAATCAAGGTCGCTCATCAGAGCAACAAATTGATTGCCGATTATCTGCATACTTAGCCGTTCTATGATTTTATATAGTGTTTCATTTCCAGTAACCATTGCCAGTTCCAGGTGAAACATGTGGTTTAGCGACCTGTGCTCCATTCGATCTTTCCTTAATACCGCTGTTGCTCCTCTGGAACATATCATCTTTAAATTTTTCAAACGGTCTTTCGGTATCTGTGATGCCAATTTTGCGGCCAGAGGCTCAACCGCCTCCCTGACCGCATAAATATCCGCAATTTCTTTGTACGAAAGCTCTTTTACCCGGATACCACTATTTGGGATCAAAACAACTAGTTCGTCTGCGACCAATCTTCTCAACGCTTCGCGCAAAGTTACCCTGCTTACATTAAACTCCTCCGTTAGCTCCGCTTCAACTAAATGTCTACCGGGCAAATATTTCCCCGATACAATCCGTTTTTTAATCTCTGAATAAATCTTTTCTACCAGTAATACTTTTTGATATACACTCATAATAAGCTACGCCCCTCGCTGCTATTAATCAAACTTAAGTGCTTTTTTTCATCAATTAAATTATGCGTAACCATTAAAAAGGCAGGTAGAACATAAAAACAACCTGCCTTTTTTACTGCTCGAAAAAGGAGAAAATCCTACAGTAAGTTATTCGGTAAAATCCAATGTGCACGATGAAGTAATAAATATTATTGCTATACACTTTTGTTATCAACAATTATACAACTTAAACAACAAATTTGTCCACAAAATTACAGCTTACCTCTCTTTACTACGTTCCAAAGTAAAAGTGCAAACAGTAAGCCAGTAAAAGGTCAACAGTAAGACTATATGGGATTTTAATGATTTTACTCGTCTGCTCACCTTTTATTTGAGTGTTAACTATGGTATAAGAGTTGGCAGTCCACTAGACAACCCCTTCCCGCTGCAGGCGCTCGAGCTCCCCGGCGCTTAGCCCCAGCATCTTGATATACACCTCCTCATTATGCTCACCGAGCAGCGGTGCGGGTTTAACCGGCACCCTGGAGGCCGACATCTGCAGGGGGAAGCCGGGCATGACCACAGGTCCGAGTTGAGGGTGTTCGACCTCCACTATCATGCCACGCCGGCGCAGATACGGGTCATTGGAGAGATCGGCATTGGTCAAAATGGCGCCGGCGGGGACGCCGGCACGCCCGAGCTCTTCCATGGCCTCATACTTGGTCCTGGTGCGGGTCCAGGCGCTGATGATCTTTTCTACTTCGCTGTTGTTTTTGTAGCGCGTCTCCGGGGTGGCAAAGCGCGGGTCGTCGAGCAGATCGGTCCGGCCGATTACTTCCAGCAGCTTTTCCCATTGCCGGCTGCCGGGCCAGCGCGAGGTATAGATGTAAACATAGTCATTGGGTCCGCCGGGGCGGCAGGGGAATACGCCGCAGGGGGCGACCGGTGCCAGGGGCATGCCGTTGCCCACTCTGCCGGTGGCTCTGCCGGTTCTGAGGTATTGTCCCCAGGAGGGGCGGCAGAAATTGATGACTACGTCCTGCATGGCTACCTCGATTCTCTGCCCGAGGCCGGTGACGGTGCGCTGGTAGAGTGCGGCCAGGATCCCCAGGGCGCAGTGGATGCCGGTTCCGCTGTCGGCCAGGTTGGGGCCGGCCTGCATGGGCGGCCCGTCGGGTTCGCCTGTAATGGCGGCACAGCCGCCGGTAGACTGGCCGATGGGGTCGAAGGCGGGGAAGTCTGCATAGGGGCCGTCGCTACCGAAGCCTTTGATCTGCGCGTAGATCAGTCGCCGGTTCAGCTTGCACAGGGTATCGTAGCCGAGCCCCAGCCTTTCGATGGCACCGGGCCTGAAGTTTTCTACAAAGACGTCGGCATGCTCGACCAGGCGCCGGATGAGCTCCTGGCCTTTAGGGTGTTTGATGTCCAGGGTAATGGATTTTTTGTTGGCGTTGAGCAGGACGAAGTCGTAGGAGTTTGCTTCGGATTTGTCGCCGTAACCGGCACGGCCCTGCTCGCCGGTCCCCGGCCTTTCGATTTTGATTACTTCGGCACCCAGCCAGGCCAGGGTTTCTGTGCAGGTGGTGCCGGATTCGAATTGTGTGAGGTCCAGGACAATTATGCCTTCCAGGGCTGCTGATGTCATCTTGGCTTTACCCCCAGTCTGTTTTCTAGAAATGATTCAAGTTGTGCGGTCATCGGTTATTACCTCCTGTCTTTCACCTTGAAAACAATGGGCGGTAAAGATACTGCCCAGGGCGGCTAATTTTCCCGTGAAAGGCCGACCCTCCGGGACAACTTCCTCTGTGCAAGATAGCAATAAAGCAAAAATGCGGCCACAACAACCGCTCCGATTATGGAGCTGTAAAATTCCGGGAAGAGCAACAGTGCCGCGGCGATGATGAGGATAACTCTTTCTACTATGGAGACCTCTTTGAACAGGTAACCTTCCGAGGCAATGACAAGCGCTATTAAAGCAAGGACGGCAAAGAGAAGCGCGTTCATGATCGAAGCAAAACCGGTATCAACAATCAACAAAGCGGGCCGGTACATAAAATAGAAAGGCAGGATAAAAGCGGGCAGCCCGAGGCGTACCGTCGTCAGCGCCGCAGGCCAGAAGCCGCATTTGGCGATACCGCAGGCTATCATGGGATTAATGGCCACTGGAGGGGTAATGGCTGACAGGCAGGATAAGATAAACACGAACATATGGGCACTTAACACTGACGCCCCGGCCTGCACCAGCGCCGGAGCGCCGAGCAGGGCCACGAGAATGTAGGCGCTGACGGTGGGCATACCCATGCCGAAAATAATGGAGGCAACGGCAGTAAAGATCAGCAATAATATAAAGCTGCCACCGGAAAGATCAATTAACGCATTGGAAAATTTCTGCGCCAGGCCTGTGGCAGTCAGCATTTCCACAATGACGCCAACCAAACACACAAAGAGAAAAAGCGGCGCGCCTGTTTTCGCTGCTCCTGCCAGTCCCTCGAAAAAATTTTTAACAAAGTTTTTTATCCCTTGTATTTTATCTTTATCCTGAATTAAGGTGCGGAGTAACGCAAATCCGGCAATAGAGAAGATCCCGTAAGCCACGGATATGCTCACCGGGTAACGGATAAAGAGCAAGTAGATCAGTAATCCGGCTCCGATCAGAAGATGAAAGTAGTCCTTTATAACCTGCGAAAAAGTGTCATCTGAAGCAGCAGCCTCCGGAGGGGCAACGCGATCTTTTCTGGCCCGCAACTCCACCGCGAAAGCAATTGATAAATAAAATAAAAGAGCCGGGATCAGGGCGGCAATAGCAATGGTGCCGTAATGTATACCCAAAAGACCTACCATCACAAAAGCCACAGAGCCCATTACAGGAGGCATAAACTGCCCTCCGGTGGAGGCCACCCCCTCCACAGCGGCGGCGTATTCCGCTTTGTAGCCGGCAGATTTCATCATGGGTATGGTAAATGAGCCCGTTGTGGCCACATTGGCCGCGGTGCTTCCCGAGATGGAGCCGAACAACATACTGCAGACGACGGCTGCCTGGGCCGGCCCGGAACGAAACTTGCCTGCCAGAATATATCCCAGCCGTAAAAACATCTTCCTCCCGCCCATAACATCCAGCATATTGGCAAAGATGAAAAGAGGAATAATCAGCGTGGCTCCGGTTGACGCCAGCCTGCCTAAAATCCCCCTAAAGAACACTGTGGAATAGCCGATAAGGCGCGCATAGGAAATACCACCATGATAAAGGGGGTCGGGCAGAAGGTAACCAAAATAGCCGTAAAACATCATCACTATCACAAAAACAGGGATTAATAAGCCAAAAAACCTGCGGGAGGCCTCCCAGACCACCAGCAAAATAATGGTACCCACAATGGTGGCGGGCAAAGTCATAATTCCCATCATCTTCACAAACTTCATGAAATTTACCTGCATGTAGATGGTTGAAGCCAGGGAGAGGACGATAAGTACTATAAGGAATACTCTGGAGAGAGGGGAATGCTTTTTAGTGTGAAGTTCGTTTAAATAAAAAAGCACGAGGGAAAACATTACGGCATATACTTTAATCTGGTCCTGGGCAATGGGCATAAAGATAACGACATAAAGAAGGAATGCAGACATGGCAACGGCGACTACGGTAATTAACCTTTCCAGCGTGAAAAAACGCAAAGGCAAATTCATCTGTTTTCACCTCTCATAAATGCTGCATGCAACAAGACACTTACCTGCAAAATGCGCCATGGGAAGTTTTCCCCGGTAATTCTTTGGGGACAAACCCTTAAATTGAACATGAGGGAATGTCCCCAAATACCTTTTGGAACAAAACCCGCACAGATTTTATTTGATCTTTTTTTCTACCTTCCTTTGGAGAAGAGAATAGCTCCGGCTAATTACTTGAGCTCTGTTAACCTGTCTTCCCATATTCCTATTTCCTTATAGTAGCGAACCGCGCCGGGGTGTACGGGGAACTTGGAGATTAAGCCTTTGGCAATATTTTCCTTGGAAACCATCTCCAAATGGGGCGTAATAGCTATCAACTCATCAACATGCTCCACCAGCGTCTTGACAATGGTGTAGGCCAGCTCCTCGTCCAAATCACGCCTGACAACGAGGACTTGCGGGTTCATATAAACCTCGATCGGCTCGGTTATAAAGGGTGAAGCATCCGGAGTAATGACCCCCGGTATGCCTGCTGTCATTTCCACCATTTGTTTATTAATCTCAGGATCCCAGGGAAGATATTTAATATCCATCGCTGCTTCAACTTCCATATTCAGCGGGTAGGGTTGCCCGTTGCGGAAAAGAAGCAGCGCCGCGTCAGCCCTTCCGGCGATAAAAGCATCGCCGGTTTGCGCTATGTCGAGAAATATTGGCTCAATATTAATACCGGCAAGTCTAAAATAATTTGATACATCCGTGGCCACCCCGCTCCCGGCGGCCCCGAGAATGACCTTTTTCCCTTCCAGGTCGTAGATGGAATTAATATCTGAATCAGCTCGGACAGCCACGATTTGCGTCAAGGCCCCATGCGAAGAAAGCTGTATCGGTTCCAGCTTCTCTTTAAAAGGCTCCTGCCCGGTATAAGCCATCAGGATATCGGCATTGTTAGTGTGCCCCGCATCAATCTCGCCGTTAAAAAGCAGGGCAATATTTTCAGCGCCTCCATTTGAGGAAATGGCTGAAAACTTGATACCTTCAACATGCTTGTTTAACACGTTGCACATGGCCTCCAGGCAAAGATAGCCGTAAGAGCCCTCAACGGAGGACCCGAAGATAAAATGTGTCTTCTGCGGCTTCTTCGGTGAGGTTTCCTGACTTGTATCAGGGCTTGTTCCCGGGCTCGTTCCCTGCTGCGAGGCACAACCGGCCACAGCCAGTAAAAACAGACTCAGTACGACAAACAGCACACAGAGCTTCCTGGTATGTTTAAACATTACTCTCACTCCCTCATTTTTTTGACCCCTTTAACAATCATCACATCCTGAATAAGTTAATTATTAATAAAACATCCACCTCCTCGCTTTAAAGAATTAAGTACCAATTTCCGGCAAATCCTGAAACTATTGAAATTATAAAGGCTATTTTAATTATAAACCCTAAAGTAACTTGAGAGTCAATTATATATTTTGGAAATTTTTATTTTTATTTCAGCGCCTTGTCTTTAAAAGAGAACAACTCCAACAATATGCCAGGACAATTGAAATGACAGATCACTGGACCATTAATTGTTTTCGGCAATTTTTTTATTTGGCAAAAATTTTGCCAGCATCAAGCTTAACATAAGAGCAAGCATCGATATTCCGATGGAAGCATGAAAACTGGAAAAATCCATTACCCAGCCCAAAAAAAATGGCCCTATAAGCATTCCGGCATCATTAAAGAAATGTATCCTGCTTACCGTTCGGCTTAGATGGGAACCAGGTGAAAAATCAGCGGCTATCACCATTGGTAGTGCGATAGTAAAAGCGGCTAATCCAAAGATAATATTGACAATGAGATACGAAGCGAAGTTATTTACAAGGAAAAAAAGACCGCTTGCCAGGAGCAACACAATCAAGCCGATCAGTATAATCAATTTCCGGCCGTAGCGGTCTGCAGTATGACCGCCCACCAGGATCGCTAAAATGCTAATCGTACTTGATAAAGTAAGGGTTAAGCCAAGTTTTAGGCTGTCC
>JAKORA010000058.1 GCA_029778075.1 Bacillota bacterium | reverse complement strand
GGGAGGAAGTAAAAAATTTAGTCAAAGGCGTCTTAAAACCGTCTTCTGTTAACACTATCCAGGCCATACCCCCTGTTCCCCATGACTGTACCAGTCGGGTTAGGTCATCCAGCTCTTTACGGCTGAAGTGCCCGCACCCGCGTGCATTCAGCCCTTTTACCACCCCGCCTTTTTCCACAATCCCTTTGAACACTTGGAAAGCGGATTGCCCGGCGATTTCGGAAATATCCACTATCTCCATGGCAAAGCGGGTATCGGGTTTATCAGAACCAAACCTCTCCATGGCCTCCTTATAGGTAAGAACAGCGAAGGGGGTCTTTAACTCCTTGTGCAGCACCCGTTTAAAAAGATAAGCGACCAGCCCTTCAATTTCTCTCATGATATCGCGGCTGCTGCAGAAGGACATCTCGATGTCTATCTGGGTAAATTCGGGTTGACGATCAGCCCGAAGGTCTTCATCACGGAAACAACGTGCGATCTGAAAATACCTGTCTATTCCAGAAACCATCAAGAGTTGCTTAAACAGCTGCGGGGATTGGGGCAGGGCGAAAAAATTACCCGGGGAAGTCCGGCTGGGCACCAAAAAGTCTCGGGCACCTTCCGGTGTACTGCGAGTCAACATAGGCGTTTCAATTTCCCAGAAACCACGTTCATCAAGGTATTGCCTGGCGGACATCATGACTTTGTGCCGTATTTCCAGTGCGCGCTGCATTTCAAAACGCCGCAAATCCAGATAACGGTATTTTAAGCGCAGGTTTTCATCAGTATCAATACCGTCCTCAATGTAAAAAGGCGGTGTCTGGGAAGGGTTGATCACTTCCAGTTCTTCAGCATATATCTCAATTTCTCCTGTAGCCAGTTTGAGGTTGACCGTATCAGGCGAACGGTGTTTAACTTCACCCTTTACGGCTATAACATATTCGGCACGCAGCCTCTCCGCCTCACTAAAAAAAGATGCATGTCTCTGGCTGTCAAATACCACCTGAACGATCCCAGAACGGTCCCGTAAATCAAGAAATATAAGCCCGCCATGGTCTCTTTTACCCTGTACCCAACCCGCCAGGACCACCTTTTTATTTACATCCTCTTTAGTTAATAAACCGCAGTAGTGAGTTCTGTTTAGGTGCATAAATGATTTCCAGCCCCAAGAGGGCTTTAACTCCTTTCCTTTACTAGAATATCCAGGGCTTCGGCAAAAGAAAGCTCCAACTGTTCTCCTTTAAGCATATCCCTGAGTTTAATTTGCTTTTTTAGCTTCTCTTCCTCTCCAAAAATAATTACATAACGGAAGCCGTTCCGGTTGGCAAATTTCATCTGCGCTTTCAAGCTGCGGTTTAAGAAATCGGTATCCGCCCTTAAACCTTTGTTACGGAGCGAGTAAAGCATAGAAAGCGCTTCTTCCTTTAATCCGGAACCCTGTACGGCCATAAAAACGCCCTCCGGCTCGCTCTCCTCCGGCCATAATTGCTCTTTTTCCATCGCCAGGGCTATCCTTTCCACACCCATTGCCAGCCCTACACCGGGAACAGCGGGACCGCCGCATATCTCCACCAGATTGTCATAACGCCCTCCTCCGCCCAGTGAGCCCTGGGCACCAATATCCTCGGAGATAAATTCAAAAGTAGTATTGGTATAATAATCCAGCCCTCTGACCATGTAAGGATCTACATAGTAAGGCACATTTAAGACATTTAACAACTCCAATACTCCTTTAAAATGATCACGGCAGTCTTGACAGAGATAGCTCTCCAATTGTGGGGCATCTTTCATCAGCTCCCTGCAGCCCTCCTCCTTGCAATCCAAAAGACGCAAGGGATTAAGCAGCGCTCTTCTCTGACAGTCTGCACACAGCATAGAAAGCTTTCCCCGGGCAAACTCCTTCAGGGCATCCTGGTAAGGAAACCTGCACTGGGGGCACCCAACGCTGTTAATATGCAATTTTAAATTTCTAAAGCCAAGGCTGGAAAAAAAATCTGCGGTAAATTTAACTACTTCTACATCGGCGATTGGCTCCCTTGTACCGAAAATCTCTATTCCCATCTGGTAGAACTGCCTTTGCCTGCCTGCCTGGGGCCTGTCATAACGAAACATGGGCCCATAATAAAAAAGCTTTACTGGCTGCGGCATATTATACAGGCCGTGTTCAATATAAGCCCGCACGACTCCGGCAGTTCCCTCAGGTCTTAAAGCCAGTTCCCTGCCTCCCCTGTCCTTAAAGTTATACATCTCCTTGTTCACAACGTCGCTTTCCTCTCCCACGCTGCGCACAAAAAGCTCCGTTTCTTCAAAGAGCGGGGTGCGGATTTCGTGCATGTTGTAAATGCTACACATCTTCTTAAAGGCATCTTCCAGAATATACCATTTCTGGACTTCCAAAGGAAGTATATCCCTTGTCCCACGAGGCGCTTTAATGCTCATTTAATCACACCCCTTTCCTATCGCTGCTCAATAGCTGGAAAAGAAAATAAATTAACCACGTAATGATTTTAGCCTAACGGGAACTCCCTTGTCAACTTAACTTTCCGTGTATAAAAGTAATGCCTATTTTTAAACTGGTATTAATTACCTCCTATACAAAAAAACAATTATATGGTAAAATTTTAGCAAAACTTGTCTAAATTAGCAGCCGAGGTTAAAAAAGTTAAAACCCGGCGGTTTTTCTGGGAGGGCATGTAGTGACCAACGCGATTAAATCAGATGACAGTTCATTAAGTATTTCCTTACCTGGAACACGGTTAAAGGGTATGACCTTCCCTAAAAAAGTTCGCACCCCTTACAGGAAACTTTTTCTCCTCAGCTTAATATGGACAGTAATCTTTATATTATTATTGATCCCGGCGACTTCATCAGTAGCCGGAGTTGTAAGCAGCCCTGTTCATACGGAGGTGCAAGTAAATTTGCTCAATCTCCGTACCGGCCCTTCAACCTCTTACACCCGGATACAGGGACTTCCCTCCGGCACTCCGCTGGAAGTGCTGTTCCAGGAAAAAGAATGGCTTCTGGTGAGGCTCAAAGACGGCACTACAGGTTGGGTGGACGGTAAATACACGGGTTTTACCTCCAGCCTGGCGGACAAGCTACCTCCTGTTATCGGAGAAAAAGCTACTGTAACAGTCAACCTGCTTAATGTCAGGCTGGGAGCCGGTTTAAATTACCAGCGGATCAACCAGCTCCACCTACACGACACCGTTACTGTATATTTTCATGAAGGCGACTGGGTTTTAGTAAGGCTGGCCGATGAAACAAGCGGTTGGATTTACCACGAGTACACCTCTTTTGCACCTCAAGCAGCCGGTACTGAACCGCAAATACCGGATATTAATGCGGCCAGTGAAACCCCACCTTCCGCCACGCATCAGCAGCTAACATCCGCGGAAGAAGAGGAGCAGTTCCCCTACAATGTGATTGTCACCTCAACACATCTACCCCTGAGGGAACAGCCGCAGCTAAACAGCACACCTCTTGAGGAACTTACCAAAGATATGGTTCTTACTGTCCTGGATAAAACAAATGAGGATTGGCTGCAGGTGGAGCTTCCGGACGGTAGGCAGGGGTGGGTAGCCGGATGGTGTACCCAAAAGCTGGAGGAGGATAAGAATAGCGAAAATAAGGGGACTGATCCTTTTATTCGCCTTGCCGCCGTAACCGCGGATGTTTTAAGGGTACGCTCCGGCCCGGGGCTGGACTATACTCAAACGGGCCGGGTTTTTTGCGGAAACCATCTTCTCATTCAGCAGGAACAGAACGGCTGGTATTATGTCCGCACCCCAACAGGACAGTACGGATGGGTCAGCAGTGAGTATACCACCCCGATTAATATAGTATCAAGAGGAAACTCCAGCGCTAAAGCTTACGATGTAACCCAATCCCAAAATATCACTGTTGTCATCGATCCCGGGCACGGTGGGGAAGATAAAGGAGCAACCGGCGTCAGCGGTTTAAAAGAAAAAAATGTCAATCTGACAGTTTCTTTATACCTGGAAGAATTGCTGCGTGCCAGGGGTTTTAACGTGGTAATGACGCGTAAAAATGACACCTATCTGACCCTGGCAGAAAGAGCAGCCCTCGCAGAAAAAGCCAAGGCCGACCTGTTCATCAGCATCCATGCCAATGCCAGCCTGAACAACAAGTATGCTTCAGGGACGGAAACTTATTATTATCAAAACAAAAAAACATCCCCGCAGAGTCTTTATCTTGCTTCTCTCATCCAGCAAGAGGTCTCTGCCGTGCTTAAACTACCCAACCTGGGAGTAAAAAAGGCACCCTTTCATGTTCTCAGAGAAACAAGTATGCCTGCTGCCCTGGTAGAGCTGGCCTTTCTCAGCAATGCCGTGGATGAGACGATCCTGGCCTCCGATCACTGCCTTAAACTGGCAGCTGAAGCCCTTTATCGCGCCGTACTCCGCTACTACAACCTCAACCAATAAGCTCCACCGCCGCCGGCAGCGCGAACATGGAAGTGAGCTCTGCCGGGAAGGCCAATCGAAAGCCTGAGCTGAGCTGCAAAACCTGCCTCAAGCGAACCCTGAAGCGAGCACCAACCTTACGCCACCCCTACTTTAATGCGAATTGGCCGGGTAGGTCGTCGGAGGCCTGAGCAAGCCGTAGAACTTTACGAGCGGAACCCGGAGCTCCGCCTACAGCAAAGCGCTGCTCCATTTTCATAGGACGTCTGCCGCCGGCAGCGCGAACATGGAAGTGAGCTCTGCCGGGAAGGCCAATCGAGAGCCCGAGCTGAGCTGCAAAACCTGCCTCAAGCGAACCTTGAAGCGAGCACCAAACTTCGCCACCCCTATTTTCATATTTAAAAGAGCTTCCTGCTGTCCAGAAGAATGGTTACCGGCCCGTCATTATCGACCTTTACTCTCATTTTAGCCTGAAATTTACCTCTCGCTACCTTCAGGCCTTTGTCTGCCAGCAGGCTGCACAGTTTTTCATAAAGATAAACCGCCTTTTCCGGAGAAGCGGCGTTAATAAAGCTAGGACGCCGTCCCTTGCGGCAATCTCCGTAAAGAGTGAACTGAGAGATACATAAAACCTCTCCTCCGGCTTCTTCCAGGGAAAGGTTCATTTTGCCCGTTTCATCTTCAAAAATACGCAGGCCGGCGATTTTATCGGCAAGATACCGGCAATCCTCCTCTCCATCATCCTCGCCTATGCCGGCAAAAACAACCAGTCCCCTGTTAATTTCGCCGACCACTGCTCCATCCACTTCCACCAGTGACTTTCCCGCTCTCTGGACAACTGCTCGCAACTTCTCACCCGCCCTTATGTGATACTTGTCGCACTTTCTTCTCCTGGACTGAGTGTCCCCCAACATAACGTTTTACTGAAAAGACATCTTTTACTTTTTTGATCTTGTTCATGATATATTCCAGGTGCTCCAGGTCTTTTACCACAAAAGTAAGATGCACAACCGCAATCTTGTTTTTGCTCGTGCGCCCATTTACGGCAGTAATATTTATTTTGCTCTCGCTTACGGCATACATGACATCCGCAAGGAAATTGGGGCGATCCATTCCCGTAACTTCAATTTCCACCGGATAGGATGCATCGCCGTCCGCTTCCCAAAAAACCTGCAGGTAGCGCTCTTTTTCAGCCGAGGACCTTATAATATTGGGACAGTCAACGCGATGTATGGATAATCCTCTTCCCCTTGTTGTAAAGCCGATAATATCGTCTCCTGGCAATGGATTACAACACTTGGAAAAACGAACCAGCAGGTTGTCGATGCCCTGGACCTTAACACCCTTTGCGGCCATAGCCGCGCCTTTCCAGGGTTTCAGCTCCACCGGTGGAGGCGGTTTTTTTTCTTCCCCATATTTTTTCCGGTATTCATCCTGCAGTTTGGTAATAATCTGTTGTGGGGAAACGCCTCCGTAACCTACGGCGGCATAGACATCATCCGCTGAAAGGAGGTTAAATCTTGCCCCCACCTCCTCCAGGAGTTGCTCTTTCAGCAGCAGATGAGGTTCCAGGCGCAGTCTGCGAATTTCCCTTTCCAGAGTCTCCTTCCCTTTGGCGATATTTTCCTCGCGCCTTTCTTTCTTGAACCAGGCCCTTATTTTACTTTTGGCCTGCGAACTTTTAACAAATTTTAACCAGTCCCGACTGGGGGTTCCTTGCTTGCTGGTAATAATTTCTACAATATCCCCTGTTTGCAATTTATACTCCAGCGGAACAATGCGCCCGTTTACCTTGGCACCTACGCAGTGATTGCCAATATCCGTGTGGATCCTGTAGGCAAAATCCAGGGAGATGGAACCGGCAGGAAGATCAATAACGTCACCGCGTGGCGTAAAAACAAAAACCTCATCCGAAAAAAGATCTATTTTCAAATGCTCCATGAATTCATGTGCATCTTTTAAATCCTGCTGCCACTCCAGCAACTGCCTTAACCAGGAAAGTTTTTCCTCAAATTCCTTGTCATCCTTAACTCCTTCCTTGTATTTCCAGTGTGCAGCAATACCGTATTCTGCCGTACGATGCATCTCCTTGGTACGGATCTGCACCTCCAGCAGTTCATTCTCGGCACAGACTACCGTGGTATGAAGTGATTGATACATATTTGGCTTGGGCACGGCAATGTAATCATTAAAATGGCCGGGAATAGGGCGCCAGAGGGTATGAACAATACCGAGTGCTGCGTAACAGTCCCTTACGCTGTCTACGATAATGCGCAGGGCAGTCAGGTCATATATTTCATTAAACTCTTTGCCCTGGTGTTTCATCTTGTTGTAAATACTGTAAATATGCTTGGGACGTCCGCTTATTTCGGCCTCAATCCCGGCTTCCCTTATTTTTTCCCGGAGTATTTCGCTCATTCTGCTGATAAATTCTTCCCTTTCCTTGCGTTTTTTGGAAAGCTTATCGACTAGATAGTAATATTCATGCTTGTTCAAGTAACGGAAAGCCAGATCTTCCAGCTCCCATTTAATCTTGTGAATTCCCAACCGGTGAGCAAGGGGAGCATAAATCTCCAGCGTTTCCTGGGAAATTTCCCTCTGCTTATCGCTGTTGAGATAGCGAAGCGTGCGCATATTGTGGGTTCTGTCGGCCAATTTGATAAGGATTACCCTGATGTCCCGGGCCATGGCTACAAACATTTTGCGCCATGTTTCCGCCTGGTGCTCTTCCTTGGAGCGAAACTCCATCCGGCTCAACTTCGTTACCCCATCTACCAGGGAAGCCACCTCTTCACCGAACTCGTTCTCCAGCTCCTCGTAGGTTACAGGTGTGTCTTCGAGCACATCGTGAAGCAATCCGGTCACAATGGTAACCAGGTCCAACTCCAGATCAGCGAGGATATAAGCTACACCCAGTGGGTGGGTAATATAGGATTCCCCGGAAACCCTTTTCTGACCGGCATGTGCTTTAAGGGCAAACTGGTAGGCCTTGCGGATAAGCGCCCAGTCTTCTTTTTTATCGTTGTATTTGCTGAAACGCCTCTTTAAGATTTGGAGACTCATTTTTACACCCCTGCTGGCTAGGAAGTCGGAGGTGACTATGACTGCAGTCAGGTTTGAATATGGAGTAAATGCAATTATCTTATCATTTAAGGGCAGGATTCCATATACCCTGTTTATTATAGTATAAATTATGTAATCCTGGTAGTAAAGTCGTTTAATGAGCTAAGTATTTCTTTCCGGGACGCCGCCAGTAAAAAGTGCTGGTAGGAGAGCGCCTGTTCCCATCTTTCCCTTTCTTTCCTAAAGCTCTTGCTACCGGCGATATTCTTTAAAAAGGAACAATAATCGCTGCTCCTCTGGGTTAAAAGAATTTCCTGACCGCGTAATTCCAGGTATGCAGCCTCCTGTAGCAACTCAATGCTTTTCTGCAAAAGGTATTTAGTTGCGGCAAAAGGGAGCATCCGCACCAGCTTGCTATAAACGGCATCAAGAGAAATATTTCCATTTACTGCCAGTTCCTGCAGGAAAAAATAAATCTGTTCCAGAGAACAAAAAGCTGGCACCGTTGCCCGCAGCAGCTTCAAATTTTCCAGGAAATCACAACTGTTATATAATAAATGTACATGATATCCTTCTTTATCCCCCATGAGACGGGAAAGCCGGGTAAAGAGTTCCTTAAGCCTTGACCCGCCCAGCGGCAGGTCATAGAAAATTAGATGTTTCGGGATGCAATTCATTCCCGTAGGAAAGCTGCCCTGGTGGCTGAAGAATATTTCCGGCCTGCCGGCAAAAATTTTTTGCAGATACTGCCTGCGTGCCACGGTATTCACAAAGATAATAATTCTCTCTCCCAGAGACAAGAGATTTTTAAGATAAAGCACTTTTTGCTCCGAGCCTCTGGCGTCGATAACGGTAATTTTTTTTCCACTGTGCTCGCCGTCACAATGCAGACAGTCATATACCTCCAGCTGTAAATTCTCCTTGCCTTTCCACTGCTCCAGAGAGAGGCTAAACACTATATCTACGGCCTGAAAAAGAGTTAGCGGAGGCAGCCTTTTCTTAGCATAGAAACTGATCCCTGGAAAATAATGCTTGTTTTTTCGCAGGCCGAGCTGCAGGTGCTGCTGCTGATTCCCTACCTCTCTAATTTTGGCAGGAAACCATTCCCGTCCATAAAAAAACGGGCGAGGATTTCCCGAACCAAACGGTTCCAGAGCTTCCAGGGCTCTGACCAGTTCGGGGGTTATCTCTTCAGGCTCAAGCTGTAAATCCGCATAGCAGACCGCCGAAGGCTCTTCCCCGCCGAAAAATTCACCCGCCAGATGATCAAGTTTCGCCCGGAGGGGAGGAATGCATTCTTCGGCTACCGTTAAACCCGCAGCCTGGCTGTGTCCTCCGTATCCCAAAAGAAGCGGACTGCACTGCTTTAAAGCGGATATCAGATCAAAACCGCCGGCACTTCTTCCGGAACCCTTCCCGGTCCCGTCTTCCAGGGCAATTAAAATAACCGGCCGGTTATACCGTTCCGCCATACGGCCGGCTGCGATACCCAAGACTCCGGGGTGCCAGCCTTCCCGGGCCAGGAGTAGGAAGGTTGTTTTTTCTTTTTCCAATATTTCTTCCGCCAGAGCACAGGCCTCCGTAAATATCTTAAGATCAAGAGACTGGCGGCGGTTATTTTCTTGCTGCAGCTCCAGTGCCAAACTGGATGCCCTTTCCTCCTCTTCTGCTAAAAGCAGGTAAAAGGAGCGGGATGGATCCCCCAGGCGTCCGGCCGCATTAAGGCGCGGTGCAATGATAAAAGCAATATCCTCTGCGGAGAGGCTTTTTTTGTTCAGACCTGAGACTGTACATAAAGCCTTTATTCCCGGGCGCGGCGTTTCTCTGATCTGCCTGAGCCCTTCCGCCACCAAAACCCGGTTCTCCCCGAGCAAAGGCACCACATCGGCCACGGTGCCCAGGGCAACAAGATCCAGGTAGCTCCAGATCATATCTGGTGAGCCTTTCTTCATCAAAAGGGCTTGTCCCAGCTTGAAAGCGATTCCCGCCCCGCACAGATCTTTAAAGGGATAGGAACAGTCGGTCCTCCGGGGGTTAATTACCGCAGCAGCATCAGGCAGAATCCCGTGAGGCTGATGATGATCCGTAATAATAATCTCCATCCCCAGCTCGCCGGCATAAACCGCTTCCGCCATATTACTGATACCGCAATCAACCGTCACGACAGTATCGACACCCTGCGCTTTTAAATGCTCAAGCGCCCCTTTGTTTAAACCGTATCCCTCCTGAAGGCGGTCAGGAAGATAAAAGGTCACATCCGCTCCTAACTGCTGCAGCAGAGAGCATAAAAGGGCTGTCGCCGTAATCCCATCAACATCATAGTCGCCATACACAGCGATACGCCGTCCGGTATTTATGGCGCGCCATATTACCTCTACGGCACGTCCCATATCCTTCATACAAAAAGGGGAATGCAGTTGGGAAAGGCTTGGCTTCAGAAATGCTTCTCCTTCTTCAACGCTCTTTATTCCCCTGTTGAGCAAAATTTGCGCTACAGCTAAAGGTACGTGTAACTCTCTGGCCAGTAAAGCCCGTTTTTCCGGGTCCTGAGGGTACAGCTGCCAGCTCTTCTTCGCGTGTTCTTTATCCATAATATTTTTCCCTTTTATATGTTATCGTTTTTCTATATTATCGTTACGGATTTAGACCTTTTCCAGGACCCCATCCGCCCAGTACCCCCCAGTATTTCTTCATAAAAGAAATAAATTCCTTCTTTTATGGGGAATCGCTTTCTCCGGCAAATTGACCATGCTAAAAAAAGACCACCTGGCAGACTACCATTACCATTATAGTCAGTCAGGTGGAAAAACTATCCGAAGTTGAGTGACCGGCCTTAAATAAACATCCGGTGTCCCTTCAGATTTTATTTTTAGGGTTTTACTTTTAAGCAGGCACTTTTTGTTTTTTATCGTCCCCTGTTCTCCATAAATACCAGAGGGGGCTGGCAATAAAGATGGAAGAATATGTCCCGGCTATGATTCCCACTATCAGGGCCAGGGCAAAGGTCTTCAGGTCCATGCCTCCAACAAAGTAGTTAAAAGCGATAAAAAGTGAAACAACGACCACCAGGGTAGTAAGAGAGGTGTTTATACAACGAACCAGGCTCTCATTGATACTGTCATTGATGACCTCTTTAACAGTTCTTTTCTGGCGGTACTTAAGATTTTCCCTGATACGGTCAAAGATGACAATGGTGTCGTTGATCGAATAACCGATAATCGTTAAAACAGCGGCGATAAAGGGGCTGTTAATCTCAATCTTAAAAAGAGAAAATACGGTCAGCACGATAAAAGCATCATGCAGCAAAGCCAGGATGGCCGCCAGGGCAAACTTGAATTCAAAGCGCAGGGTAATATAGAGAATCATCCCGGCTGCAGCGATAAGCAGTGCCAGGAACATTTCTCTCGTCAACTCCTTGCCGATAACTCCCCCCACGTTATCGACCCGCAGGACATCTTCAGGGGTCATCTCCGGCCAGCGTTCCTGGAAAGCGGAGATGATCTCCCGCCTGGCAGACTCATCCAGTTCCGGGGTTCTGATAATGACTTCGCTTCCTGACGAAGCGCTGCCTCCCACCCTCTGTAAGGGGGCCCCCTGCAGTTCAAAAGGAGCAAGAACCTCTCTTACTTCATCCATCTGGAATCCTTCGGCCAAACGCAGGTGCAAAATTGTACCTCCGGTAAAGTCAATGCCCCAGTTCATGCCGTTTACTAATAATGATACTATACCAATCAAGATAATCAGCCCTGTTAGGATAAAAGCGCTGCGGCTATAGTTCATAAAGGGAAAATTAAGTTTTTTCATTGGACACCCCCCCTAACACCCAGATAGGCGGCGCTTTTAATCAACCGGGAACGCACCGCCAGGCGAAGTAGAAACCGCGTTAAATAGATTGCTGATAGGAAACTTGCGGAAATACCGATCAGCAGCGTCATAGCAAAACCCCGTATCGTCCCGCTGGCAATAATCAAGAGCACCACAGCGGCAATAATGGTGGTAATATTGGAATCGATAATGGCACTCAGAGCCCGGCTAAAACCGGCATTTATGGCTGTAAAAGTAGTCTTCCCGCTCTGCAGTTCTTCCTTGATACGTTCAAAGATGAGAATATTGGCATCCACCGCCATACCGATAGAAAGGATCAAGCCGGCAATTCCGGGAAGCGTTAAAGTAGCGTTAAAAAGCATCAGGGCCAAAAATACTATCGCCATATACACTACCAGACTGATATCCGCAATTAACCCGGCAAATTTGTAATAAAAAAGCATGAAGAGCATTACTACCCCCAATCCGATTAGGCCGGCAGACAGGCTCAGCTTAAGGGCATTTTCGCCCAGCACCGGTCCCACGGAACGTGTCTCCAGCTCCACCAGTTCAACGGGAAGGGCGCCGGAGCGCAGCAGCAGGGCAAGAGCGCTTGCCTCTTCCGCCGTGGGAATATTCGTAATAACCGCGTTTCCATCCTTTATAACAGCCTGTACCGTGGGAGCGGAGATCAACTCGTTATCGAGTGCAATGGCAATTTGCTTGCCCAGGTATTTCTCCGTGGCCTCGGCAAATTTTTCCTTTCCTTCATCGCTAAACTCCAGCGCGACCAGCGGTTCATTGCGTTGGCTGCGGGTAAAGTAAGCTGTTTTTAAATCTCCGCCAGTGAGCAAAACATCACCCTCGGGGCTGATAAAAGTCAACTGGGCCGTTTTCCCGATTATCTCCCTGGCCTGAGCCTGATCTTCTACTCCCGGCAGCTCTATTCTGATACGCCTTTCTCCTTCAGGCTGCAATACGGGTTCCTTCAAACCCAGCTCGTCAATCCTGTTGCGAATAATCGTCATCGCCCTCTGGATAGCGTCATAATCCACTTCCGTATCTCCAATAGATTTGGCCTCATAAAGAATATAAACCCCACCTTCCAGGTCAAGGCCTTTTTTTATATACCTTTCCCAGTTGGCTAAAAATAAGGCTGATGCTGCTACCAGCACCAGAGAGAGAACAATAAAAAACACGGGGCTCGTCCTGGTTCGTCTTTTCACGTCAATCCTCCTCCTGCCTGAGACGGTTGATAAACTAAACTTCATAATATCATCTTTTTTATGGACACACAATGGATGAAAATGGGTTTATAAAAATATTAGAAGCATTGGACCACTCTTTAGCACATATTATATAGCCTTAATAAAACGGGAAACAGAAACATTACAGGAGTTGGGTCTCGTTAATAACAAGAGCAAAACGCGCTCTAAGAAAATCTGCAGCACGGCGGCACAGCATCATCCGGCTTAAAAAAATTTCAAAGTACTCCATGACCCTGCTGATCCGCGTATCAATCTTGAGTTTCAATGTAATAACCCTGTTAACAGGGTCCAGCTCCAGCTCCGATTCTTCCGCGGCATAGTTAACACGGTCATGAATGTCAAAGGTGGCAAAATCCCTGTTGCGGACCCTCGACCTGTGGACATCGGCTTTATCGGCCAGTATTACCGCCGCTGAAATATTGTTCACAGGATGTCCATAGCGTTCGTCATGGTTGCCGATAGCGGCCGCCACCTCCGCAATCTCTTTCTCCTCCATGCCCAGTTCCTTTAAGATATTCATGGCCATCAGGGCACCGATAAAATAATGATGAGTGCGCTCCACGATATTGCCAATATCATGCAGGTAGCCGGCGATTGCTGCCAGCTCGGCTTCCCTGGCACTATAACCCAGCTCCATCAGTATCCGGCGCGCTGTAACGGCAACCAATTCAGTATGACGGAAACCGTGTTCTGTATAGCCCAGCACACCCAGGTATTCATTGGCCTTGCGAATATAGGTTATGATGGCAGGATTATTGCGAATTTCATTAAAGGTTAACAGCCTCGGGCTTTTTCCTTCCATTTGTTACACCTGCACAATTTTAACATATTTGCAGTAATGCTTTTTTCCGGTTTATTATCCTGTCCTCTCTAGATAATTAATTATAATCCAGTAATTCCTTCCAGCGCCAAAAGCTCTTTTTTCCAGTCAATACCACCCGTAAAGCCTCCCAGCTTGCCCCCCTGCGCCACAACCCTGTGGCAGGGGATAAGGAGAGGCGTGCGGTTGCGCGCCAGTGCCTGGCCCGCGGCCCTGGCCCCAGCCGGAACACCGGCCCTTTCCGCCAACTGTTTATAAGTAATCGTTTCGCCGTGGGGAATCTCCTTCGTAAGCTGCAAAATTTTTTGGGTCCATGGGGAATAACCGCTCATAATCAAAGGATAGTCACCTCTTATCGGGAAGCCGTTAAAATAACCCCTGATTTCCCGCTCAAGCTCAGGCCAGTACAGCTCCGCTTTTTCAGCAGCAGACCCGGCCATAAGCGGCCTTCCCCGCATTAAAGAAAGGCTGTATATACCCTCATTACTAAAAGAAAGGAGCACAAAACCTGAAGAAACCTCAATAAGATACTGTTTCCATCCCGGCAACTCCATAGCGTCGCCTCCCCGCAATAAGTTCGCGGATATGGTCACCCCCGGTTCCCGGAAACATCCGGCAGTTGAAGATGACGGTAAAAGCAACTCCTCTCTCCTGTATGGCAGGCCGGCCCTTTTTGCAGAACTTTAATCAGGAGAGTATCGGCATCACAATCGTACAGTATTTCTTTCACAGCCTGGGTATTTCCCGAGGTTTCCCCCTTCTGCCAGAGGGTCTGCCTGCTGCGGCTCCAAAAACAAGTGTAACCCGTTTCAAGTGTTTTAGCGAGTGATTCTCTATTCATATAGGCAACCATGAGAACATCGCCGTTTAAGTAATCTTGCACAACAGCCGGTAAAAGCTCATATTTGTCAAAAGCAAGCTTATTAAGTTCAGCGTCAAAAGAGATCATGTCAAACGCACCTCCAACCCCTGTTCTGCCAGATATTTTTTTAGCTCTCTAATGGAAAAACGGCGGTAATGAAATACTGAGGCAGCAAGGGCCGCATCAGCTTTACCCTCTTTCAGGACCCGGGCGAAATCTTCCATCTTTCCCGCTCCACCGGAAGCAATAACCGGAATAGTGACTTTTTCACAGACTGCCCTGTTAAGGGGGATATCAAAGCCGCTCTGTCCGCCGTCCGCATCCATACTGGTCAGCAATATTTCTCCTGCACCCAGAGCCTCCACCCTGGCGGCCCAGTCAACCGCGGACATCCCCGTCGCTTTCCTGCCGCCATGTGTATAAACTTCCCAGTCCTGCATCCTTTCATTCCAGCGGGCATCAATGGCCACGGTAACACACTGGCTGCCAAAGATCCGGGCGGCCTCCCTGACCAGTCCGGGGTTTTCTACCGCGGCCGTATTTAAAGAGATCTTATCTGCGCCAGCCTCAAGAATAGTCCGCATCTGCTCAATAGAGCCGATGCCTCCGCCTACAGTAAAAGGAATAGACACTTCCCGGGCCGTTCTCTTAACCACGTCCACCATGGTTTCCCTTCCCTCGTGAGAAGCCGTGATATCGAGAAATACCAGCTCATCGGCGCCGGATTTATCATAAAAACCGGCTAACTCTACCGGATCGCCGGCATCTTTCAAATCAACAAATTTTATACCTTTAACCACCCTTCCTTCTTTCACATCCAGGCAGGGAATTATTCGCTTGGCCAACATTTAACCTCCCTCCCCAAGGAGACATTCTTTATAAGGTAATTTTTATTCCCCGCATTCCGTGATGGCATCCCTGAGGGTAAACCTGCCGCTGTAAAGAGCCTGTCCGACAATTACACCGGTTACGCCCAGCGGCTCCAACTCCTTTACGTCATGTAAATCCCGGAGAGAAGAAATTCCACCGGCGGCAATAAGAGGTATCTCCAGGGACCTTGCCATAAAACTCAGGGCCTCAATGTTGGGCCCCTCCAGGGTTCCATCCCGGAAAATATCGGTATAAATGATTTCTTTCACACCGTACTGCTGCATCTCCAGGGCCAGCTCTACAGCCCTCTTTCCGGTTCCCTTCACCCAGCCCCTGACGGCGACAATACCTTCACGGGCATCAATACCCACGACAATCTTCTCTCCGTAAAGGGCGGTCAGCTCTTTTACTAGCTCCGGTTTTTCTGCCGCAACTGTACCCAGTATAACCTTTTCAACGCCAAGTTTAAAGGCGTTCTCAACTGTAAACTTATCTCTTATACCGCCCCCCAGTTGCACAGGTATATCCACCGCCGAGGCTATCTGCGCGATAACAGACGAATTTAACGGTATCCCTTCAAAGGCCCCGTCAAGATCTACCACATGCAGCAACCTCGCTCCCTGTGACTGCCAGCTAAGCGCCACTTCTACAGGGTTAAGGCTGTAAACAGTCTGCTTGTTTCTCTCTCCCCTCAAAAGGCGGACGCATTTGCCTCCCTGAAGATCAATCGCCGGTATAACCTGCATCTTTGATCATCCTTCCAAAGTCAAAATAAAAATAGCTGCCCTCAGGTATTCCTGCAGCCCCACGATTTTAGCACGAATAAAAATATGTTGTCAATAACAGGAAGGCAGGGAAGCAGGCGGCTTAAAAAAGCTCGTAAAATCTTAAAAACAGGGGCATAGGATCTTTTGCTGCCAGCGTGATCCAGTAGATAATATTATTTTTACAATAGTAATAATTATCGTAATTTAATCCTTCCACGTAATTAACTTCTACATTTTGCAAAAAGAAAGAGCCGGAGTTGCTGCATGTCTCGCTTTCCTTAATATACTGGTTTATTTTCTCCGTATACTGGCGTGCTTCCAGGGAAGAATTCATTTCAAAAACCCACACAACAACCTGGTTCTCGCTACTGCTGTAATACGGTATAAATAATCTTTTCACAGGTGCTTCCGTTCCGAAGATGTTTTGCGAATGCTCCAGAGCCTCTTTCCCGGAAATAATTTTTTCGATGTAAAGGTTGTCAACCTTGGAGGGGAATTGCAACTCCGTCGCTTCTTGTGTTGAATGCTCTTCCAATTCTTGCAACTGGGTTGTATTCCCCGAAATGTGAAGAAATAATTTATCCCCTTTTTCTACAGAACCAGGCGATGGAGAATCATTTGCGCTCCACACAATCTTGGTTGCTTGCCACAGCATTCCCTTGGCCAAAGCATAATACTGGCCCAGGAAGAAACCCAGACCGACCAGTAATAAGGACAAAATAACCAGGTATACTGATTGCCGGTGCAAGATTTTACCTCCCAAGATTCGGTAAATAAAATATATTATTCTTTTTTACCCCAAAAAAACCCTTCATTTTTAGAAAAATTAACTTAAATAAGGGCTTGGGCCGGCAGGGTCGCCGGTATCAGGAAAAATCGCAATTGGAGAGGTAAAAATGATCGTGGAGAGTTTTTATGGCCTTATGCAGGTCCTGCTGCTTGATCAGCAGGGAAATGCTTATATTGGAATCTCCGGTTTGTTTAATTTCTACCTCCTGCTCATTGAGCGCCCTTACCACCCTGGCCATTACCCCGGGTATATTGTGCATACCGACACCCACCACCGAAACTTTGGCGCAGTCCTTCTCCATCGTGTAGGGAATCTCCAGCTCTTTCAAGATATTTTCAACCTTGTAACAATGCTCATCTTTAACAATAAAGGCTTTCATCAACGGGAATACGCTGATTAAGTCAATATTTACCCCTGCTTCCCCGATACGCTGAAACATTTCCAGCTCCTTGGATGGGGCAGGCTGCTCAAACTTAACTAAAAACTGCACCAGATTTGTATAGTGCGCTATTCCGGTGACGGCCCTTCGCCCCCGGGTGCTGTACCCTCCCCCTCTTAAAGAAGACTCGGCGGTTATCAGAGTGCCGGTACCGGGGTCTTCCGGATTTCTTACTACAACGCAGACATTGTTGCGCATGGCTACTTCAACGGCCCGAGGATGTATAACCTTTGCCCCCTCATGGGCAAGCTGAAAGACCTCGCCGTATGTAATCTGCTGGATAACCCTGGCCTCCTTCAAAATTAGAGGATCCGCGGTCATGATACCGGATACATCAGTATATATCTCCACCTTATCAGCCTCCAGGGCCGCTCCCAGGATTACCGCCGTAGTATCGCTACCGCCCCGGCCCAGCGTGTTGATTTCCCCCATGGGATCGGCACCCTGGAAACCCGCTACCACGGGGACTTCATTATGCTGTAAAAGCTCTATTATCCTGGCGGGCTGGCAGTCCACAACTTCCGCTTCGCTATAGTGACCGTCTGTTAGAAAACCCGCCTGGGAACCCGTCAGAGCCCGGGCAGGTATTCCCCTGGCGCTCAGGGCAGCGGCGACGACCACAGCAGATATCACCTCACCGCAGGACATGATTAGGTCGAGATCTCTCAAAGAAACATCGCTGTACTCCTGCAGAGCCAGGGATCTGAGCGTATCGGTGGCATAAGGATCTCCCTTCCTCCCCATGGCCGAAACAACCACCACCACCTTGAAACCTTCCTCTAGGGCGTCCTTGACACGATGGTAGATTAGCTCCCTTTTTTTGGGGGTGGTTACAGAAGTCCCTCCAAATTTTTGCACTAAAATTTTCAATGTTTCTCACCTCGAGTAAAATAAAAAACAGTATAATAATGCTTTAATGATCCTCCAGTTTGTCTGGCTTTGCGGCCGCTTCGCCTCATACCATGACTCACACTAACCGGCCGCTGAGTCAAGCACTAGATAAGCAACTCCGCGATCTGAATAGAGTTCGTGGCAGCGCCTTTACGAATGTTATCGGCGACAATCCATAAGTTTAAACCGTGAGGAACGCTACGATCGTAGCGTATACGTCCGACAAAGACCTCATCCCGGCCTTCGGTATCAACAGGCATAGGGTATAATAAATCAGAGGGATTATCCCAGACAACTACCCCGGGAGCCTTGGCCAGCACCTCGCGGGCCTCCTGCGGTGAAAGGGGGTTGTTAAGCTCCACGTTCACAGCTTCCGAGTGGCCGTTGAACACCGGCACCCTGACAGTGGTTGCCGTTACCGGCAGGTCGGGCAGCCCCATGATCTTGCGGGTTTCTCTGATCAGCTTCATTTCTTCTTTGGTATAATCGTCTTCTTCAAAAATATCGATATGGGGCACCATATTAAAAGCGATCTGGTGGTGCCTGCCCGCAGCTTTATAGGGGATATACTCTTTTACTAGCTCTTTTTTGGATAAGACCGCCAAACTTTGCGCCGCCAACTCGTCTACAGCCTCCTTGCCGGCGCCGGAAACAGATTGATACGTGGCCACAACCACTCTTTTCAACCCTGCTGCCAGGTGCAGGGGCTGCAGGGCGACAACCATCTGGATAGTCGAGCAATTGGGATTGGCGATAATCCCTTTATGAGACGAAACAGCCTCCGCATTCACCTCGGGAACGACCAGCGGTACCTCGGGATCCATGCGGAAAGCGCTGCTGTTATCCACCACAATAGCTCCCCTCTTGACAGCTTCAGGAGCAAGCTGCAGGCTGATATCACCACCGGCACTGAAAAAGGCAAAGTCGACCCCGGCAAAAGAATCAGGCCTGGCTTCTTCAACGGTATAATCCCTGCCGGCGATACGTATTTTTTTATCGGCAGAGCGGGAGGAGGCCAGAAGTTTCCAGCCCTTTACAGGAAATTTCCGCTCCTGCAAAATCTTTATAAACGCCTGCCCTACCATGCCTGTAACACCGACAATGGCGACATTATATCTGCTCATGCAACCATCTCCTCATCTGTTTAATAGTTTTATAATCATATAATATTAAACACCGGGAATTAAGGTCACTTTATTGGAGCCGCTAGCTGAACCTGATGGCATTTTTAATGCGTTCCATGGCTTCCTGTAATCGCTCTTCGTTCACGGTCAGGGCTATACGGAAATACCCCTCTCCAAATTTCCCGAACCCGCTCCCGGGCGTTACCACGACACCCGTCTTTTCCAGCAAATAAGTAACAAATTCCTGCGAGCTGTAGCCTGGGGGGACGGGGGCCCAAACATAAAAAGTTGCTTTGGGAGCTTCCAGGTCCCACCCCGCCTCCTGCAGAGCCCTGACCACTATATCTCTCCTTCTGCGGTACAGCTCCCGCAACTTTTCCAGGAAAGGACCCATCTGCGGATTGGTAAAAGCTTCCACACCGGCATACTGGATAGCCTGAAAAAGGCCCGAATCAACATTGGTTTTGAAGCGGTACAGCGCTTCCACAGCCGTACTGTTACCCACGGCATAGCCGATCCGCCAGCCGGTCATATTAAAAGTCTTGGAGAGAGAGCCGAATTCAATGGCCACATCTTTTCCCCCGGGCACCTCCAGGAAACTGACGGGGCGGTAATCGTCAAAGGCAATCTCATTATAGGCGGCATCATGACAGACAAGGAGATTGTACTCCCTGGCAAAATCTATAACTTCGGTAAAAAATTCCTTGGTTGCCACAGCGCCGGTTGGGTTGTTGGGATAATTAAGAAATAACAGCTTGGCCCGGCGGGCGGCTTCCACCGGCACACTCCGCAAATCAGGCAGAAAGCGCCGCTCTTTTAATAAAGGCATATACTGAGGAACTCCTCCGGCAAAAAGCGTGCCAATTCCGTAAACGGGATAACCCGGGTCCGGAACCAGGTTTACATCGCCGGGATCAGTAAAACAAAAAGAAATATGCGCAATTCCCTCCTTGGAGCCGATAAGCGGAACAATTTCTTTCTGGGGGTCCAGCTCCACGCCATGCCGTCGCAGGTAATAGTCCGCCACCGCCTCTCTGAATTCCTTCAATCCTTCATCCGGCGGGTACGTATGGTTTCTGGGTTTGGCTACCTCCTCCTGCATGCGCTTGACAATATAATCCGGTGTGGGTGAATCAGGGTCACCGATCCCCAGCTTTATAACGTCAATTCCCTTTTCTTGCGCCGCCTTTACTTTCTTGTCAATCTCGGCAAAAAGATACCTGGGCAGCAAACGGATACGCTCAGCAAGACGCTCCAACTTACCTCGCCTCCTCCAGAAGTTTAATCGTCTCGATCCTGCCGCTGAAAACTTCTTCGGCAGGCCCTTCCATATACACTTTACCGTCCTTTTCCCAGTTTATCTGCAGGGAGCCGCCAGGAAGATCGACCCGGACAGCGCTTCCCAGGCGTCCGGTTAAAACGCCGGCCACTACCGCCGCGCAGGCCCCCGTGCCGCAGGCCAGCGTGGCGCCCGCGCCCCGCTCCCAAACTTTTACTTTTATCCTGTCTCTACTCAATACTTCCACAAATTCCACATTAGTCCTATTGGGAAAGAGGGGGTTATGCTCCAACGCCTCTCCCCAACTCTGCCAGGGCACTCCTTCCAGGGCAGGCATAAAAATCACGCAGTGAGGGTTTCCCATACTGACAGCCGTAAAAAGCAGCTCCTCATTCCCCAGCCTAATTTTTTCATCCACAGCCCGGCGGGAAGGGCCGCGCAAAGGGATCTTGTCGCTTTCCAGAATTGGCGAGCCCATCTCTACCCTTACGGCCTCAACCTCCCGGCCGCGTATGAGCAGATTTATCTCTTTAATCCCGGCGGCAGTTTCAAAAGCAAAAGTCTGCTCTTTAATGAAGCCCCTGTCCCAAACATACCTGGCCAGGCAACGGATCGCGTTGCCGCACATCTCCGCCTCACTGCCGTCCGCATTAAAAATTTGCATGCGAAAGGGAGCCTGCGAAGAACTGCTTAAAACAGCCAGACCGTCAGCTCCGATACCGAAATGTCTCCGGCAGAGAACGGGAGCTATACCGGAGAGGTAGTCAGCTGCCAGGCCTCCGTCCCTATTGTCAATAACAATAAAATCATTACCCAACCCGTGCATTTTAGTAAACTCGATCACCGCACACTCCTCCCTCCGGGCTAAAGTTCCTCCAGGGTTAAAAGATCACCGTAAGTTTCACGGCGAACAACAACCCTGGGTTTTCCGTTGCGCACAAAAACTACAGGCGGCCGGGGGTTGCGGTTATAGTTGCTGGCCATAGCATAGCAGTAAGCTCCGGTGCTGAAAACAGCCAAAAGATCGCCTTTTTCCACAGGGGGCAGACAAGTGTCCACTAGTAGAAGATCGCCTGACTCGCATGCTTTCCCTGCTATAGTAACCGTCTTCACCGGTTCCTGCAGGGCTTTATTGGCAATCATTGCTTCATAGCGTGCCTGGTACAGGGCCGGCCGAATATTATCCATCATCCCGCCATCGACGGATACATAGCACCTGACCCCGGGCACCTCCTTAATCACTCCCACACGGTACAGAGTAATACCAGCTTCACCGGTAATCGAACGCCCCGGCTCCAAAAGAAGCTCAGGCAGGGGGTATTTTCTTTGCTCCGCCTCATCCTGCACCGCGGCAGCCACAGTCTCCACAAAAGTTTCAATGGAAGGAGGATTGTCACCCTGCGTGTAACGAATACCCAGCCCGCCGCCCAGGTCCAGCTCCGAAGCCACGTAACCGGTTTCTGCCCTTACCTCCGACATAAAATCCAGCATAGCCTTTGCTGCCAGGCGATAGGGCTCCAATTGGAAAATCTGGGAACCGATATGACAGTGAAATCCCCTGAGCTCAAGATAGGGGGCTGCAGACAGGATCTGGCGAACTGCCTCCCTGGCCTCGGAAAAACCGAGCCCAAACTTGGAATCTTCCCGGCCAGTTTGGATATAATCATGGGTATGCGCTTCTATACCCGGTTTGACCCGTAAAAGAACATCTACTTTTTGTCGCCTGCTTGCGGAGAGCTCCTGCAGCTCCTGCAGCTCGGAGAAGCTGTCGACGACAATTCGTCCGATTTTCGCCTCCAGGGCCTCCAGCAACTCTTGCCTGCTTTTATTGTTGCCGTGAAAATAAAGATGCTCTGCCGGGAAACCGGCCTTTAGAGCCGTGTACAGTTCCCCTCCGGAAACAACATCCAGACCCAGCCCTTCCTCTGCAACGAGCTTTGCCATAGCCAGGACCAGGAAAGCTTTGCCGGCATAAAGAATTTTCCCCCGGGGATATTTTTTCTGCATGGCCTGCAGATACCGGCGGCAATTTTCTCTTACCTGCTCTTCATCCATAACGTAGAGGGGGGTGCCAAACTCCTCAGCGAGAGCAACGGTATCACACCCGCCTATTTCCAGGTGCTGTTTACTGTTAATCTGCATTGTCCCCGACAGGATCATATTATAACCTCCTGGAAAAAATTAAAAAACGACCAACAGGTTTAACCGCCAGTCGTTTGAAACTGCACTGTAAACCTCTCGTGCCCTTAGTGAGATAGCGCTCCACCGGGAAAAAGGGCTTCTCCCCGGTGACAGTTCATCAGTTGTTCACTGAAGAACCAGCTTTTAGCTTGCGGGAAAAGCTAAAAACTTCGGCGGCGGCACCTTTCCGCACGATTCATCAAGTCCCTGCTTTCACCGTGCCTACTCATTGCCTGCCGCACCTCTACCCCACCTCAGGTAAAGAGATGAGGTATTTATTTACTTTTAGCTTGGTAAATATTTTAACATATAAAACCGGCCGGTGCAAGGATAATATTGCACTCAACTTGCACCCATATGAGTTCTGACAACCGGGGTAGCGCGTTCCTTGATTTGTCATTGATTCCCTGGGCTGCAAAGAAAACCGAGATCCTGAGAGTCGTCCGGAAATATATTCCGGGTTATTCCCCGGCAGAGTTTGTTACACATAATTCAGGTGGGATCTCATCAGCGCCAACCACAGCGGTTATTGCTACCTTGAAGCGGCTCCCTTTGGCCAGTTTTACCTCCTGTGCTCTTAACAAAATGAAAACTAAAACCATCAGCGCAAGCCCTAAGCCCAAACCCCAAAAATCGGGATTTCCGCCCAACCCGTAACTTATAGCCAACCCCCGGCCGGCAAACAAGCCGATAAGCAAACCCACAAGAGGAACCAGATAAAGAAGCACAGCGGCAAGAAGCATTTCCCGCTCCCCAATTTCCAGACGAACGAGTTGCCCCTTTTTGGCACCGACAGGGTTACTAACCTCCACCATGAAAGTATCCCGCTGTTCAGGATCGCCGAAAACACGCCCGCAAGCCCCGCAATTACCGCAGGCATGGTGCTGCCGTACCTTGACCAGGGCTTTGTCTTTTCCGGTTAGCTCGATCACCTGACCGAAATGTTCCAAAGCACATACCCCTTTCCTGTTAATAGTATAGATGTTTCCCATTTGCGCAGTATTAATACAGAAGAAAAAGGTATCATAATTATTCCGCATTTTATTCGTCTGCTTGGACTAATTGAGAAATATCAATATGGGGACACGCCCCGGTAAGCCCCGGGGAGCATCCCCATTCATAACACCGTACCGTTCTATCTTTCTTTAATGCGCTTTGGTTTCAGGCAAAGGCCTCCGGTACATTTTTAAGGGTGGCATAGCTGAATACAGGCCCGTCCTTGCAAACGTAAAGGTTGCCTACATTGCAGCGCCCGCACTTGCCAAATCCGCATTTCATCCTGTTCTCCAGGGTTGTATAAATCTGCTCGTCGGCGAAATTCAGCTTTTTAAGGTTCTCCAGCACAAACTTGATCATAATCGGCGGCCCGCAAGTAATGGCTATGGTATTTTCCGGGGAAGGATTAACATCCATCAGCAAGGATGGGACGAATCCTACATAATGGGGCCAGCCTTCTTCCTGGACGTCAATGGAAAGATGGCAGTTTACATCACCGGACTCTCTCATGGCCTCAAATTCCTTTTTGAAGCAAAGATCTCCGGAAGTCCGGGCACCGTAAATAAGGGTCAGGTCCTTATAGTCACCGCGGTTGGCCCGGACATACTCGACAATTGGGCGTAAAGGAGCCTGGCCGATACCACCGCCGATTGTAAGGATATTCTTCCCTTTCCAATCGTCCACGGGAAAGCTGTTCCCGTAAGGACCACGTACTGTCATCTTGTCACCGGGTTCAAGCTCGTGCAGGGCCTGGGTAACTTTACCCATACGCATGACGGAAAACCGGAGGAATTTACCCTCTGTGGGAGAACAGGAAATGGAAATCATGCTCTCCCCTACTCCGAGCACACCGATCATGGCGCATTGTCCGGGACGGTGACTCCAGCTTTCCCTTGCCTTTTCATCGTCAAGGACAACTTTGAAGGTTTTGATAGCGCGTTCGCCGGCTGTTTCGTACCAGGTGTCCTCGACAGTTGCTATTTCAGGTTTATAGGGATTTCCGTTCTCGTTCATATTGCCTCCTTAACAACCTGTGATAAAATGTCAAGAATATCGATGTTGACCGGGCAGAGATCTATACACCGCCCACAACCTACACAAGCAATTTTCCCGAAGTTGTTTACATAATAGGAGTACTTGTGGTTAATCCTGTTGCGCACGCGTTCACGGCGTGAAGGACGTGGATTGTGCCCGGAGGTATGCAGGGTATATTCCGCAAACATGCAGGAGTCCCACATCCGGCACCGGCGCCCTTCCAGACCCTCCATTTCGTCCTGAATATCAAAACAGTGACAGGTCGGACAGAGGAAGGTGCAGGTTCCGCATCCCAGGCAGGAATCGGAAAAATCTTTCCAAAGCGGGCTTTCCCACAGTTCCGGCAGCTTTTCCGGGATGCCGTCGGGCTCAATACTCCTGCTGATCCTGGAGGCGGCCTCCCCGGAGAGCTTCTCTGCCGTTTTTACATCCTCCTCCGCGGCATCTTGCAGCAGTTCCTGGGTGGAGAGTTTAATATTTTCGCCCTTTTCAGTAAGGATCTGCACTAGATAGGCTTCTCCCAGGTCTGTCAAAAGGATATCCAATCCTTCTGTAGAGGCCGGGCCGCCCCCGACGGAAGTACAAAAACAGTTAACGCCGGGCTCCCGGCAGGAGAGTCCTATGAGGGCCGTCTTCTCACGCCTTTGGAGATAGTAAGGATCGTCTACATCCCAGGAAAAAACACTGTCCACAATGGCCATGGCCCGGGCATCACAGGGTCTGATACCCAAAATTACCGCCTCGCCCGCCTCCTCCGGAAGACTGATAGCGGTACTACCCTGCTCAAACCGGTATAGTGTCTCCGTCTGGGGAAAGAGAACGCTTTTAGGCGGTACTGTCGTATTGGAGAAATCCAGATTAACCTGGTTTCCCGCAGCAACAGGCTTAAACCTGAGGCTTTCCCCCTCTTTTTGAGGGGTATACAGCTTTTTTTGTGCACCAAGCACGGCGATAAAATCGCCCCACTTATCTTTACTCAACTTTTTAGTATCCATAGCACCCACCTCTAGAGAATGAAGTCTTCTTTATCATCCGGACGGTAGCTGGCCTGGAGCGGTTTCGACTCAGGATCAAGCCCGGGGATATACTCATATTTTTCTTTGACTTCTTTGGCAAGCTTTCTGTTCAACTTCATTAAAGGTATCCCTACAGGGCAAACCCTTTGACATTCCCCGCATTCTACGCAACGCCCGGCCAGATGGAAGGCCCGGGCCAGATGGAAGGCCGTGTTCTCGGAAATATTGTTGGAACGAAAGATCCACTGCGGATTCAGCCTATCCAGTATACAGTCTTCACAGTAGCACATGGGGCAAACGTTGCGACAGGAATAGCACCTTATACAACTGGAAAATTTATCCTCCCAGAAGGACCAACGTTCCTGCGGGCTTTTGGCCTCCAGTTCCTTGACATCTGCATATTCATCGCTACCCCAAGTCTGAACCTCTTCCCAGAGCATCACATCGGTCATAACAGGATTGGGATAGCGGCAGGTAAGGCATTTTTCAGCCACGACTTCCTCTTTGGGAAACTCCTTATCCCCATCAGGCAGGTGAAAAACAATTTTTCCGTTGTTCCACCGGGCCTCTACGGGCGCCGGCTGGTGGGGAAATTTCTCTTCCACCTTTTTTAAGTCGATTACCCCTTCACAGGGACAGCCAATAAGAAGCACGCTTTCCCTTTTAATGCCCTGTTCGATTAACTGTTGTACAACGGCACGGCTGTCACAGCCCTTAACCATTAGAGCAATTTTACGGCTATCGGGTTCTACTCCCCGGGGCAGCGGAAGTTTTTCCGTGAGTACGAGATAGGTCGCCAGGTTATTGGTACAAAGGGGTGAAAAGATTAGCTTTTCTGCTTCCTCCGGTTCTTTTATAAAGTACGGTGACACCCTGAAGCCATAAGTGCCCTGCCTCCAGCCGATAAGATACTTGACATCATCACGGGAGACGGTCTCTTTGGCTACATTTCTTAATTTATCCAGGTCTACCAAGCGATCCTCCTCCTCTACCAGTTGATCTTGTTCCGCCGGAATTGCTCAAACGGCCCGGCCTCTTTCGCTTTTTCGACCACTTCCTGCACTACATCTTTCCACTTGCTGCCCTCCGAGGCGGAGACCCAGCTCATGTTGAAGCGGCCGGGTTCCACTCCCACGTACTCCAGGAGTTCTTTCATCAGGGTAAAGCGGCGGCGAGCGTAAAAGTTGCCTTCCATATAATGACAGTCACCGGGATGGCAACCGGAGATCAAAACCCCGTCTGCACCCTGCTGCAGAGCGTTCATCACAAAAAGCGGGTTAGCCCTTCCGCTACACATCACCCTGATGACATTGAGATTTGTCGGATACTGTATTCTGCTGGTCCCTGCAAGGTCGGCTCCTGCATAGGAGCACCAGTTACATAAGAAGGCTACTACGTTGGGTTCAAACTGCTCGTTCATCTCATACCCCCCAGTACTGCAATTTGCGGCAGTATCTGCCTATCCATGAAGGATTTTTGCTGGATAGAGCCGGAGAGACAGCCGGCTGCGCAGGCGCCGCAGCCCTTACACAGAGCTTCGTTTACCCTGGCCACGGAAACCGGATGTCCCATGCGGTTTACCGTTACAAGCTCTATAGCGCCGTACGGGCAGATCTCCACACAGAAGCCGCAGCCCCTGCAGGTTGCCTCGTTGACGAAGGAAATTTGAGCCCCAATCTTTACCTTCCCGCTGGAGAGCAGGACCAGGGCGGAAGAAGCCGCACCCTTGGCCTGAGCAACAGTATCGGGGATATCCTTGGGACCCTGGGCGACTCCGGCCAGGAAAACGCCATCGGTTGCCGTATTCACAGGAGCAAGCTTGGGATGCGCCTCCAGGTAAAAGCGGTCTGCCGACTGCGACAGGCGCAGCAGATCGATTATCTCCCGGGCATCTTTACGCGGCTCCAGCCCTACCGCCAGGACCACGAGATCCACTTCGTCTTCCAGGGGGGTCGACGTAAGAGTGTTTTCCGCTTTGATAACCAGCTTGTCGCCGCGCTTGAATATTTCGGAGGGATTGCCGCGGATATAGCGGACCCCCTCACGGCGCACACGGTCATAAAACTCCTCAAAACCCTTACCGAAAGCCCTGACATCCATGTAATAAACCCTGACATTTGCTTCCGGGATTTTCTCCTTGACCAGGTGGGCCAGCTTCGCCGTATACATGCAGCATACACGGGAGCAGTACTCGTTCCCCACGCTTTTATCACGGGAACCGACACAGCTGATAAAAGCCACCTCTTTGGGGACAAAGGCGTTATCTCCCGTACCGATGACAATATTGCCTCCTGTGGGGCCGGAGGCTGATACCAGGCGCTCCAGCTCCAGCGCGGTTATAACGTTTTCGTAGTCGTTGTAACCGTACTCGGGCTTCCGGGAGGCGTCAAAAACATCGAAACCGGTGGCCACGATAATAGCGCCCACTTTGAACTCCACAATCTCGTCCTTTTGTTCAAAGTTAATGGCACCGGCGGCACAGGCATCCACACATTTGGGCGATTTCCCGCACTTGCCCCTGGTCAGGAAGAGACAGCGCGTTGAATCAATAGTATATTTGGCCGGGACAGCCTGTGGGAAAGGAAGATAAATGGCGCCTCTTTTTCCCATCCCCGCATCAAAGTCGTTGGGGATCCGGCCGGCCAGACGGCATTCCTGTGCACAGGCGCCACAGCCGGTACACTTGTCCATATCGACATAGCGCGCTTTCCGGCGCACTTTTACATCAAAGTTGCCCACGTAACCGGAGACATCTTCCACCTGGGAATAGGTAAAGAGCTCGATATTGGGGTGACCAGCCACATCCACCATTTTTGGTGTAAGGATGCAGGCGGAGCAGTCCAGGGTGGGGAAGGTTTTGTCCAGTTGGGACATCCTGCCGCCGATAGATGGAGTCTTCTCTACCAGGTAAACTTTAAACCCGGCCTCGGCAATATCCAGGGCAGCCTGGATTCCCGCGATACCTCCACCGATAATCAGAGTGGCCGGTTCCACATCCACCTCTTTTTCCTGCAGGGGCTCCAGCAACCGTACCTTAGATACAGCGGAAGCCACCAGCTTTTTGGCCTTGCTCGTTGCCCTCTCGCGATCTTCATGCACCCAGGAGCACTGTTCCCTTATATTGGCCATTTCCAGGTAATAAGGATTGAGTCCTGTTTCCGCCAGAGTTTTGCGGAAAGTCAACTCGTGCATGCGGGGGGAACAGGAGGCCACCACCACGCGGTTTAATCCTTCATTTTTAATATCTTCCCTGATGAGAAGCTGTCCGGGGTCAGAGCACATATAGGAGTAATTGCGCGCCACCTTGACATTGGGCAGGTGAGAGGCAAACTCTGTAACGGCATCAACATCCACCGTTTTGGCAATGTTAATTCCGCAGTGACAGACATACACACCAATTTTGGGTTTGTTGTTCATTGCTTTTTTTCATCCTCCAACAAAAAGTAACTGCTGATGTCTTTTTAAATTAACCCCGCAGCTCTTTCAGCTTCTCGGTCAGTTTGGGGACCACCTTGAAAAGGTCGTCAATAATGGCGAAATCAGCCACTGTAAAGATCGGAGCATCGGGGTCCTTGTTAATAGCCACAATGGTTTTGGCTCCCTTCATCCCGGCCAGGTGCTGGAATGCGCCGGAAATCCCGATAGCAATATAGAGCTTGGGCTTAACCGTTTTACCGGAGGTGCCCACCTGGCGGTCATGAGGTATCCATCCTGCGTCTGTCGCCGCACGGGAGCCGCAGATGTCGGCTTTAAGTACTTTGGCCAGGTCCTCGATCATGGCCATGTTCTTATCCTCTCTGATTCCCCGGCCGACAGCAACCAGGATCTCCGATTGGGTAATATCCACGTCTCCGACTTCAGCTTCCACATACTCTATAAACCGGCGATAGCCGATATCCTCTTTTAAAGGCGACTCTACCTTTTCCACTTTCCCCTGCTTGGAGGGCTCGCCAGCCTCCAGAGTAGCTTCCCTGAAAGTAATCAGGTAAGGAGGCTCTCCTTTGAAGGCAAAGTTGGCATTGACCTTGCCCTGGTAATACTGGCGTACCGGCTGTGGCTTACCGTCGACAAATTCTATGTCAATAACGTCTGTGACAAAGGGCAGGTTCATTTCCACGGCCAGGGCCGGGGCCAGGTCAACACCCTGGGTAGTGTGACCGATCATCACAAGCCCGGGGTTGTACTGCTTAATCAACTCCACCAGGACCCTCTGGTATTTTTCAGAGTTATAGTCGGCAAAAAGTGGATCGTCGACATACAAAACCTTATCGCTGTAACCGGCCACCTTCTCGGCAAAAGAGTCAACACCACTGCCGATGAGGACCGCAACCGTTTCTCCGCCCAATTGTCCTGCTACTTCAGAAGCTTTGGTAAGCATCTCCAGTGAAACATCACGCAATGTTCCTTGACGGTGTTCCATTAAAACAAATACATCTCCCATTTTAGAGCAGCCCTCCTTTCACCAGCTTGGTAGCCATAATCTCCGCTTTCTCCTCGGGTTCGCCCTCGATTATTTCCGCGTGGGAGACTACCTCAGGAATATAGAGCTTTTGCAGTTCGACCAGGGAGCTGTCTGCATTAACATCGCTTTCTGCAAGCCCCAGATCCTCCAGTTTCAACACTTTAAGCTCTTTCTTCTGGGCTTCCCTGATACCCCTGATCGGTGCATAGCGGGGCTCATTGATCCCGGTCTGGATAGTAATAACCGCCGGCAAGTCAATCTCCACTACTTCGGAGATACCGCCCTCCAGCTCCCTGTAAGCTTTTACCTTTCCGTCTCCGATTTCCAGTTTTTTCACCATGGCAGCATGCGGGACGCCCAGCTCCTCCGCCACGGCTACCCCGACGGCCATATTACCATCGTCGTTGGCCATACACCCTGTCAATACCAGGTCAAATTCCTGGCCTTTGACAACAGCGGCTAAAACCTTAGCTACTTTCAGGGGATCCAGGACATTAATCCGGGGATCGTCGATCCTTACAGCACTGTCACCGCCTTTGGCCAGAGCCATACGGATCATTACATCGGCATCCTGGGGTCCCAAACAAACGACCTGCACGGTTCCTCCTTTAGCCTCTTTAATACGCACAGCTTCTTCTACGGCATAGTTGTCAGCATCATTTATATCAAAAGAAAACCTGCTGCTGTCAACATCCTTGCCCGTAGCGTCCACTTTTACCTCTGCTTCCGAAGTATCCGGCACTCTCTTGATACAAACAAAAGTTTTCATAAGGCTTCCACCTCCTACAACTCAGGTTTTTTAAAAGATAATTTCACTTCACGACAGCTTCCTTTATCCATCTAATTTTAAGCTATCCCCTCCTTCTTGGTACATTAATGCCAGTAAAAGAAGAGGTCTGCAAATTTAAACCAGTTCCCCGATAATTTCAAGGATCTCTGCGACGCGCATTTCTTCCTCAAAGCCCTTGGCTTTGACGGCGTCGTCCAGTGTCAAAACACAGAAAGGACAGGCTACCGCCAGAATACTTGCCCCCAGCGCTTTGGCATCTTTGGCTCTCACCTCTGCCAGGCGTTCCAAACGGGACTCCGACTCGACCCACATCTTGCCGCCGCCTCCTTCGCAGCAGAGGCTGCGCTCCTTTGAGCGCTCAAACTCAACAATCTCCGCTCCCGGAATACGGCCCAGGATATAGCGCGGCTCTTCGAAGACGCCGTTTTGTTTACCCAGGAAACAGGGATCATGAAAAACGATCTTTTCAGGAAATTCACCTTGAAGTTCCAGCTTATTTTCTTCCAGGATTTCTTTAAGCAGGTGAGTATAGTGAATGACCTCCGCTTTTAAGCCGGGATACTGGTTCTTAAAAGTGGAGTAACAGTGTGGCGAGATGGTGACAAGCCTGGCTGCATCATAACTGTTCAGCAGCTCTGTGTTATCCTCTATCATCATTTCAAAGAGGCCCTCTTCTCCCAGGTTGTGCACCTCGCTGGAGCAGCAGGTCTCGCTGTCCCCGATGAAACCGTAATCAACTCCGGACTTGTTTAAAATCTTAACCAGGTTTTTCGCTGTCACCTGCACCTTTGGATCGTAAGCAATGGTGCAGCAAACGAAAATAAGGTTTTCTACTCTTTCGCCAGGTTCAGCAATTTTTACCTCCAGCCCCTGCATCCAATCAGAGCGGGTAGCCCGGGGTTTATCCCAGGGATTGCCTTCACGAAAGACGCTTTCCAGGGCATCCCTGACCGTCGGCTGCACAGCACCGCTCTCTACGAGAATATTCCTCAATCCTATCAGCACCTCTACAGGTTTCAAACCTTTGGGGCATCTGACGGCGCAGGTATTGCAGGCGGTGCAGTCCCATATTTCCGGCAATTTGGCCAGTTCATCGAGCGCATCCTGGTCGATTGCATCATAAACAAAGCGGCGGACATTTAAATTGGTCCGTACAGTAACCGGGCAGCCACCGGTACATCTTCCGCACTGAACGCAGCCTAGTAAATCATATTTCTGGATAAAACTCTGCAGTTCTGTATTCATCTTCATACCTCGCTAGAGATGTAATTTTACCAGCCATCCCTTCTAAAATTGTCCATCTTGAAAGTTCATAAAGTTGAAATGAAAATCCAGCATTTCAGGAAAAACTAAGTAAAAAGAATGGTTAGAAAATCATCTAAAAAGCAAAACGTTGCCTCCGGTTCAACTTTCAGATCTTTTTGGCCAAAACACCTCCCTGTAATTTAATAACTACTGATAACTAAACCGCAACTATAACTATTGGTAGCCACACTTGTTTGAACACTACCAATAGCTTCAACAGCCTACAACAGGCTCAATAGCATACTGCCATTTTGGACCGCTGTCTGAACCTGGCCGCCAACCAGACATTAAAGACTGCAAGTTTTGTTTTCGACACAGGCAAAAGAAAATCCTGCTTAGCGTTATTTAATTTTAAGCATTAAGGAATAGTTTGAAAATATGATGTTTTTTTAACTATTTCTTGATAATCAGAGGGTGGGTGTTTCATATTTTGAAATATTAGACAGCAAAAACAGACAAGGTTGCATATAAACATAATCATGCAAAAAATTATTGCAAAATTTTGCTTACAAAAAGAGGATTTCTCTATTTTCATGTCGAAAAATACAAACAAAATAGGAATGAATTCCTGAATTAAAAAATTTTGTAAATAAATTGTAAACTTTTTTCAACAAAGATTTAAAATGGTTTGTTAAATAGACGATAGAAATTATGCAGCTTTTCACAATTTTATTTCTAGAAAGGAATGACTGGAATAATGAACTGCTGTAAACAAGAAGAAAAACTGCTTGACCGCATTGAAGATCTACGGAAGCAGCTAAATAAAAATATTAATATTAAGAGCAATACACCCCGCAGTTGTCCGAAGACCTATGAAATCAGCAGAGAGCTGGACAGGCTAATCTACCAGTACATGACAAAAGACCACAATACATTTTAAGTCTTGGTGTGTACGTATATCGTGGATTAGGATAATATAGGTAGATAATCGCGAGCTGCCAGAGCATTTACACGGGGAGTTTCCAGGGCACCCTTTCGTCACCCAGGCGCCGGGTAAACTTGCAGCTGTCAAAATGTTCCAGAAGTGCCTGAGCATACTTGCGTGAACTCCCCAGCAGATCCCTGTACTGGGCCAGGCTGATACTCTTGTTGGCCCGGAAATGTTCTTTTAATATATCCAGGCATTTGGCGTACGGTTCGCTGTGCAAGAATATTTCTTCGCTAACCCTAACAATTGAACCCTTATTAATCAGGTATTCCAGATAGCTTTCCCCTTCCTCTTTCTTCAAGCTCAGAGAGCTCCATAACTCCTTCAACGACGGGGGAGTAATCCCCCCCTGTATAAAGAAGCGCAGTATTTCTTCTATTTTCTGCTCCTGCATTGCAGTGGGTCGGGGGATAAAATCTTTCCTGGAGATTATGTCACCTTTTATCTCAATAAGGCCTTTTTGCTTATAATAATCAAGAAGCGAATCGTAGGCACGCCCTGTAATTTTGCGCGGGAAAATTCCGCTGAGTTGCGCTTTATGCATCCCTGGCCAGAGAGGCTTTTCACTATGAAAACGGGCAAGTTCCTTTAAAAGCGCCGTACCCCATGCATCAATGTTCCCGGCAGTAACATAGTAATCACCGATTAAAACAACTTTGTTTTCTTTTCGTGCCCGTTCCAGCAGGTCGCTTAGCGGCGCTAACCCCATTTTAAGGAGTTGCGCCAGCTCCGCCAGGGTAGCCCCCCTGCTCTCCTCAAGCTTCTGCATGACAAAAGGCAGCGGGTCATCTTTGTGCAAATCCTCCAGTTTTTCCAGAACTCCCGGCTTAAACCTCTTATGGCGCGGAGGATGTTCATCCAGGACTACTCCGCCTCCGATAGTAACCATCGGAGAATACGAACGGATAATGAAGCGATCGCCCCGACGTGCCACAAGCGGCCTATCCAGGCGGCATTGAACAAAGCCCTCTTCTCCGGGAGCAAGTTCGTCACAGCCCAGCAGCAACAGCTTGGCAACGACCCGGGCAGTACCCAGATAAAAATGGACGGGTGACAAATTTACCAGAGTTTTGTGGGCGGAGGAAAGAAGTTTTAACCTGGTATCCAGAAAGCGGGTCGGGCGAAAATAGCCCGGTGCTGCTACCACACTGCCTCTCAAGACTTCCCTTTTCTCCAACCCGGAGAGGTTTACCGCGACTCGCTGCCCGGCAGAGGCCTCCCCCACCGCTTCTCCGTGAACCTGAAGGCCCCTTACTCTGAACTCTTTACCCGGAGGGACTACTTCCACAATCTCTCCGGTTTTTACTGTTCCGCTGATAATCGTGCCGGTAACAACGGTCCCAAACCCCGCAATGGTAAAGACGCGATCTACGGGAATGCGCAGGGGTGCATCAGCATCCTTGGCTGCAAGGGAAACGGCCATAGCGGCAATCTCCTTTTTTAGCTCCGGAATCCCTGCTTTCGTAACAGAAGAAACAAGGTGCAGGGGAGCACCCTCCAGGAACGTCCCCTTGAAGCTCTCCTTCACTTCCTCCACGACCATCTCCAGCCATTCCTCGTCAACAAGATCAATCTTGGTAATAACAACCAATCCCTTTAAAATGCCGAGCAGCTCCAGGATATCGAGGTGTTCCCTGGTTTGCGGCATAACCCCCTCCGTGGCATCTACTACCATCAGAACCAGATCTATCCCGCCTATACCTGCCAGCATATTATGGATAAACTTTTCATGGCCGGGAACATCAACGACTCCTGCCAGTCTTCCGCCGGGGAGGTAAAAAGGAGCAAAACCGATATCAATGGAAATGCCTCTTTCTTTTTCCTCTTTTAAACGATCGGTATCAACCCCTGTCAACGCCTTAATAAGCTCCGTCTTCCCATGATCCACATGCCCTGCTGTCCCGATAATCATTGTTTAGCTGCCACCCCCGTTTTTTCCCATCCCGCTACTGCTGAAGGTACGGACAATTGTTTCCAGAAGCTCTTTATCATCTTCCTCCCTCAGAGAACGTAGATCCAGCAGCACTCTCTGTCTCTTGACACGGGCTATGACAGGCGGTTTGGCCTTGCGCAGCCTTTGCGCCAATTCACCGGCATTTACTCCCTTTAGCCCCAGGCTTATCTGGCTGCTGGGAAGAGAAACCAAAGGCAGCGAACCGCCTCCCACCCTGGATTTCTCATGAAGAATATCGATCTCCCATTCCCCCGCGAGTTTTTTTCTGAGCTCTGCGGCCAGCGCCTCAGCCCGACGCTGCAAAACCTCACCAGGTACGGTCAACATGCGCAAGACGGGGATTTCGCGCAATGCTTTCTTTTCATCGAGGTAAAGGCGCAGCGTTGCCTCCAGGGCCGTCACCGTGAGCTTATCCACGCGCAGGGCTCTCATTAACTGGTTGCTCTTGATCCGGTCGATATATTTTTTCCTGCCGATAATCAGGCCGGCCTGAGGTCCTCCCAGAAGCTTATCCCCGCTAAAGGTAATCACATCGACTCCGGCGGCTACAGAATCCTGAACCCTTGGCTCATAAGGAAGCCCGTACCTGGAGAGGTCCACCAGGACACCGCTTCCCACATCCTCCATCACAGGGAGCCCGTAGTCCTTGCCCAACCTTACCAGCGCGGAAGCGGAAACTGCAGAGGCAAAGCCCAGGACTTTAAAGTTGCTGGTATGGACTTTGAGCAGCAAGGCTGTTTTTTCACCTATGGCCTTCTTATAGTCCCCGGTGTAAGTCTTGTTCGTTGTACCCACCTCCACCAGAGACGCTCCGCTGGAGGCCATGACCTCCGGCAGGCGAAAAGAGCCTCCTATTTCCACCAGCTCTCCCCTGGAAACAATAACTTCTTTCCCGGCCGCTAATGAGTTGAGCGCCAAAAAAACCGCCGCGGCGTTATTATTAACAACAAGCGCCGCTTCCGCTCCTGTCAGCCGGCAGAGAAGTTCCTCTACATGCTCATAGCGTGAAGATCTCTTTCCGCTGTGCAGCGAAATCTCCAGGTTGCTGAATGAAGCGCCAACCCCTTTAACAGCTTCAACAGCCGCCGCGGCCAGGGGAGCGCGTCCAAGGTTTGTATGCAGAAGTACACCGGTTGCATTAAAAACAGGCCGCAGATTATATTCCATTTTCTCTTTTATTCTTTCCAGGGCCTCTCCAGCCAATGCAGGGGAGGAAACATCCAAAAGCTCCAGTTCCTTTTCAGCGGCAGCCCTGGAAATAACGGACCTTTTTTCCGCCAAAACTTCTTTGACTGCTTCCACTATCAGGGCGCGTGGAACCTCTTCTTCGATCCCTGCCAGGCTCTTCTCCAGCAGTATCCTGTCTACTGCAGGCAGGAGGCGTAAATAACGTTGTCTAAATTCGCGAGGCAAAGTGCTCTCCCCCTTCCTTGCTACATTTATTATTATATCTCTAAAGAGAACTGTAAGCCAGCACCAAGGCACTTCTTAAAAACAATTTAAGCGGGATTTCTTAAAAAGAAGGAATTTTCTAACAGTAGTAGAAAATATATTGTATTATTTAAAAGCTTAAAACCAGCCCCTGTTTCCATCTCAAAAAGTAATAAAAATATTTCTAAGCAAAGCAACTCAAAAAATATCCTGGGAGGCTCATACAAAATGATTCGTGCATCCAGGCGCGAGACAGTATTCATCGTTCTTTGTGTGCTCTTTATCATAGCCCTTTTTATGCGTACAAGTCCAGCCGTAATAGTGAAAGATTTGATGAAAGATTTTGCTGTTCCCGAAACATCCCTGGCCTTGATGGCCTCGGCTTTTTTTTGGGCATACGCCGCGGTGCAGATACCCGTGGGCTTTCTTTCGGATCGTATCGGCGTGCGTTATACGGTATTTGGGTTTGGCTCGCTGGGTGTCGCCGGAGCTCTTCTTTTTGCTTTCTCCACGAGTATTAATATGGCTACCTGGGCAAGGTTACTGACCGGTGCAGGAACGGCAGGAATATGGATTCCAGCCCTTAAATATCTCTCCATATCTTACCGCCCCGATGAATTCGCCACCCGGACCAGCATAATTAATGCTATCGGCTCACTGGGCTTGATGCTCTCCACCCTTCCCATGGCACTGTCGGTAGAAAAAATCGGCTGGCGATATTCTTTTGTTATTCCTGCGGTCGCCTTGTTTTTTCTGGTCCTGCTGGCCTTGTATCTGATGAAACCGCAAAAGTTTCCTGTTGACGATAGAGAAACAGGTAAAGAAAGCAAAGAAGCAGCGGCCGCTTTACAACCGGGCACAGTGCCTTTCTGGCGCTACCGCACTTTTTGGCCCTTTACCATATGGGCCCTGCTTGTTTACGGTGTGCTTTTCAGCTTCTCCGGTCTGTGGGGAGCGGCCTACCTGCAAGATTCTTACAATATCAG
The DNA here is from genome assembly GCA_029778075.1 of Bacillota bacterium. GTDB lineage: Bacteria > Bacillota > Dethiobacteria > DTU022 > UBA8154 > UBA9862. The sequence continues at coordinate 1,125 of JAKORA010000058.1, read as the reverse complement.
CCGGGAAACGGCAGGAAGCCACTTAATGTTTATTTCCCTGGGTATGATTATCGGAGGGCTTTTCTGGGGAATGATGTCGGACCGCTTTTTCCGGGCAAGGCGCCCCGTACTTATGCTGGGAACGCTGGGAATGCTTATATCATGGGCAATTATGCTTTCCCTTTCTTCTTATCCGGGTCCTTTTTGTACCTCGCTGCTTTACTTTGCCATAGGGATCTTCAGCATCGTCTTCCTGATTAATCAAGGCTGCGTCAAAGAGCTCTTTCCGGTTACAGTCGCCGGCACAGCCATGGGCACTGTCAATGCTGCCATGTTTGTAGGCGTAGCTTTATTCCAGGGGGTAACCGGTTATCTTTTGGACCTATTACTGCAAACAAGACCGGCCCTTTCCGCCTTCAAGACAATTTTTACCCTTTACCTGGCAAGTATTGCCGTGGCTTTTTTCCTTGTTTTTTTAATGCCGGAAACTTTTCTGGGAAAACAAAAAAACCAGCCTGTCCCTGAAGAACACCTGGTTAAAAAGGATAACTTCCAGCAACCGTAAAATTATTTTTCTTATCAGACAACAAAAAGCCCGGCTTTACCGGCAAGGCGCAGGCAGCTCTGGCGCTGAGGTGGGACTGTATAATTTTTAGCCTGTTTAGTCGATGCTGATCCGCTCCTTGTGCTTGCAGCCCACGCAGATAAGATCAACATCGCCGTCGTTCCAAACCAGCACTATGCCCTGGTTGCCGTCACATACCGGGCACTTGACTACATGGCTGTTTATCACTTCAGCTTCAAATTCCTCGTTCATTTCCAGTCCTCCGCTTGACGTTTTATCTGGCGGGAGTAGATGGGAATCGAACCCACCGTGGACCTCGTCAGCCCACCACACGGATTTGAAGTCCGGGCGGCCCACCAGGCGCCGAGCTACTCCCAGATGCACGACTTATTTTAACACGAAACGCCCACAAATTCAAGAACCGTACTGTGCTGGGCATACCGGATTAAATACGTGTGGCCTATCGCCAAATCCGGGTGCCCAAAATAAAAAGAACAGCTTCCACAAAAAACCTCCTATCAGAATCTTATGCCAATTATACTAAAACTTCCAAAACAAAAAAAGCCCCCTTTTGTGGAGGG
>JAKORA010000057.1 GCA_029778075.1 Bacillota bacterium | reverse complement strand
GATCTGGCCGTCCTTAGAGAGCGGGGAATATTATTGACCGTTGGACTCGGCTCCTGTGTCGGTATTGCCCTGCATGATGCAGAAAACAAGGTCGGAGGGCTGGCGCACATACTTCTTTCCTGCAGCTGCCAGTTTGAAAATAGGGCCAATTCCTTTAACCCTGCCAAATTCGCTGATACGGCCATACCGCTCCTGGTTGAAGAGATGGAGAAGCAAGGTGGGAAAAGAAGCCGGATGAGGGCTAAAATTGCCGGTGGCAGCCAGTTGTTCAGTTACCGTCAGTCCAACGGCGTTAGTATAGGAGAGAGAAATATCGAAGCGGTCAGGCAGACTCTGAAAAAGCTGGAGATCCCTATTCGCGGGGAGGATGTAGGAGGAAATTACGGGCGGACAATGCGCTTTTTTGTGGAAACGGGGAAAGTTGTGATCAGCACTGTCGGTAAAGGTGAAAAAGAGCTTTAGGCAAATTGAATTCCGCATGGAGGAAAAAACTTGAAGGTTTTGGTAGTCGACGACTCAGCATTTATGCGAAAATTTATCGGCGATATAATACAAAGCGACAGCGAAATGGAGCTGGTTGGCACTGCACGTAACGGCGAAGATGCTTTACGTAAAATAGCGATTTATAAACCAGATGTAATTACACTGGATGTTGAGATGCCAGGGCTTAATGGTCTGGATACTCTCAAGAGAATCATGGAGCAAACGCCTCTGCCTGTTATAATGGTCAGTAGCCTGACGCAAAGGGGTAGCAAAATAACGATAGAAGCTCTGGCAGCCGGTGCGATAGACTTTATAACAAAACCTTCTCTGGTAAAAGGAGAAAGCGCAGAGGAAATCAGGCGGCTGCTGCCGCTAAAAATTAAGGCGGCGGCCGGTGCGCGTCTCGGTGCTTATAAAAATCCCGTTTGCTTTGAAGAGAAGTTGAAAAAAACAGGCCCTTCCGGACGGTTGGCCCGTAAGATAGTAGCGATAGGTGCTTCGACCGGCGGCCCACGTGCCCTGGAAGAGGTATTGAAGGGTTTTCCCGCCGACCTGCCGGCTGCCGTGTTAATTACCCAGCATATGCCTGCAGGTTTTACCGATTCACTCTCCAAAAGGCTCGATCGCATATGTCCCCTCAAGGTGGCAGAGGCAGCCAACGGGGAAAGCATCCTGGAGAGTAAAGCTTATGTGGCTCCCGGGGGATTTCACCTCCTTGTCGCCAAAGACGGGACCACCCTGTTGAGCAGTTCCGCTCCGGTAAACTATGTACGCCCTTCCGCTGATTTGATGATGGAGACCGCGGCTGAGGTGTTCGGCCCTTCTGTTGTAGGTGTTGTTTTAACAGGAATGGGCCGGGACGGCGCTGAAGGGATGGCCAGGATCAAAGAAAAAGGCGGCAAAACGGTTGTCCAGGATCCGAATACAGCTGTAATTCCCAGTATGCCTCAGGCTGTGATCAAAAAGGGCTCGGCGGATATGATTGTTTCCCTGGAAAGGGTGGCAGCGGTTGTTACCGGGTTACTTAAATAACAGAACGCGGAGGGAAGCCGGTGAAAACCGGGATATAAATGGAAACATATACTGTATCATGGGACTACAAGCAATTCAAAGCAGCTTTTTATCAAAAAACAGGATTTGATCTGGACTGCTACAAGGACAGGCAAATGGAGCGGCGCATCAGGCAGTTGATGCAAAGGTTAGAAAAACCGGATTTTCATCTATTTTACCGCTACCTTGTAGAGTCTCCCGCGGCGATGGATCACTTTTTTAATTACCTTACCATCAATACATCGGAGTTTTTCCGGGATGAAAAGGTTTATAACCGGTTAAAAGAGGAAATTTTTCCGGAGTTGCTGAAAAGCCGCACTGAAAAGCTGCTTGTGTGGAGCGCCGGCTGCTCCATTGGTGCTGAACCCTATACCATTGCTATTATTCTTGATTCTCTTAAAGCTCTGGAGCACACGCAAATAATCGCTACTGATATCGATGACAAGGCTCTGCAGGCAGCCCGAGAAGGCTGTTATGATTTTAAATACCTGCAGAAAACGCCCGGTGACTATCTTCACCGCTATTTTGATATTAAAGGAGAAAGCTACAGGGTAAAGGAAGCCTTAAAAAACAGGGTGACCTTTAAAAAACACAATCTTCTGGTTGATCCCCCTGTTTCGGGATGCCATATGATTCTCTGCCGTAATGTTTTCATCTATTTTAAAACGGAGACACAGGATTTTCTTCTGGAGCGTTTCTCCGGAGCCTTGAAACCCGGCGGTATTCTTGTTATCGGCTCAGCGGAATACATCAGCAGCCCGCAGAGATTCCAGTTGAGTAAACGCTACAATACCATATATCAGAAAAAGTGATACATGTACAGGATTTTATTTAACAAGTTGCAGGCCGGCAGATGCTGCTATTTTTTTTGCTTCATGGTACTCTGCGCTCCTCAAGGGGCGATCCAGGGGCGGGTACAGGTGCGCTTTGTAAGCGGGATAATACTGTCCCATAATATTTACAGTACAATGAGGCGAGATTTCTTCCGCCAGGAAACGGACAACTTCGGCGGTCCCGGCCAGGTTGCCGGGGAGTACCAGGTGGCGGACCAGAAGCCCGCGATAAGCAATCCCCCGGCTGTCTGTCTTTAAGTCCCCAACCTGCCTATGCATCTCCTTAAGCGCTTGGCGCGTATGCTCGGGATAGTCGGAGGGTCCGGAACAGCGGCGCGCTGTATCCGGCTCCCAGTATTTGAAATCGGGCATGTAGATGTCAATGATCCCCTCCAGCAATTTAAGCGTTTTTAGGGATTCGTAACCGCCGCAGTTATAAACGAGGGGGACTCTCAACCCATGCTCCACCGCCAGGAGAAGGGCTTCCAGGATAGCGGCAACATGAGGTGTGGGCGTAACCAGGTTAATGTTATGGCATCTTCTTTCTTGCAGCTCCAGCATCATGGCGGCCAGGGTGTTAGCGTCTACTTGCCGCCCCTCACCCCCGTGGCTGATTTCCCAGTTCTGGCAGAAAAAGCAATCCAGGTTGCAGTGGGTGAAGAAAATGGTCCCGGAACCAAAATTGCCTACAAGCTGGGGTTCCTCTCCGAAATGGGCATGACCGCTGTAGAGCACGGCCTTGGCCGGGGAACGGCAGTGCCCCAGTTCATCCTGGAGGCGGTTGACGCCACATTCCCAGGGACAAAGATCACAGGAAGCCAGCCGTTTTTTAGCTTTGTCAGCCCGCTCCTGCAGCTCACCGCGGGTAAGTTTGAGATAAGAAGGTTTATAATCCATAGTGACCCTTTCGTAAATTTTTTGTTAAATCATGGAAATTTAAAGTATTATTGTTTAATCTGTGGAAGTTGTTCATAAAGGCAATTATTTTACAGCTATAATTTTATCTTATATACGTAAAATATTAAAGCCACCGTTATAAAAATTTAAAAAAGGAGTTGAGGTTTTTATGCCTAGAAGAAGGCGTGCCGGCATTATGTCCGATGCGCTCAAGTTCGAGCTGGCGGATGAACTTGGTGTCGGCGAGATCGCCCGCAGGGAAGGGTTTGGCGAAGTAACTTCCCGAAACTGTGGCAACCTGGTGAGGAAAGCTATCGAAAGGGCTGAAAAGACCGTCTCTCCTAAGCAATAAGGTGGCAGGGTATACCCGCCGGGGGTATACCCTTTAATGGTTGCGGATGAGCAATAAAAGCAAGTTAATAAATTCTCAAAGAGGATTTTACCGGACAGTTGCAGAATAATTTTCAAATACTAAATGGACAGGCACCAGTCCAAAGAATCGCTGATATATATCTAGCAGGGAGGGGGGCCAGTGAAAGAATTAAAAGGGGTCCAAGATGTAAAAGAGTTTCAAATAGAAGCAGGAAGGCTGCTCCATAGCGCTACGCATGAGGAGATTATAAACGGGGCTACTGCTGATCTTTATTTTGTACGTACCAGAGAGCTTTTGGCCCATGCCGGAAAGGAAAAAACTCCTGTGGTAGCCGAAATATTCTGCAGCAGGTCCGGTGTGCTGGCCGGGGTGGAGGAGGCCTATAACCTTATAAAAAATAAAAATGTGTCTATCTGGGCGCTTCCTGAAGGCGAAGAAATAGAACAAAAAGAGGTTGTCATGCGTATTAGCGGGCCGTACGACGAGTTTGGTATGTACGAAACAGCTCTTTTGGGAATACTGGCCAGTGCCAGTGGCTGGGCCACAGCTGCCCGGGCCTGCCGGGATGCTGCGGGTGATAAGCCGATTTTTTGTTTTGGCGCCCGCCACGTCCACCCTGCCGTGGCGCCGGTGATGGAGAGAGCTTCACTTATCGGGGGTGCAACGGATTGCAGTTGCATTATGGGTGCCAAGCTACTGGGGAAAGAGCCGGTAGGCACGGTACCGCATGCCGCTATACTGATTATCGGGGATACGGTGGAAACAGCCCTTCTCTATGACAAAGTAATGCCGCCGGATTCCCCCCGGATAATCCTGGTGGATACTTTTAAGGACGAGGCCGAGGAAACTCTCAGAGTAGCGAGGGCCCTAAAAGAGCGGGTTTCCGGAATAAGGCTTGATACCCCAGCCGAAAGGGGCGGTGTAACACCCGGGCTTGTCCGTGAAATTCGCGCCCGCCTTGATATGGAAGGTTTTTTTTACGTTATGATCCTGGTTTCCGGTGGGATAACAGCCGAGCGCATACCCTCGCTGGTAGAAGCCGGCGCTGATGCCTTCGGAGTCGGTAGTTACATTTCTGCGGCCCGTCCCATTGATATGACGATGGATATAAAAGAAATAGACGGAAAACCCATAGCCAAACGGGGACGAATTCCAGGTATTACAGACAATCCCCGGATGATAAAGCTAAAAGGGTAGCAATACGGAGTTGATGGGGTGCGCCTGGAAGTTAGATCACATGCCAAAATTAACCTTACTCTGGAAGTTCTCGCCCGGCGTGAAGATGGATATCACCAGATAGAAACGGTTTTACAGGAACTTGAGCTTCATGATACCCTTTTTTTAGAGGAGTCTTCCGGGGGAAGGCTGGAGCTATATTGTAACGACCATACCTTGCCACGGGGAGAAGAAAATCTTGCTTACCGCGCGGCTTTACTTTTACAGTCCCAATACGCACCCGCAAAGGGAGCCCGTTTGGAGTTAATTAAAAGAATACCCGTAGCAGCAGGATTGGGCGGGGGCAGCAGTAATGCCGCGGCAGTGCTGAAAGGGTTAAATTTGTTGTGGAACCTTTACCTGCCGGCGGATACTTTGGCCGGATTGGGGAGCAGACTGGGTTCAGATGTTCCTTTTTTTATTTATGGCGGCACCGCTCTTGCCGAGGGTAGGGGAGAGTTGGTCAGGCCTCTTCCCCCCCTTCCGAAGGCCAAAGTCATGCTGGTTGCCCCGGAAGGAAAAGGCCTTTCGGCCGCCGGAGTTTACAGCGCCTTAAAATTGGATAAAATACCCGCAAGAGCCAACAGCGGGAGAGTGGTAGAGCTTTTGGAAAAACGCTGCCGTTCCCGGGTTGATTTTTTCGCAGAGTTGCTCCCTCTTCTGCGTAACGATCTGGAGGCGCCGGTTTTTACACTGGAGAAAGAGGTATTATTAATTAAAGAGCAACTGTTACAAAAGGGGCTGGCAGCACTGGTCTCGGGAAGTGGACCTACTGTCTTTGCCCTTTCCGTGGATGAAGATAGACTTCAAAGAGTGGGAGAGGAGTTGGCGCAGCAGGGCTTCAGGGTTATTTTTACCGAGACAGTTCAGCAAAAAAAGTATATAATAGAAAATAATTAAATAATCGAGGATGGCGATGCTGGATGGTAGATTGTGTTATCCTGGCCGGAGGCGCCAACAAAGAGCTGGACAAACCTGAAGAAGTTCATAATAAGGCGCTAATTAAAGTCGGCGGCAAAGAAATAGTACGTTATATTCTGGAGACCTATTGCCGGGTGGAGGAAATCGAGCGAATTGTTCTGGTGGGTCCGTTAGATGATTTTGCCTTTTTGAAAAATGATTATCCCGTTGAGCTTGTCCAGGAGAGCGATTCCATATTACAAAACCTTGTGGAAGCCAACAGGTACCTGCAAACAAAAAATTACCTGCTTGTCAGTACAGCCGACATTCCCCTGCTGACGCACCGCGCTGTCCTTGATTTCCTGGGGAAATGCCTTCCCTATGACCACGATTTCTATTACCCTATCGTCAGTAAAGAAAGCAGTGAAAAAAAATTTCCCGGTGTTAGGCGCACATATGTTAAACTTAAAGAAGGAACTTTCACCGGCGGCAACATTTTTCTGGTAAACCCGGAAAAGATTGAACCATCTGTCGCCATGGCAAGGCAGTTTATAGAATATAGAAAAAAACCGCTAAAGATGGTATCTTTACTGGGTGCGGGATTTGTTGTCCGTGCTTTGGCCAGGAAAATAACAATATCCCAGGTGGAAAAACGTTTTTCCAGCCTGTTAAATGTCAAAGCCAAGGCCATTATCAGCGATTATGCTGAAATCGGCTTTGATGTGGATAAACAGACTGATTTGGAACTGGTCCGCCGGCTCATTCCTGTTGAGGAAGCATAAAGGAGGAAGCTGAAGATGGTACAGCCACTGGCGATTATTTTAGCGGCGGGAGAGGGAACCCGCATGAAATCATCTTTGCCAAAGGTGATGCACCCGCTTTGCGGCAAGCCTATGCTCTGGCACGTCCTGCAGTCCGCCGCAGCAGTAACTGCCAAGCAGTTACTGGTAGTCGGGCACGGAGCCGGACAGGTAAAGGACTATTTTGGCCAGGAATATATATACGTCGAGCAGCGGCAACAGTTGGGAACGGGGCATGCTTTGCAGCAGGTTCTGCCATACCTTCCCGATAGCGGTGAGGCTCTGGTCCTTTGCGGCGATACCCCCCTGCTGGAGAAAGATGTCCTGGAACAGCTCGTCTTAACTAACCGCCGCCAGGGAGCCGCCGCCACAGTGCTGACGGCGCAAATGGAGGAGCCCTACGGTTATGGGCGTATTATCAGGGATGGAGAGGGGCGGATCAGGGCTATAGTAGAGGAGCCGGATCTCACTCCGGAGCAGAGGAGTGTGCGGGAAATAAATACGGGGAGTTACTGCTTTGAACTGCAGGCGTTGAAAAAATACCTTCCCCTTTTACCTCAAAACAAAAACAAAGGGGAATATTATTTAACGGACCTGCTCCCCCTTCTGCTGGCAGCGGGTTTAAGGGTGGAAGCTTATAAGATCGATGATGCCGTGCAGGCTTTGGGCATTAACGACCGCCTTCAGCTTGCCCGCGCCACCTCCCGGATGCGCGAGAGAATCAATGCCACGCTGATGCTTTCAGGGGTTACCATGATCGATCCGGCAACTACTTATATAGATGCAGGGGTGGAGATTGGCAGGGATACGGTAATATATCCCCAGACCATTCTGGAGGGGAAAACCAGGGTAGGAGAAAACTGCAGGCTGGGTCCCGGCCTGCAGCTTGTTGATACTGTTGTAGGAAACGGCGTTTCCTGCCGGCAGTCCGTGGTTCTGGAGAGCGTGCTCCAGGATGGGGCGGTTATCGGGCCTTTTGCCCACATCCGTCCGGGAAGCGTTATCGGACCCGGAGCAAAAATTGGCGATTTTGTAGAGATCAAAAACAGCACTATCGGGAAAGGGAGCAAGGTGCCCCATCTCAGCTACGTGGGTGATACCCAAATGGGGCCCGCCGTAAATATGGGCGCCGGCAGTATAGTGGTAAATTATGACGGCCGCCGCAAACATGCAACCAGTATCGGCGAAGGAGCCTTTATTGGTTGCAACAGCAATCTGATCGCCCCTGTCAGCATCGGGAGCAGCTCTTTTATCGCCGCCGGTTCCACTATAACACGGGATGTGCCCTCCGGTTCACTCTCCATTGCACGTTCCAGGCAGGAGATCAAAGAAGGAATGGGGGAGAGGTTACTGAAGAAAGAAAAAAAATAGCAGGAAAAAGCAGTTCGTGTAGAGAATTGTAACCAATCTACGGGCTCTTTTTCGTGTTATTTTAGCGGATTGGGAGGAATAATAAATTGAAAAAAGAGCGTGGGCTGAAAATCTTTACAGGAACGGCAAACCATCCCCTGTCTGAAGAAGTGGCCAGTTATGTGGGCGTCCCCCTGGGACTGGGCGAAACAAAACGTTTTAGTGACGGTGAGATTTCCGTTTATATCGGCGAAAGCGTCAGGGGAGATGATGTATTTGTTATTCAACCCCTGTGCAATCCGGTTAATGACCACCTGATGGAGCTGCTCATCTATATAGATGCTTTAAAGAGAGCGTCAGCCAAGCGAATAAATGCCGTAATCCCTTATTACGGTTATGCGCGCCAGGACCGTAAAATGCGCGCCAGGGATCCCATTACGGCAAAGCTTATTGCCGATCTGCTTACCACGGCAGGGGCGGACCGTATTATCTGTATGGACCTTCATGCCGGGCAGATCCAGGGTTTTTTTAATATTCCCGTGGATCATCTGTTGAGCTTACCGATCATTGCCAGGTATTTTAAGCAGAAAAATATTAAAAACGGTGTAATTGTTTCCCCTGATTTGGGAGGGGTAACGCGGGCCAGGGAGCTGGGAGAACGCCTAAAAATGCCTCTGGCCATTATCGATAAAAGACGCCCTGAGCCCAATGTAGCGGAAATAATGAATGTTATCGGTGATGTAGAGGGCAAAGAAGCAATTATGATTGACGACCTTATTGATACAGCCGGCACGATTACCATGGGAGCGGAGGAGTTGCTGCGAAGGGGGGCAGTGGCCGTTTATGCCTGCTGTACTCACCCTGTCTTATCCGGCCCCGCCAAAGAGCGCCTCATGCAGTCGCCGATTAAAGAAGTCGTGGTGACCAATACCATACCGTTGAATAACAACTTAAAACTGGATAAAATAACTGTTTTATCCGTAGCCTCTCTTATTGGCGATGCCATAAAGAGTATCCACAAAGAGCACTCCGTGAGCAAATTATTCGACTAAGCTGAGAAGGAGGTGTTTCCCGGAGTTTTCGGTATCCGGGAAAATTATGGAAAGAATTAAGATTGAAGCTTTTCCGCGTGAAAAGGCAACCAAAGGAAGCAACAGGCAGCTAAGAAGCAAAGGGCTGATTCCGGGAGTAGTGTACGGACGCGGTGCAGAGCCCCGGAAGATTACCCTCGAGGCGTCGGCTTTCAGGAGAGCCATAGCCGCCGGTTCCAACGTTGTGCTCGATCTGCAACTCAAAGGCGGCAACGGCACATCCACAGAAACGGTTATGGTCAAGGAGTTGCAAAGACATCCCCTGCAAAGAGATTTCTTTCTCCATGTAGATTTGTTGCGCATTTCTCTTGACGAAAAGCTGGAGATAAAGGTTCCCTTGAACTTTACCGGTGATCCCAAGGGAGTAAAAGAGGGCGGCATTTTCCAGGTACAGATGAGAGAGATCAATGTCCGCTGCCTGCCTGCTGATATCCCCGAGTATATTGATGTGCCCGTTGAAGGTTTGGGAATTGGTGATGTCTTGACCGTAGGGGATATCAAGCTGCCCGAAGGTATGGAAATGCTGGAAGATGAAAATGAAAATATAGCTTCCGTTCTGGCGCCGCACGCCGAAAAGATAGAGGAAGCGGAGAAAGCGGCAGAAGAAGGAACAGAAGAGAAAGAGGAGAAAACGGAAGAAGCACAGGAGGAGTAACCGCGTGCCCTGTGGCAAAGAGCTGTTTTTAATTGTCGGGCTGGGGAATCCCGGAATCAAATACGCTTTTACCAGGCATAATGCAGGTTTTTGGGTAATTGACGAGCTGGCTTCACGCAGTAAGGCCAGGTTGAGAGAAGTCCGTGGCGAGTCCTTTATAGCCAGGACTTTTGTGGCCGGAAGAGAAGTAATACTGGCCAAGCCTTTAACCTTTATGAACCGCAGCGGCACCGCTGTTGCGGCTCTTTTACGCTTATTTTCACTGGAGCGGAAAAACCTGCTTATCGTCTATGATGATATGGATCTTCCGCCGGGGAAGATTCGCCTGCGCGCCAGAGGAGGAAGCGGCGGACACAAAGGGATGGCTTCTATTATCACCCTTTTGCAGAGTGAGGAGATTCCCAGGCTGCGCCTGGGAATAGGCCGTCCTGATAGTTTTGAGGAAAGCATAAGCGGCGGCGAAATAGATTATGTCCTTTCCCCTTTTCCCCCTGCAGAGGAAAAGATTGTTCTGGAGGCGGTTTTGAGGGCAGCCGATGCCATCGAAGTATTTTTAACGCGGGGTCTGGAAGAAGCCATGAACAGGTACAACGCCCTGTAAAGCATGAAAGGGTAGGAATATTTTTGATCATGCCGGCTAGAATATATGGCAAATAAAGGACATATTAAAGAGATTAACAAAGCCTTAAAGAATAAACAAGCGAAAGAAGGTGGCAGGCCGCTTTTTTGCAGTAATGGCAAACTACCGCGGCGCCGGCATGAAGATTACTTATATCTGTGATATTTGCGGTCAGCCCCAGGAGACCGTAGAGCTCGAGGATGTGGAGATCGAGAAGCTGGGGATTAATACGTTGACGCACATCGAGAAGGAAGATATAATAAAATACAATGATGAGCAGGGTTTGCTGCTCTACTCGCTTTGCCCCGCTTGTTTTGAGGAGAATTACCTAAAAGAGCCGCAGGGACCCGAGTTGCAGTAAGGTTCAGGAAAATCACGGAACCTGCCAACCTGCCGGACAGTCCTTAAATCGTCCTTCCGATTTTAGCTAACTCATTTACTGGCTTGGGCAAAAAATGGATGAAAATAGTTTGTTATTTATATATAATGGATAAAATATATAGTTTTATTTCGAGCATTGAAATCAATTCAGCGGAGCAGGCATAAAGTCTATTTATCTAATTATTGTGAATATATAAATAATAGACCTAATATAAGGCAGGCTTTGCTTTGAACCGATTACGATTATGCCGGTTTAAAGTTAAAGTCTATTTGTTGTTTATATATTTTGCTAGGAGGTTTAGGAATTTGGCTTATGACTTGCTGGAAAAATGGCAGGAAGATCCTTCCTTTGTTTCCCTGCAGAGGTTCCAGGCAGGAGCCGGTGCGCGGCTCGTAACGGGCCTGGAAGGTTCCCAGCGCAGTTTTCTGATTGCGGCTCTCTTTGCCGAAACATCCGCTGCTTCCCTTGTTTTAACGGCCGATACGGCCAGGGCGGAAAGGCTTTACGAGGAAATAAGGGGATTTCTGCCTTCATCTGAAGTTTTTCTTTTTCCAGCCAAAGACTTTTTTTACAGCGGAGAAGTGTTAACCCAGAGCAAAGAGATCCTGCAGCAGCGGCTCAAAGTCCTGGAGAGACTGGCGCTGCAGCAGCGAATCCTTGTCATTGCTCCTGTTTCTGCTCTGCTCAGTAAATTAACGCCTGCGGCATACTGGAACGGATCGCGGTTTGAACTCAAAGCCGGCTCAAGGGTTGAGTGGAAATCATTGCTGGAAAAATTGGTGGAAATGGGCTATGAGCGAGCTGATTTGACCGAGAGCGAAGGTTTCTTTAGCGTCAGGGGGGATATTATTGATATCTTTCCCTTTTACACGCCCTGGCCCGTCCGTATTTCCTTTTTTGATGAAGAGGTAGAGACATTAAGCTATTTTCACCCCGAAACCCAGCGTTCTTTGGAGCCTGTTGACTCTTTCTTGCTCCTTCCTGCCCGCGAAGTTATTTTGGACGCTGAATCCCTGCATAAAGGCAGCAAATTTCTGCGGGAAGAGATGGAAAAAACTGTCCTGCAGCTTAAAAACAAGCAGCAGGAAGAAGTCGCCGACAGGTTACGGAGAAGAGTAGAAAGCCACCTGGCAAGGCTGGAGAATACAGGCTATTTTGAGGGGATGGAACAGTATATCGCTTATTTTTATCCCGAGCCTGCGGCGCTGACAGATTATTTTCCCAAAGGGGGGTTGCTTTTCTGGGACGATCCGGAAGCTGTGACTTCCGAAGCTGATTCACTTTTAAAAGAGTTGCGGGATTACCAGGCCGGGCTGTTGTTGCAGGGGGATATCCTGCCGCAGCAAGTGGAAGTCTGCTGGAGCCTCAAAGAAATACTGCAGAGAAGCAGCCTCAGTCTTGTCGCCATGACGGCTTTTTTCCGCAGTGTCCCTTATGTAACAATCTCCGAATCTACGAATATTCAGGCTCGCCTTCTGCCTTCTTTTATGGGGCGCCTGGATCTCCTGCAAGAAGAGCTGGAATCCTGGTGGTCCAACGGATATGAAGTCTTTCTGATGTGTGACGGCGAAAAGCGTGCCGGTGAAATGAAGAGACTGCTCGGCGAGCACGGTATTACGGTTTCGTATCCCTCTGAAAGCGAAGTCCTGCCGCGCATGACCGGAAAGGAAAAGAAATTGTCTCTGGGTAAAAAAGGTGAGGTGGTCTCTCTCCCTGGAGAAAAAGCCAAAGAGAGACCAAAACCGGGGCGAAGCATAAAAATCGTCACAGGGAGGCTGGAAAACGGGTTTATCATACCTTCCCTTAAGATCGTTATAGTCGTTGACAAGGAAATCTTACCGGCACAGAGGAAAAAGAAGCGCTGGGCAAAGGAGCGGGAGAAGGGCGCTCTGCGGGAATTCCAGGAACTTAAGACAGGTGATCTCGTTGTCCACGAGCAGCACGGCATCGGGAGATATATGGGTATACGCACCATGGAAGTGGACGGGGTGACCCGTGACTACCTGTATATTAAATATGCCGGCGAGGATAAGCTTTACCTGCCGGTGGAGCAGATTGATGCCCTGCAGAAATATATAGGGGGGGACGGGCGGCCGCCCAAAGTATCCTCTCTGGGCGGGCAGGAATGGAACCGTATTAAAAACCGTGTTAAAGCATCAGTCCAGGATCTGGCCCGGGAGCTGCTTTCTCTTTATGCGGCCAGGGAGTCGATAACGGGGTATGCCTTTTCTCCCGATCACCCCTGGCAGGCGGAATTTGAAGAGCGTTTCCCTTATGAAGAAACACAGGATCAGCTCCGGTCTATACAAGAGGTAAAAGCGGACATGGAAAGCAGCCGTCCCATGGACCGCTTGCTCTGCGGTGATGTCGGTTATGGAAAAACAGAAGTAGCCCTGCGGGCTGCCTTTAAGGCTGTTACTGACGGTAAGCAGGTGGCGTTCCTGGTCCCCACCACCATCCTGGCCCAGCAGCATTACGAAAATTTCCTGGAACGATTTAAGGGTTTTCCCGTTCAGATTGAGTTGTTAAGCCGTTTTCGCAGCCCCGCTGAACAGAAAAAGGTTATTAAAGGTCTTAAAGCCGGAGTTGTCGATATTGTTGTCGGTACGCACAGGCTTATTTCCAAGGATGTCAGTTTTAAAGACCTGGGGCTGCTGATTATCGATGAAGAGCACCGTTTTGGCGTTCGCCATAAAGAGAAATTGAAAATGTTCCGCAAGGAAGTTGATGTCCTGAGTATGACGGCCACTCCGATACCCCGCACCTTGCACATGGCCCTTTCGGGAGCCAGGGACCTGAGTATCATCGATACACCCCCTGAAAACCGTTACCCGGTGCAAACGTACGTGGTGGAGTATTCCGATCACTTGATTAAGGAGGCTATCCAGAGAGAACTTCACCGCGGGGGCCAGGTTTATTTTATTTATAACCGGATTCAGACCATTGAAAAATGGGCGGAAAGGTTGCGGGAGCTGATCCCGGAGGCGAAAATCGCATGGGCACACGGCCAGATGCCTGAACAGGAACTGGAAAAAGTGATGCACAAATTTATGCGCCGTGAATACGATATACTTGTCAGCACCACCATTGTGGAAGCAGGTCTGGATATCCCCAATGTAAACACCATGGTCGTGTACGATGCCGATCATTTTGGGCTGGCCCAGCTCTACCAGTTGCGGGGACGTGTAGGGCGTTCGAACCGCCTGGCTTACTGTTACTTGACCTACAGGAAAGATAAGGTGATGACTGAAGATGCTGTAAAGAGGCTGCAGGCGATTAAAGAATTTACGGAGTTGGGTTCCGGCTTTAAGATAGCGCTGCGGGATCTGGAGATCAGGGGAGCAGGGAATATACTCGGCCCGGAACAGCACGGTTATATGATGGCTGTAGGATATGAGCTGTACTGCCGCCTGCTTGAACAGGCCATTGAGACGATGAAGGGTAAAAAAGTGGAAGCACCCAGAGAATTCGAGCCCAGGATCGATTTAAGCATCAACGCTTATCTGCCTTCCTCCTATGTGCCCAACCAGCAGCAAAAGATTGAACTTTACCGGCGGATTGCCACCCTGGAGAACAAGCAGGAGCTACAGGATATGGCAGAGGAGTTGAAAGATCGTTATGGACGCCTGCAGCCGCCCGTAGAAAACCTGCTTCTGGTCATGCGCCTGCGCCAGCTCTCCCGGGAAAAGGGCGTGGAAAGCATTGAACAGCAGAAAGGTCAGACTATAATCAAGTTCCAAAAGGAAAAGAAATTCGAGAGCGAGCCTCTGTGGCAGCTAGTAAGCCGCTACCGCCGCAATCTTTCACTGCATGCCGGGAAAGGCGTTTCCCTTAAAATAAGGGATTTGCAGGTACAGGAGAAGCAATACCTCAAGTTTCTTGTCCAAATTTTGGAGGAAGTAAGCTAATATGAAGATAGTAGAGGACTTTATACCGGTTGGAAGGGAAAACAGGCCCGGTTTGAAACTTTCCGGGCCGGAGTGGATAACGATTCACGATACAGCCAACACCGGAAAGGGGGCGGATGCTGCAGCCCATGCCCGTTACCTTAAAGGCGATGATGCAGCGAAAAAGCTTGTTTCCTGGCATTTTACCGTTGATGACCGGCAGATAGTGCAGCATCTTCCCCTTGACGAGGTGGGATGGCATGCCGGCGACGGGCTGAACGGGACAGGAAACCGGAGCAGTATCGGCTTAGAAATATGTGAGAATTCTGACGGAAACAGAGAGAAAGCGGAGGACAATGCAGCCCGGCTGGTAGCGGATCTCTTGTCCAAATTCGGTTTGGGTATTGAACGGGTCGTCCAGCATAACAAGTGGAGTGGCAAAAATTGCCCCCGTGTTCTCCGCGGCAGGCCCAACGGCTGGCAACAGTTTCTTGCCGCTGTGGGAAGCAATTTAAGGGAAACTATTTTTCCGGATGTGCCGGCGGATCACTGGGCAGCGGAGGGGATAAAATTTGTGAAGGAGCAGGGTCTTATGTCGGGAAAAAGCGACGGCAAATTTTATCCTGATGAACCGCTGACCAGGGCGCAGGCAGCGTCTGTCTTAAAGCGTTTCTATGACTTTCTGCTTAAGAAAACTGATGGCTGATAGGAGGGCCAGGTCAATAATGCATGCCTGTCTTAAATGCGGAAAAGGGATTTTCGAGGATTACATGGTCTGGAAAGGCGGGATTAATAGGTCACTTTGTGAAAGCTGCCGGAGGGAGGAACAGGAAAAAGAAGCTGAAGGCAAAGAGCGCCGCTCTGATGAGTTCGGTTAATCTCAACTTGGTTGAGGTTATTTATTTTAATAAAATATAAATAAAATTCAAATAAATAGCTGTCGATAGCTTATTTTTACTTTTATAGTCCAAAAAATAAGGTGCTGCGTTTTTGATTGTGTTAACAAATCATTGTAAAACCCATATCCTGGTACAGAAATATGATAACCGGGAGGGTTTCGGTGATCGACTTGGAACTTATCGGCGGTGTTTCAGCCATCCCCATTATACTGGGGCTGGTGCAACTGGCTAAAATGTTTGGCTTAAAAGAAAAGTATGCTCCTCTTTTGGCAGTGGTTCTGGGGGAACTCTTCTCCCTTGGCTTACATTTTTATAGCGACCAGACATGGTATACTGCTGTTATCGGAGGCCTTGTAATAGGTCTTAGCGCAATTGGCCTTTATTCCGGTACCAGGGAGACTGTCCAGGCTTTCCGTAAAACTAAAGAGTGTTAAAAAATTATTACTGCTATCTTTTCCGCAACTTTATTTATCCGACAAATGGCAGTTTGCGCATAACCCGCGGATATAGATTTCCTGTTCTTCGGCTACATAACCGGGTTTCAGTTTTTGCGGCTTTGGTATCTGCAGACCCTGCAAACACTCTACTGTTCCGCAGGAACGGCAGATAAAATGAGGATGACAGTGCCTGCTGCTTCCGCAGTCGCAGACCGCAAACCGCCAGTTTCGGTCACCCACCTTTACTTTGTGGACAATTCCAGCCTGAAGAAATGCTTCCAGCGATCTGTAGATACTTACGGAGTTAAAAGGGATACCGGACAATTTTGCTGAAATTTCCTGCTTGGTCAGGGGCTTTTTCTCCTTCAAGAGCAACTCAAGCAACGCGAGCCTTCCCGGGGTCCGTTTTAGCCGGGCGTTGGCAAGCAGCTCAGCGGATAGTGCTTGTAAATTTCTCGTCATGTTTATTCCTCCGTTTTTCTATTAGCCTTAAATGAATGTCGACAGCCGGCCTTGCTGATCCAAGAACCGGTGAAAATGAAGATAGCCTTATTTAGAGCTCTTTCATGTCCTGCAGGGGTGGCGAAGGTTGGTGCTCGCTTTAGGGTTCGCTTGAGGCAGGTTTTGCAGCTCAACTTAAATGGGGCAGCGATTGCTGTAGTCGGAGCTCCGAGTTCCGCTCGTAAAGTTCTACGGCTTGCTCAGGCCTTCGACGACCTCCCCGGCCAATTCCCATCCATGGTCAGAGGCCGGCTGCCGACGTCCATGTCG
>JAKORA010000056.1 GCA_029778075.1 Bacillota bacterium | reverse complement strand
TTAATAAAAAGATAATCAGCGAGCCCATAAGCAGTTTCAGCGTATTTGGGATTTTCTACGATAAGGAAGCAATCGTTGAGGCAGCGCTGGCTGAAGTTAACAACGTGCCTAAACCTGGCGAACCCTATACTTTTGAAGAAGATATTGATGCTCCGTTTTTAAGCAAGCCAATTGAAGCAGGGACAACAACGACATCGCTAATGCCTCACCAAGTGATGGCAATAATGTTCCATGTGCTGCAAAAGAACAAAGATGTTCTGGGTCTTGATTATACAGGATTCGATGCATTAAGTGCTGAGGACAAACAAATGGTGATTGCTTTAATGCTTGATTTTATGGATGGCCGTCCACCGGCTCCGCATCCAGAAATAGAAGCAGGCCCATTTAAATCGGCAGAGGATCTAAGGGTGATATTTGATTGGTATGTTACAGCGTTTAGCGGCTAAAGGAGATATTGCTGCAAATTTGCAGCAATGCGTTAGATTATTAGTCTCCTGTAAAGCTAAGGGAAGAGTTTTTATACTTCCTAAGCAAGCAGTTGAGACCCCTGGGTGGCGGGTTAGCGGCCTGCCTCCGGATTGAAAAAGGTAAGGCTGGCCATTATGTCGAAACTTTAATCGTGGAAAGAAAAGTTTAGGGCTCAACCAGTAAGCTGAAGTCGAAAATTCGTGTATAAAACACTTTTACATAGATGGCAACAAAAAAATGCTTTATAGCACCAGTAACTGCAGGCATGAACAGTAATTTGATTTGTAGCTTTTTACTATTATAAGGGGGGCAGGATATGTATCGAAAAATTGCCGGCTCCGCAGCGATCATCGTCATGTTTCTGCTCATAGCGGTGGGTATGATGCTGGCCACCGAGACCGGGTGGACCTTTGCTTCAGAGTTAGAGATCATCGGCGATGACCTGGGAATCACGGTTACCCCGGCCAACACGCCTCTATTCACGGAGCAGAACATGGCCCCGGGAGACACGAGCAGCGCCACGGTAACCGTCAGCAATAAAGGCAGGCACGATTTCTCCTTTACCCTTAGCGCGGAAAAGGAGAGCGGCGATGACAGCATCTACAATGTCTTGTGGATCGATGTGACCGGCAGAGATTTAACGGAATATTACAGCGGCCCCTTGAAAGACCTCGCCGATATTGATATCACCCGGTTGGCCAGGGACGAAGACGAAGAGCTCACCTTGACGGTGACTTTTGATCAATCCTCCGGCAACCTGCTCCAGGGAGCGTCAACATCGGTTAAATTTATTTTTGCCGCAGAACAGCACCGGACCTATAATATCGTGGCCCAGCCCGAGCCGCCGGAAGGCGGTACGGTCACTGGCAGCGGCGTTTACG
>JAKORA010000055.1 GCA_029778075.1 Bacillota bacterium | reverse complement strand
GGTTTGGTAGTCTTTATTAGCTGTTTCAACCCAATAAGCCACCAATTCATCCTTTTCCAATTCAGTCACCTGCCTCATTTGTATAATAGCACAAACTAAATGTTATCTCAATTATTCAGCATAATGAAAAAATTTATTCTGAGGGGATTCCGAGAGATTGCTTAGCTCCGGCGAGAGGAACTTTATTTTTGAAAAGTAAGGCGTTCGGCGCCTATTAGGAGGGTCTTTATGGAAGAGATTAGATTGCTTTTGACAGAGGAAGAGGAGGAGCTAAACCGCTTTCTCGAGCGGTGCTACGGCCATGGGAGGGACTTTTTCCCCCGCAATTATCCTCAGCTTGTGCCGCAAGCAACAGAGTGCTCCCTGATCTTAAAAAGTCAGGGGAAGATCGCAGGGCATGTTGGTGCATATCCTTTAGAGTTGAAGGTAGGTCCTAGCACTGTTTTGGCAGGCGCCATCGGTGGTGTAGCAGCAGATCCCCAAGCCCGGGGCAAAGGAGTTATGAGCAAACTTATGAACCGTTCCATAGAAATGATGGAAGAGCAACAAATGCCTCTTTCTGTATTGTGGGGAGACAGGCAGAGGTACCAACACTTTGGCTACGAGACCTGTGGTGTTAAGTATCATCTTTCCTTTACCCGCCGTTCACTGGATCGGGCGGGAATAAAACTCATCGAGGTTCAGGAAGTGGACAGCAAAGATCCGGCTATATTGGATCAAGTGCGTCAGCTGCACAGCACCCTCCCTTATCGGGTGGAGCGGAGATATTTTGATTTAACCCTTAGCCGCCCTGGAGTGCGGGTGTTTATGGCAGATGACGGTTATCTCATTTCCATGAATGAGTACCGCGGGGATCTTGTGGTGCAGGAAGTTGTCTCTCCCAGCGGCCGGGAGTTGGAGTTAATTTATGGCGCCTTAGATTGGACTTTCGGCGAGGAAGCTTCTTTGCATCTCGCTCTGGAGCCTATAGCATTTAAGCTTTATTATCAGGCAGCAAGAAGTTGGTCCACAGCTCCCCAGGGCATGTTTAAGATCATCAATTGGCCGCAGCTCTGCGAGGCTTTAGCTCCTTACTTTGCCCAAGCTGCAAAAGGTCTTCCGGCCTTTGAACTGGCTATCGGCTGCAGTTGGCAGGAAAAAGTTCAGGTAGCCACAGTGCGCTGGGACGGAAAAACCTTCACTGCAGCCGAGGGCAGGGAGGCGGCAGAGTACGTTGAGTTTGAGGCACCTAAGATCGCGGGCATGCTCTTGGGCGGTCCTTTTGATAT
>JAKORA010000054.1 GCA_029778075.1 Bacillota bacterium | reverse complement strand
TCATCCATGAGCGCGAATAAAACCCGGCACTGTGTTTCTTCATCCACACCGGCCAATGTCATACAGTTTGTCGCCTGTTTAAGATAGCAATGAATACAGTCTACAAATGATTGCATCGAACTCTCTCCTCGTAAACATTTCCAGTTACTTAAATTGACATCACACCGCTGTTTATTCTAGTGACACCGCTACCTATCAGTGTAACACATCTTTGCACCCCTGGCCATCTCTCTAGGACAGAAACAGCCCCCGTCAGGATCGGGCAGTCAGGAAAGAAGCGAAAGCTTTATATCTCGTCAAGAAAGTGTAAACTTTTAATAGGTGGTTGGAGGGATTTAGCAGGTAGTGGAAGAAAACTATGAGAAAACTTTAGTGGGGGCAGGATCAAAAACTGCTTTTAAAGCAGGTAAGAAAATTACCTCTTGACAGTGACGAAGGTTTTGCTTAAAATTTTATTTGAGAATTGAATATCAACTGTTACAGGTGCCCGTAAGGGAGAATAGGGAACCGGGTGAAAATCCCGGACGGACCCGCCACTGTGAAGGGATAGTGCATGCCAGAGGCCACTCCGTTTAAGGGGGAAGGCGGCATGGGCAATGAGCCTGAGTCAGGAGACCTGCCTGTAACTGCATGTGCCGCCTCGCGGTGAGACGGCCGGGCGCGTATGGATGATGGAAAAGTCCACGCTTAATGGAGCGTGGATTTTTTTATGATATGCCCTGTATTAAGAACAACGATAGGAGGTAGTTTTTAATGAACCTGAAATTGTCGGAGGTAGTGAGCGGTATAGAGCCTGTTAGCGAGCAGTGGCGTCAGAAAGCCAGGGAATACATGAAAAACCTGGCTATGCCCCAAGACAGCCTGGGTGAACTTTTAACTTTGGCTGAACAACTGGCGGCCATTAAGCGGAGCTTAAAACCTTCCGTGAGCCATAAAACGGTGGTGACTATGGCCGGTGACCACGGGGTGGTGGCGGAAGGGGTAAGCGCCTATCCCCAGGAAGTAACCCCGCAGATGGTTTACAACTTTGTATCAGGAGGTGCGGCGATTAACGTGCTGGCCGCAGCGGCAGGTGCCCGGGTGATCGTAGTTGATATGGGAGTCGCTGCCGACCTAAGCAGTTTGGTGGAAGAAGGCAAGATCATTTCCTGCAAAATAGGATACGGGACCAAAAACTTTGCCCGCGGACCGGCCATGACCCGGGAAGAGGCAGTTCAAGCGCTGGAAGCCGGTATATTCATTGCCGGCAAACTGGCAGGGGAAGGAGCGGAACTTCTGGCAACCGGTGATATGGGCATCGGCAATACAACGCCGAGCAGTGCCATTCTGGCCGTTTTCTCCGGAAAACCGGTACAGGAAGTAACCGGCAGGGGAACCGGCCTTGATGACGAGGGCTTGCAAAACAAGATCCGGGTAATCCGGCAGGCGCTGGAGATTAACCGTCCTGACCCTGCGGACCCGGTAGATGTGCTGGCCAAAGTCGGCGGCTACGAAATTGGCGGCATTGCCGGGCTGATCCTAGGCGCGGCTTATCACCGCATACCCGTGCTGATAGACGGCTTCATCTCCTCCGCCGGGGCCTTGCTGGCCAAACACCTGGCACCGCTTTCCCTGGATTACATGATCGCAGCCCACCAATCTATGGAGCCCGGGCACCAATTCATGCTGCAGGAACTGGGGCTCAAAGCCCTGTTAAACCTGAACCTGCGCCTGGGAGAGGGAACGGGAGCGGCTTTGGCCATGAATATTGTGGAAGCCTCCTGCCGAATTATCGGCCAAATGAGTACCTTTGATGATGCGGGTGTATCCAAGAAACTTTAGTTTTCACTGCCTCCCAGCTTCCCGGCAAGTAAAAAACATGATAAAATAAAGCTAATCTTTTATTCGGGCTTTTTACGGGTGGGCTAAAGTTGGTGCTTGCTTCAGGGTTCGCTTGAGGCAGGTTTTACAGCTCAGCTCGGGCTCTCGATTGGCCTTCCCGGCAGAGCTCACCTCCATGTTCGTGCTGCCGGCGGCAGACGTCCATGTCTGCCGGGCCCGCTTCAAGCCCTCGTTTCGCGGTGCTGGCGAATGCCGGTATCATAGGGATTATAAAAAGGGAGGCAATGTGAAAATGCAAATTCAAGGTGAAAAAATCAATTTAGCGGATTTTGTAGCATACCAGGAAGGCTCTGTAGTTAGCAAAGAAATTATTAGCAAAAAAGCGGGAACAGTAACCTTATTTTCTTTTGACAAAGGGCAGAGTTTAAGTGAGCATACGGCGCCCTTTGATGCCCTGGTTTATGTCTTTGACGGTACTGTTGAGATCACCATATCGGGGAAACCGTTAACCCTGAAAGCGGGAGAGATGGTGATTATGCCGGCCAATGAACCGCATGCTCTTAAAGCCCTGGAGAAATTTAAAATGATGCTGGTTATGATCAAAAGCTGAAAAATTAGAAAAGCCCGGCGGGAATCCTTGGGGTCTATTGACCCCGTAGGATGTCATTGACCTTTTCGAGCTTTGGCTGAAGGCTTTTTTCTTTAGTGAAGGAGTAAGGAGTACTGGAAATGACCCGTCCTCTCATTTGGTTGACACTGATGTACGTCTCGGGAATTATCCTGGGGCGTTATTTTTCGCCCTACGTACTTATTTTTGCGTCAGCCGCCGCCCTGATCTGGTCTTTATATAATATCTTTAATGAGAAAAAAGGGGGGCAGATGCTTGCTCCCTTTTTACTGCTTTTCCTCGTCGCCGGCGGCCTTATTTACAACTACTCGTTGCAGAGGGTGCAGGGCAACATCCGGGACTATTGCGGGGAGAGCTGCCTGCTGATGGGGACGGTGGAAGACGAGCCCCTGTGGCGTGAGGGTGACGTGGTCTTTACGCTTCGTGCAGAAAAAATTCGCCTTCTGGATCTAGATAAAGAAGATACAGTAACCGGCAGGGTTCGGGTCACACTGCAGTGGAAAGAAGAAAACGAGATGCCTGCAGAGCTGTCATACGGTCAACAGGTATCTTTGCAGGGGAAATTATATGAGCCCAAAGGGCGGCGCAATCCGGGCGGGTTCGATTACCGGTTTTATCTGGAGACAGAGGGAATAGCGGCATCTTTTTACGGCCCTGCCGACGGTATCAGTATTTTGGGCCTCTCTGACCAACTTTCTGCGCTGCAATTGGCAGCTTTAAAACTTAAAAGCAGGATGTCGGCTGTTTTAAGGGCTTACCTTCCCCGGAGAGAGGGTGCTTTGCTGGTAGGGATGCTTTTTGGCGAGAGGAACGCCCTCGATGAGGAGACGATAGGGCTGTTCAGCCAAAGCGGCATTGCTCATTTACTGGCCGTATCCGGCCTGCATGTGGGGCTGGTGGCCGCGGCTGTTCTTCTGCTGGGAAGACGGTTTGGGCTGCAGGGATGGGTGGCATACCTTTTTACCGCGTTGCTTCTTGCCGCCTACGTTTACCTTTGCGGTCTGGCACCTTCTGCCCTACGGGCTTTTATAATGGTACTCCTGGCCATGGGAGCGGTGCAGCTGGGGCGACCGGGAGACCTGCCCACCTCCCTGGCAGCCGCGGCGCTGTTCACCCTTGTTTTTAACCCTTTTTTGCTGTTTACGATCAGTTTCCAGCTCTCTTATGCTGCTACAGGTGCGATTATCTTTTTGGCTCCCTTGCTGCAGGAAAAGATCACCGCGGCTCTGGACAGAACGCCCCTTGCTGCTGCGCCATCACTGGTAAAAAACCTTTCCCCGCTGCTGGCTGTTACCCTGGCCGCGCAGCTTGGCGTTCTCCCGCTGACCGCCTTATATTTCCGGCAGGTTTCGCTGGCAGCTCTGCTGGCCAATCTCTTTGTGTTACCTGTCATGTCCCTGGTAATGAGCATAGGGCTTGCTTCTGCGCTCCTGGGGCTGCTGTGTCCCCTGGCCGGTTCGCTGTTGAATCTGGCCAATTATCCGCTTTTATCTTATCTTCTTTATGCTGCCGTGCTTTTTGGCAATCTGCCCTTTTCCTACTGCGAAGTATATCCGCCGTATTTAAGCGAAATAATCATCTTCTATGCCTTTTTGGCTTTGTTGGCCGGGGGGTGGAAGGTTTTTTTGCCTGTTTATAACCGCCTCAAGCAGCGGGTCAGGCCTTTTCATCTCCTGGTGTCACTGCTGCTTCCGGCTCTTTTTATGACATGGTGGGGCTTGCCCGTTACCGGTTCTTCTGAGCGGGAACTGGAGGTAGTGTTCCTGGATGTCGGGCAGGGCGACGCTATTTTTATTCGCACGCCACAGGGCCACAATATTCTCCTGGACGGCGGCGGCAAACCGGCTTACATGGGGGATATTGATGAAACAGGGCGATTTGTAGTGGTGCCCTTTTTGGAGCACCGGCGTATTAAAAAGCTGGATATGGTAATCGTGAGCCACCCCCATGAAGACCATTACGGCGGGCTGTCCCCGGTTCTGGAGAAATTTCCGGTCGAACGGCTGGTGACCACGGCCGAGGAGCCCGGGACGCAGTCCTACAGCGAGTTGCTGGAGTTGGCCCATAAAAAGAATATTTCCCGGGAAATTGTCCGGGAGGGCGATATGTATACGGCGGGGCCATTTCTGGAGATGAAGGTGTTAAACCCTCCGGAGCAGCTGTTCAGCGGTAACGAAAACGATACTAATAACAATTCTCTGGTTTTGCACCTGCGCTACAAGGAGGTGGGTTTCCTCTTTACGGGTGATATTGAGGCAAGGGCTGTTGAGCGTCTTTTATCAAAGCAAAAGATCCCTGCTGTCCAGATTTTAAAGGTGCCCCATCACGGCGGATATCTTGGCAACCTGCGGGAGTTGCTGGACAGCGCTTCTCCCCGTGCGGCCGTAATTAGCGTGGGGACCAATTCCTTCGGGCATCCCCATACCTCCACCCTTGCCGGTCTCGAGGAGAGCGAAGTGGAGGTTTACCGCACGGATCTTCATGGCGCCGTCATCATCAGGAGCAACGGCTTCGCGTATACAATAGAAACGATGCTGGTTCCGCAGCCGGCTCTGTGAGCAGGAGTACGGCCTCACGCCGGCGAAGAGTTTTGCTTTTCAGGCAATCTGTGAACTAAATCCCCGCGCTGTTCAGAATTTAGTCACCGGGATGGCAGGATTTTCTAATTTGTTCGAAGAATTTATAATAACTTATATGCTTTTTAACAAAATTGCTGAAAAAACACACATCGCTGTGTTGAAATTTGTTGGATTAAGGAGTTGAGCATTCTTGCCGGAGAAAATCATTAAACGGGACGGCCGGGTAGTAAATTTTGACCAGGAAAGAATTATTAATGCCATCTTCAAGGCAGCGCAGGCAGTGGGAGGCGCAGACCGTCGGGTGGCAAGTAATCTTTCGCAGCAAGTTGTGAACATTATCAATGAGACTTTCCGGGACAGGTTCCCCAGCGTGGAAGAGGTCCAGGATATTGTTGAAAAAGTCCTCATAGAAAACGGCCATGCCAAAACTGCCAAAGCTTATATTCTTTACCGCAAACAGCATGAAGAATTAAGGAACTTCCAGCATTTACTGCTTAATGCTGAAAAAATGTTTCAGGAATACCTCGGTGGGGAGGGCTGGCGTATTAATGAAAACAGCAACATGAATTACTCCCTGCAGGGGCTGAACAACCATATCATTTCCGCCGTGACCTCCAAGTACTGGCTGGAAAAAGTTTATCCTGAAGAAATCCGTGAGGCACACCGCCAGGGTGATTTTCACCTTCACGATTTAGGTCTCCTGGCGCCTTATTGCTGTGGCTGGGACTTGGCCGACCTTCTGGAAAATGGTTTCAGCGGCGTATCCCAGAAAGTGGAGAGTGGCCCCCCCAAGCATTTCCGGACGGCTTTGGGTCAGATCGTTAACTTCTTTTATACGATGCAGGGGGAGGCTGCAGGCGCACAGGCCCTGGCCAACTTCGATACCTACCTGGCGCCGTTTATACGCTATGACGATATGAGCTACCGCGAGGTCAAACAGGCCATGCAGGAATTTATTTTTAACCTTAATGTCCCCACGCGTGTGGGCTTCCAGACCCCTTTTGTCAATATCACCATGGACGTTACCGTCTCCCCCGTTTTAAAAGACCAGCCGGTGATGATCGGCGGGGAAATAAAAAAGGAGACCTACGGAGAATTTCAGAAGGAAATGGATATGCTTAACGAAGCCTTTTGCGAGGTTATGATGGAAGGTGATGCCCGGGGAAGAATTTTTACTTTTCCTATCCCTACATATAATATAACGCCGGATTTTGGCTGGGACAGCCCCATGGTTGAACGTATTATCGAGATGACCTCTCGCTACGGGATCCCATATTTCGCCAACTTTATAAATTCCGATCTTTCACCGGAAGATGTCCGCAGCATGTGCTGCCGCCTGCGCCTGGATAACCGGGAACTGCGACGCAGGGGGGGCGGGCTTTTCGGCGCCAATCCCTTAACCGGCTCCATCGGTGTGGTGACTATCAACCTTCCCCGTCTGGGGTACTTCTCTGCCAGTGAAGACGAATATTTTGCGCACTTGGAAAGGCTGATGAACCTGGCCAAAAACAGCCTTTTGATTAAACGAAACGTTCTGGAAAAGATGACGGAGCAGGGGCTTTATCCTTATTCCCGCCATTACCTGCGCTCTGTGAAGGAACGTTTTGGAGGGTACTGGTTCAATCATTTTAACACCATAGGCC
>JAKORA010000053.1 GCA_029778075.1 Bacillota bacterium | reverse complement strand
GACAGAAATTGTGAGAAATCTTCGGTCATTTTATGTGGGACAAAACAGTACTGTATATTTCACGCTCATCCAATAGCTCTAGTAATTCTAATTCCCAAATTAATGAGGAGACCAGTGAGATTATAGCAACTGAAAATAATAGCCCTGGGTCACAATCTGACGGAAGGCGTTTAACCAGGGCAGATTTTAATTTTCTTAGAAAAGGTCAGCCTGTTTCTTATGTAATCGAAAAACTAGGTCAAAACTTTCGGGATGTAGGATCTGGTTTTCATATTCTTGTTTACGAATATGATAAGGGACATGCAACTTTAAGTTTTGGCTTAAAAAATGAACTGACAAGAGTCGTCTTTGTTGAAGGGGAAACCAAAGAATATTTCTCTTTCATGACAATTCATGATTCTACAGAGATTTATGAGGTGATTACAAATTTTAAAATGGTCTTAACGGGCCAAAAAGACGCCAAAGAAATACTCAGTCCTTCAGGATTGGTGATTATTCGAAATTTTCCCAGTGGAGGGTTTGGGGTAAGAGGAAAGAATGTCAGGAATTATTATTCTTTGGGATTACTACCTGTAGATTTTATATTTCCTGTTAAAGGGGAAATTGCCATAGATCCCGCAGAGTTGTTTATGGGGACACGCAAAAGAAACCTAGCCAATTTACCCTTGACTACAGTCGAAGGGGTTTTGTTTGAGTTTAAAAATGAAGGTGAGCCTCCCACATCAGAAGTGATTGAGTTATGTGCACAAATAGGCATTGAGGATCTTCTTGATGAAAGCCCCAGGGTAATCCAGCTAAACGATAAGGAGGTTGTTTTAACCGAATCTGTTGTAACTAATGGCATACCGCTAGGCGCATGGGCTGTTTTTGAAAGAATAGATAACAAGTACCTATTACGGGCAATAATTGATCTGCGGTAGAGTTTTACTCAGGAAAGGCACTTTTAGGAACTGGTAATATAAATCTTGATGCGGGAGTTTTTCAAAAAATTAGAGAATAATCATGTGAAAGCAAAAAATGGAGGACTTGTTGAATGCTAAGAGTATTGTTGGGGTTAGCATTCCTGGCAATATCGAAGTCTGAATTTAATGGCTCAAAGCCTATGTTAACCCAGGTAGGTGTTTTAGGAAGTGCGTGCCATAACCAGATATATGCTTTATAGTGTTTTATGTTTAGGGACACTCTTTTTCATTTTAGAACAGATACCTATTAAGCGGGTTGTTGTTATTGATGATATTAATAATTTCCCGGCTATTGTCTGTAGAAGAGCTCATTCTACAGGTCCACCTTGGGCATTAATGCAAGATAAAGAAGGTGTATACAGCAGAACAAAACTGGTTATTTTAGAAGGTAAAACTCCGGAAGAACTAATAGACACGTTTTTTGTTGATGCCATCAATTATTTCATTATAAAAGGGGAAATTACCGGGGAAAAAGAGCATGAATACGGTGAACCCGGTAAAAAATATGATGTCATATATTCCGAGGACTGGGATATAATTTATCCTGTTGATCGAGGAAATTCCTTGAGGTTATTTGCTTCCAAAAAGCATCTTAGCATCTTTGATTTCCGGTGGTTTAAAACGCACAATATGTAAAAACAGCTGTATAATGCCATTGCAATATCATTTGGGAAAACCCTAATAGTTGTTCCTTTTGGCATTCCTATTTTTGGATTAGGTATTGCAGGTATTGCGCTAATGGATATTTTGATTACAGTGGTATTTCTTTTCATACCTTCAAACAGGGCAAAAAAATGCACCGGATGGAATTATGGTGTTGCATACATGGTTGAAGGCAATGAAAGTAAAGGAAATCTGGTATCTTCATAAATTGATTTATATCTTTCTATAACTCTGGACAGGCTGAGATCGGCCAGAGAGAAACAAGGGGAGACGCAGCACATGTCCGTGAAACCGCTATACCTTTGGTATAAAAAACCTGCGGAGGCTTGGGAAGAAGCCTTACCGCTGGGGAACGGCCGTTTGGGGATGATGGTTTTCGGCCGGTTCTTGACGGAACGCCTCCAACTCAACGAGGACAGTGTCTGGTACGGGGGTCCAGCTGACCGGAACAACCCTGATGCCCTTAAGTACCTGCCGGAAATCCGGCGTCTCATTTTTGCCGGGGAGATCCACAAAGCAGAAAGGCTGGCCTTGCTGGCCCTGGCGGGGATACCGGAAAGCCAACGTCCTTATCAACCCCTTGGCGATTTGTGGCTGCATTTTTACGGCCACGGCAAAAAAGACGAAAAAATAGAAAATTACCACCGGGAACTGGATTTAAACACCGCCACTGTCCGGGTCTCGTATACCTATAATAATGTCACTTTCCGCCGGGAACTTTTTGCTAGTACTCCCGATAGGGTATTAGTAATCCGGCTTTCCGCCGACCGGCCGGGGCGGATTGGTTTTTATGCCGTGCTAAACAGAGGTAAGTATTATGAACATACCAAACCCTTGGGCTCCGATACCCTGGTGATGAGGGGCAACTGCGGGGGCGGCGGCGTTGCTTTTCGCGCTGCTCTTCGCGCCGTTCCGGAAGGGGGAAGGGTTTATACCATTGGTGAAAACCTCATTGTCGAAGGAGCCGATGCCGTTACCTTGCTCGTGGCCGGGGAAACCAGCTACCGGCATAAGAATCCGGAACAAGCCTGCCTGCGGGTTTTAGCCGCGGCTGCGGGCAAGCCGTATGAAGTTTTGTACCGGCGGCATCGCCAAGACTACCAGTCCTTTTTCCACCGGGTGGAGTTGGAATTGACGGGGCGAACCGTTCGGGCCAGCCCAGAGACCAGGCTGGAAGCCGGACAGAAGGCTGGACCAGAGATAAAGTTAGAGGCCGGATCGGAGGCTGGGTCAGAGACCGGGCAAGAGACCGGACAAGATATAGGACAGGATACCGGATCAGGGCCCAGGCAAGAGACCGGATTAGAAACCAGGCCGGAGACCCTGCCCACGGACGAAAGACTGAAAAGAATAAAAAAAGGCGCCGACGACCCAGGTCTGGTCGAACTCTACTTCCAATTCGGCCGGTACCTTTTGCTCAGTTGCAGCAGGCCGGGCTCCTTACCCGCCAACCTTCAGGGCCTCTGGAACCAGGAGATGTTACCGCCGTGGGAGAGCAAATACACGATTAATATCAATACCCAGATGAACTACTGGCCGGCGGAAACCTGTAACCTTCCCGAGTGTCACCGGCCGCTTTTGGAGCATATTGAACGCATGCGCGGGCCCGGCCGCCGTACCGCCAGAGTGATGTACGGGTGCCGTGGTTTTGTCGCCCACCACAACACGGACATCTGGGGTGATACCGCCCCCCAGGATCTTTACCCGCCGGCATCCTTTTGGCCTATGGGAGCGGCCTGGCTCTGCCTGCACCTGTGGGAGCATTACCATTTCAGCGGGGACCGGAAATTTTTAAAAAAAGTCTACCCGGTGATGAAAGAAGCGGCCGGATTCTTCCTGGATTTCCTCGTTCCCGATCCCCGGGGCCGCCTGGTAACCTGTCCCTCGGTCTCCCCGGAGAATACTTACATCCTGCCCACCGGTGAAAGGGGATCTCTTTGCGCGGGCCCGGCCATGGACAGCCAAATTATCCATACCCTTTTTACCCACTGCATCAAGGCAGCGGAAATCCTGGGGTTAGACCTCGTCTTCCGTGAGAAACTACGGGCTTGCCTCCCCCGCCTGCCCCAGCCGGAGATTGGCAGGGACGGGCGCCTCCTGGAGTGGGCGGAAGATTATGAAGAAGCCGAACCGGGCCACCGCCATATCTCTCATTTATTTGCCCTGCACCCGGGG
>JAKORA010000052.1 GCA_029778075.1 Bacillota bacterium | reverse complement strand
GCCCGTAAGTTTGTTCGCCTGGTCTTTGCCCTGCTGAGTAAAGGCCAAATCTACCAAAAACAGGAGGTGAAAATGTAAACCTTTTACATAGGTAATTTATTCCAGTTGCTCTAGTGGCACCTGCAGGTATCCTATTGCCTTTTTGGTTGACTAATTTTACATTTTCCAGTTTTCACCCCTTGACATTTTACCGTGGGTCTTTACAAATATTTAGTATAATTTAGCAAGTCTATCTTATTATACTATATTTATCGTTAAAAAAACAGAAAATTAAATGATCGTAAAATATTTTTTATGTTCCTTTCTAAAGCTTCGGGGCATTTTATCGCTTTTGGGGAGAGTTAATCTTCTCAGAAAGGAGATAATAATAACTGGCTGATGATAAAAAAATACCGGAGAAGGAAGATGGCCGGGCGGCTAAACTATAAACTGGATGGAGATGAAAAGTATGAAAGCAGTAATCATGGCCGGCGGAGAAGGAGCAAGACTGCGTCCTTTGACCTGCGATCGTCCTAAACCTATGGTTCCTTTAATGGAAAAGCCCATGATGGAATATATAGTAGAACTCCTGGTAGAACACAATATACATAATCTGGCAGTTACGTTGCAGTATCTTCCAGAAAATATTATGGATTATTTTGGTGAAAGATCCCCTCTGGGGGCCAATTTTACCTACTTTTTAGAAGAAGAGCCGCTGGGAACGGCGGGTAGCGTAAAAAATGCAGCAGCTTTTTTGGACGAAACCTTTCTGGTTATCAGTGGAGATTGTCTGACGGATATTAATCTAAGCGAAGCCTTAGAATTTCACCGCAAAAAAAACGCTCTGGCCACCATTATTCTGACTCCCCAGGAGAATCCTCTGGAATACGGCGTTGTTATGGTTAACGATGAGGGGAGAATTATTCGTTTCCTGGAAAAGCCCCGGTGGGGAGAGGTTTTCAGCGATACTGTCAACACGGGGATTTATGTGCTTGAACCCGAGGTTTTGCAGTATATCCCCTCCAATAAAAAATATGATTTCAGCAAGGATCTCTTCCCCCTGCTACTGGAAAAGGGCGAGCCTCTTTTTGGCTGTGTTCTCTCCGGGTACTGGTGCGATATTGGGAGCCTGGAACAATACCGTTATGCTCACTACGATATTCTGGATAAAAAAGTGAAAGTAAAGCTTCCTGCAGAAGAGGAGGAAGAGGGAGTCTGGATTGCCGAAGACGTTTATATAGCTCCCGGCGCCCGCCTTATGCCGCCCTTCTTTATTAATAAGGGCACATATATCGATACAAAGTCCAGCATTGGTGAATATACTGTTCTGGGTTCATACAATTACCTTTCTGAAAAAGTGTCCACGAAAAGAAGCATAACCTGGTCGCGGGTAACACTACAAAAAAATTCTATTATCAGGGGCAGTATTTTAGCCAGCGGCGTCCGCATGGAGATGGGCAGCGCTGCCTATGAAGGAGCAGTTGTCGGCGACGGGAGTATTATTGAGAGAAAAGCGACGATAAAGCCCGGTATAAAAATATGGCCCTATAAAAGAATAGAGAGCGGAGCTGTGGTTAACAGCAATCTTATTTGGGGGAACCTGTTCAGAAGGTCACTGTTCGGCGCCGACGGAGTCCGTGGAGAGCTAAACGGGGATTTGACCCTGGAGAGCGCTCTTAGAATGGGTTCGGCTTTTGCCTTTATGCTCGGGGGGTCCGTGCCGGTCGTAATCGGTGGTGATACCTGGGGGCCTTCACAGCTTTTGAGAAAAGCGGTTACAGTGGGCTTGCTGGCCGGAGGGGCGGAAGTAATTGACATTGGTGAGACAATTGCCCCTGTAATGCGCATCGCGGTAACCTCTTTACAGGCCGAGGGGGGTATCTATATCCACTCCTGCTCTTCCAATTACGGGTACAGCGCTATCCGTTTCTTTGATAAAGAAGGGCTTAATTTACCTCATTCCCGGGAACGAAATCTGGAACAGCTATACTTAAGGGATGATTTTCCCCGGGCCAGAAAAGATAAACTGGGCTATTTAAAAGTAATCAACGATTACAATAAGATCTATGCCCAAATGATTTTAAAAGATCTTTCGCTGCAGTCCATCAAGGAAGCCAATTTTTCACTTCTGGTTGCTTTCCCGCCTCCCCACTTGCAGGATTTCCTGGTACCCCTGTTGCAGGAACTCAACTGTAACCTTATTGTTTACTATCCTCCCGCCAGGACAAAACTGGCCTGCTGGAAAGAGGATGATTTCTACTGCCACAAGAATGAAATTGCCCGCGGTATTGTGAGAGGGGAAGTAGACCTCGGCTTCTGGATGGATCCCAGCGCTGAAAAAATGGTGCTCTTTGATGAAGAGGGCAACGAAATATCCGGCGAACTGTACCAGGCATTACTCTCACTGCTCATTCTACAATCCGGGAAAACGCCCATGCTGGTGCAGCCTATCTCTGCCTCCTGGATACATGAAGAGCTGGCCCGCAAAAACCGGGGGATAGTTCTGCGCAGTAAGACCTTCCCCCGGCATTTCCAGGAAAAAATTAAGGAAATAAACAAAAATAGCGGTACCCTGGCCGGCAGGGGCTATTTACCTGCAGAATTCTTGCAAATTGACGCTGTTACCTCACTGCTTAAAATTTTAGACGCTCTGGCACAGGGAGGAAAAAGCCTTTCCACCTTCTTAAAAGAGATACCGGGAATTAATCTGCGTCAAAAAGAAATTGCGTGCCCCTGGGGACAAAAGGGGCGGGTAATGCGCCGCCTTATCCAGGAGGGGCCGGGTAAGGCCGAAAAGATCGAAATGATTGACGGCTTGAAATTTTATTACCCGGATGGCTGGGCATTGGTGCTTCCCGATCCGGAAAAGCCTTCCTACCGTATCTATGGCGAAGGTTTTACCGAAGAAATAGCGGAATCGCTAACCGATATTTTTGCCGAAAAGGTTAAATCCCTCCAGGACCCCGGGACAGATTAAATTAAACTGTACAGCGGCAGTAAAAAACTACTTGACTCTAAGCGAGCAGTTACGACTTCTCCAGTAAGTTTTGTGGTAAACTGGATGCATGCATCCAGTGACTGCCGTCATCTTCCTGGGGAAAAAACTATGTTTGCCGAAACTGCGGTGCTATTAAATCCTGGAAAAATTGGTACAATGTCCTGCGGAATCCCCAAAGAATAGCTTCGGAAAGGATTTTGCTCATGAGACTAGTAATGTTCCAGGCAAAAAAGCAAAAAGCTCGTGTTGGTATGTATTTGGAAGATACAATTCTAGATATAAAATCCTTAATTGAAACAGGAGCCATTTATGTGCCAGAAGAATTTAATTGTGACTCCATAGAAAAGCTTTTAGCTTCCAATCCCGATGCTTTATCAATACTGAAACAAATTGAAAAAGAATATTTAAATAAAAATTCTTCAATGACAAATGTTTTATGGCCTGTTGATATTGTTAAATTGCTTCCCCCTATTACCAGACCCAGTAAAATAATTTGTGTAGGTTTGAACTATCATTCCCATTGCTTCGAACAGGGAGCAAAGATTCCCGAGTATCCTATTTTATTTGCAAAATATTCTTCGGCTATTACAGGTGACTCCTTGCCTATCATAAAGCCTGCAGTTGTTAAAAAGCTTGATTGCGAGGCTGAGTTAGCCGTGATTATAGGTCAACAAGGAAAGCGTATTTTAAAGGCCGATGCGAGTAAGTATATAGCTGGATACGCAAACTTTAATGATATAACGGCACGAGATATTCAACTTTCTGATCGCCAATGGGTAAGAAGCAAAAGCTTTGATACTTTTGCCCCCTTAGGTCCTTTTTTAGTAACCCCCGAGGAAGTAGGTGATCTTGGAAGTTTGTATATTAGATGCTCAGTAAATGATGAGTTGTGGCAGGATTCATATATTTCAGATATGATCTTTACTATCCCTGAACTTATTGAGTTCATATCTGAGAATATCACGTTAATGCCGGGTGATATTATTGCTACGGGTACGCCTGCAGGGGTTGGTTTATTTCAAAAGCCCCCAAGGTTTTTAAAGCATGGTGATGTTATAAAAACTGAAATACAAGGGTTAGGGGTATTACAAAATCACGTTATAGAAGAAGAAACGATCTAAATTGTATTTAATCTGCCCTGGGGACCGATTTAACTACCCCTACTATAGAAACAAACTAAAGCCAATGTATATACAATTTATGCAATGTGGGGTTCTTTTAAAAAACCTACAGTGGCTTGACACGATCACCGGTTTGCAGCTCATTGACAATAATTATCTTATGTGCTAAAATTACAGGGCATCCGGCCGCACGGACAAGGTTCCCAAAAATTTTACTCCGGTAAAGTTACCTTGTACGGCGAGTTTATAAAGAGAGAGGTAAAAAGAAAAAAATGTATGCCATTATTGAAACCGGTGGCAAGCAGTACATGGTTTCCGAGGGAAGTGTTTGCAAGGTAGAAAAGCTGCCCGCCGAACCCGGAACCGAAGTTGTTTTTGAAAAGGTGCTTGCCGTTAGAAATGATGAAGGAACGCAAGTGGGTTTTCCTTACGTGTCAGGCGCAAAGGTTGTCGGTAAAGTGCTATCTCATGGAAAAGGCAAAAAAATTGTTGTCTTTAAATTCAAGCCCAAAAAAAATTATCGAAGGAAACAGGGCCACCGCCAGCCCTTCACCAAGGTTATAATAGAGAAGATTGAAGTTAATACAGGGTAAGACCCTGTTAAGCACAAGCAGATGATTGAGATAAAGGTAAAACGGGACGATAAGGGTAATCCTGTTAATATTGAGATACAGGGCCATGCCCTTTTTGCCCCTCATGGAAGCGATATTGTATGTGCCGCTGTCTCTGTTCTTACCCAGACGATCATTTTTGCCCTGGAAGACCTGGTTGGCCTGAAACTTCCCGTTAAGATGGAAGAGGGTTACCTGTTGATTACCCCGCCGGCGAAGATGGGGAAAGAACAGGAAGAGAAGTGCCGCCTGTTATTGGAAACGATGCTGCTGGGGCTGGAGGAAACAGCGAAAGCGTACCCCCGGTATATATTATTTAAAGATGAATAAGGTATAATAATGAATAACTGCGGGAATTGTTTAAGCAACAATCTCCCGGAAAAAGCTTTTTGGGAAAGGAGGTGCGGGCCTGGTTTTCTAATCAGGCCGGTTAAAATGCGCAATATTAACCTGCAATTATTTGCTCATAAAAAAGGTGTTGGGAGCTCCCGTAACGGCCGTGACAGTAATGCTAAAAGGCTTGGCATAAAAAGTTATGGCGGTCAAGAGGTGTCGGCCGGCAGTATTATTGTCCGTCAGAGAGGTACAAGAATTCATCCCGGGCTTAATGTCGGCCGCGGAAAAGATGATACACTTTTCGCCCTTGTCGACGGCCTGGTGACCTATGAAAGACTTGGCAAGACCAGAAAACAGGTTAGTGTCTACCCGCAAGTCTAGATTATAGCCCGGGGGTTCCCGGGATTTTTTTTAAACAAGGTGATCGGATTGTTCGTGGATCGGGTTAAGGTATTTGTCAAAGGAGGAAAAGGCGGAAACGGCATAGTGTCCTTTCGAAGAGAAAAATATGTGCCGCGGGGAGGCCCTGACGGGGGAGACGGCGGGGACGGAGGAGACGTAATATTTGTAGCCTCAGCGGAAAAAAATACGCTGATCGATCTCAGCTACCGGCCACACCTGTATGCAGCCAACGGTTCTCACGGGCAGGGAAAAAACAAGCAGGGGAGAAGCGGCCGCTCTTTAACTGTACAGGTGCCCGTTGGGACGGTTATTAAAGACGAAAACGGGACGATGCTTGCGGATCTCCCACGCCGGGGCATTAAAGTTGTGGCTGCCCGGGGTGGAAGGGGCGGGCGCGGCAACGCACGCTTTGTCACTTCACAACGACGCGCTCCGGATTTCGCTGAAAAAGGAGAGCCCGGGGAGGAGCGCACACTTATTCTGGAGCTGAAGCTTCTGGCCGATGTTGGCCTTGTTGGTTTCCCCAATGCCGGAAAATCCACGCTGCTTTCACGGATCTCTGCTGCTAAGCCCAAAATCGCCCCTTTCCCTTTTACGACCCTTGTCCCTCAGCTGGGAGTTGTCTACCTGGGAGAAGAGCGTTCCTTTGTCGTAGCCGATCTCCCGGGAATAATTGAAGGCGCTCACCGGGGAGCAGGACTGGGACATCAATTTTTAAAACATATCGAGAGAACAGGTGTTTTGCTGTATTTAATTGATATGGCCGGAACAGAGGGACGGGATCCTTACGAGGATTATTCTGCCCTGAGGAAAGAGTTGGGGCTTTATCATCAGGAATTGCTTAATAAACCGGCCATCCTCGCTGCCAATAAAATGGATTTGCCGTCGGCGAAGGAAAATCTCAAAAAGTTCCGTGACAGGATTAAAAATACTAGCCTGTTCCCTATATCTGCGGTTACAGGAGAAGGAATTGAGAGCCTTCTGGAAGAACTATACAAGTGTGTCCAGGAAAGAAAAGCTCTGCCTGAAGAAGAGTTAACGGACAGTATTATCTTTCTACCCCCGGTGGCAGCCCGTCCGCTGCATATCCAGGTCGCTGGAAAAGTTTACCTGGTCAGCGGTGACGCAGTCGAAAAGGCAGCGTATCAGGCTGATTTTAAGAGCTCCGAGGGTTTGCGCCGCTTCCAAAAGATCATCGAGAGCCTGGGTGTGGAAGAGGAACTTATCCGCATGGGCATTCAGGAAGGAGATATCGTGCGCATCGGCGATCTGGAATTTACTTATTCTCTTTAAGTCGAAAAAAAGGAAGAGATGGGGATGAGTTTTCTTTTACCCAAAGCCACAGGCGAATCTATAAACCTTGGGATCATGGGCGGTACTTTTGATCCTATACATATCGGGCATTTGGTTACTGCGGAAGAGGCGCGCCAGCAATTTAAGCTGGATCATGTTATTTTTCTGCCTGCAGGCACTCCACCGCACAAGGAGCAAAAATATATAACCCCGGCCGAACACCGCTATATCATGACGATGCTTGCCGTAGTCGACAACCCCTATTTTACCGTGTCCCGCCTGGAAATAGACAATAACCAGCCCTCCTATACCATCGATACTGTCCGGCGTTTTTTCCAGATTTATGAAAACGGGCTAAATCTCTATTTTATTACCGGAGCAGATGCTATCCTTGATATAAAGACATGGAAAGATTACGAAGAGCTTCTGGAGGCCTGTTCATTTATCGCTGCTTCCCGCCCGGGATACCCTTTTAACAAACTAAAAATTATTTTTGGATCGTCTTTTGATAAAATAGCCAAAAAAATTCATTTTCTGGAAATACCGGCTATGGCCATTTCCTCGACCGATATCAGGCGCAGGATAGCGGAAGGTAAAACTATTAAATACCTGACGCCTGAACCTGTAGAACAGTATATTTACAAAAACAGACTTTATAGGCAGTGACTGCTTGACTTCCGTTCTCTTAAATGCTATGATTTAAAAAATTAAGGTTAATGTAAAAATGTGTCAAATATTGTCGAATTAACGTTTTTATTTCGCGACATGCCTGCCGGGTAAACATCACTACTAAAGGGATTGGTTGAAATAAATTCCCGGATTTCTCCAGGTTACCCACCGGCATTCTACTTGGGAGGTGAAGGAGAGAGTATAATCTGGTTTTTACTTCTGCATAATATAGAAAGAGTACATATGCCGGGAAGCGAGGTGACAAAATGGTGAAAACCCTTTATGTAGGGAATGTTTCCTGGGGGACCACGGAGGATGAACTCCGGGATGCTTTTGCGAAATACGGAGAAGTTTTAGGTTGTCGTATTATTACGGAAAGAGCTACCGGTCGTTCCAGGGGGTATGGGTTCGTGGAGGTAAATGATGAGGATGCCGAAAGGATAATGGAAAACATGAACGGTGCAGAGGTAGACGGGCGCCGCCTGGTTGTAAACGAAGCTAAACCCAGAGAGAATAGGCAACTTTAAAGTTGCCTTTTTTATATAAAAAAAATGTTGAAGAAGGATTGTTTTTTTTTATGTCAAATTATATAACGTAGGTGTTTAAATAGATGAAACTGTCTGAAGCCCGGGAAAAACTAAGAGCCTGTTGCAGCCCCGATCTTTTTGCGCACTGTGTTGGTGTCGAAGAAACGGCATACCGGCTCGCTCTTAATTATGGTGCCGATACGCAAAAAGCTTCTCTGGCCGGTTTAATGCATGACTACGGGAAGAGTTTTTCCAACGAGAGGCTGTACAGGATTGCTGTGGAAAACAATCTGGCCGATGAGTTGAGCCTGCAGGAGCCATCTTTGCTCCATGCACCTGTCGGTGCCTGGTTGCTGAAATGGGAACTGGGGATCGAAGATGAAGAAGTTCTGGAAGCCGTCAAAGTGCATACAACCGGTGCTGCCGGGATGTCGCTGCTTGCCCGGATAGTGTACCTGGCAGATTATATTGAACCCGGGAGGACCCATGCTGGCGTCATAGAGGTAAGAGAGCTGGCCTTTGCGGATCTGGAAAGGGCCCTTCTCGGCGCTGTTAACCTCACGATAAAGAGGGTGCTGGAGAGGGGAAGATTGTTGCACCCGGGTTCCATTTCTTTTCGCAATTCTCTGATTTTATCGTTAAGAAAAAAATAGCGGGAGCTACTTGAAATATGAATCATGATAGCCTGACGCGTAAAAAAGGGAAGAGGATGCGGCTCCACAAAAAACGGCTCGTTTTTCTCCTGTCTCTTTTCCTGCTAATCGCCGTTTTGCTGTGGGGAACACGCCTTTTGGGCTCTTTCCAGGCTTTACAGAACAAAGCGGAGTGGGCCCGCAGTTTGCGCGATGCGCCGCAAACGGGTGGAATTAACTATCTCCTGTACGGTTTGCGACAGGATAACGGCGAAGCCAGTATCGAGGAAATATTTTTCTTAAACTTCCCGGTATCAGAGGACTCATTTCATACTATATTTATTCCAGGGGATATATTGTTGCATCGCGGTGAAGAAAAAAGAACAGAAGAGCCTTCCCCGGAAGAACCTCTTTCTGAAGATGCCGATACGGAAAGCGCTTTAAGGTCTTTTTATACCCCCAGTCATTTTTATAATGAAGGGGGTGCGGAGATGTTGATCAAGCAGCTTTCTTTCTTCTTGGGTTCACCTGTTCACCATTACCTGGAAATCAATTACGACGGTATTCCTGCCCTGGTTGATAGCTGTGGCGGTATAAAATATAAAGGATTTTCCTTGAAGGGCCAGGACTATCTTGATTACTTCCTGCAGAGTGAAAACGGTGAAGACCCTCTTGCTCGCGCTCTGCGCAGGGCCAACCATGTGGGTGAGTTAGTAAAACTCCCCCGTGAAAAAAAGGGTCCATTTCATTTATCCCGGATTATCAAGGAAGTATCTCCTTATTTTAAAACCGACCTTTCCTGGAAGGAGCTAAAGGCATTTTATGAGCGTCTGGGGCCGCTTTTTGATCCTCAATGCATGGTTGTCCAGCTTCCGGGAGTATGGCGTGATATTAACGGGGACACTTTTTTTGAGCCGAATCTTGAGCAACTGGTACTGGTAATGCAGAATCTCGGCCAGGATTTCATTTTGCCCCGGGAACTTATTACTATAGAGGTTTTAAACGGCAGCGGCGTTACCGGAATCGCCTCCGCAGTAGGAGAGCTATTAAAAGAAGAAGGATTTCAGGTTGTCAGGATTGATAACGCAGACTCTTTTGATTACCAGTCCAGCCAGGTGATTTCGCACCTGGAGAATATTGAACCGGCCAGAGAGATTGCCCTGCTAATCGACGCCGAATTTTTTAAGGAACCAATGCCGGATCATCCCGCTATGATAACAGTTATTGTTGGAAAAAATTTTTCGTTATAGAAGCAAGGAGGAGATGTGTTTGTCTTTTAAAACAAAGGAATTTGCCCTCAAGGCAGTTCGTTTGTTAAATGAAAAAAAGGCGACGGACATTACTATTTTAGAGATTGGTGCAGTTTCGCTTATTGCCGATTATTTTCTGATCTGCAGCGGATCCTCCGTTATCCACACCAAAGCGTTATGCGATCACCTGCTGGAAAACCTTCGCAGCGATGAGTACAGCTTATTACGCGTCGAGGGCTACCAGGAGGGGCGCTGGATTTTGCTGGATTTTGGCGCGCTGGTTATCCACATTTTTCTTCCCGAAGAACGAAGTTTTTATAATTTGGAACGTCTCTGGGGAAATGCCGGAATAATAGATGCCGGGTATCTATTTACCTCCTCTTGAAGGTGAAAGGAGAAAAAGAATGTTTCCTTCGGAAGAGCAAAAAACAAAAAAAGTTAAGGATGCGGCGCAAAAGATCAGCGCGGGGAGGGTGGTTGCCCTGACCGGCGCAGGTATTTCGGTCGCCAGTGGGATTATGCCCTTCCGTGGCCAGGGAGGCTTATGGGAGAAGTATGATCCCGAAGAGATGGCCAGTATCGAAGGCTTCAAGCGCAATCCCGGGAAAGCCTGGGTTATGCATAAAGAGATCCTGGAAATAGTGGAAAAAGCCCTTCCCAACCCGGCTCATCTCGCCTTGGCTGTTATGGAAGAGAGAGGTTATCTTAGCAGTATCATTACCCAGAATGTTGACGGCCTGCATCAGAAGGCAGGAAGTCAAAGAGTCATTGAGTTTCACGGAAACGTGCGGAGGCTTGTCTGTCTGGAATGCAGCACCCTGTATCCTGCCGGTGAAATAGAGTTAAGCTCACTGCCTCCTTTATGCCCGGCGTGTAAAGGAGTTCTTAAGCCCGATGCCGTTTTTTTTGGGGAACCAATCCCTAGAAACGCTTTAAACCAGGCCTACAGGGAAGCAGGGGAATGCCGCGTGATGCTGGTCGTAGGAACATCGGGTGTGGTTGAGCCGGCAGCAAGCTTGTCCCGGCTGGCCAAGAGTAACGGTGCTTCCGTAATTGAAGTCAATCCGGAGCCTTCTTACCTTACCGCTTCTGTAGCGACACTTTTTTTGCAGGGGAAAGCCGAAGAGATTTTACCGGCCATCCTGGAGGCGCTCAGGTAAGGGAGGTGTTTTAAGCCGGTGACGGAACTGGAGCAAGCCGTTAAGAAACTTGCCGAAGAAAGTATCTCTCCATCTGGAAAAGCATATCACAAAATATCTCTTGCGTCGGTACGTCAACTTGCCGGTGAATTTGACTGCTCCATCAAAGAAGTGGAAATAAGCGCTCTGACCGCCGGTATTGTCCCCGAGCGTTATGAACGCAACCTGGGTACCACCGGTGGGTTGGACGGCCAGCTTTTGCTGCTAAATTCACGGGTGGCGGTAATCGGTTTAGGCGGACTGGGCGGGCTTGCCGTCGAACTCCTGGCCAGGATGGGAGTGGGAGCGATCGTCTTAATCGATGGGGATACTTTTTCGGAAAGCAACCTTAACCGCCAGATTCTCTCTACGGAAGAAAACCTGTGCCAAAAAAAGGCTGAAGCCGCCCGGGACAGAATTGCCAGGATAAATGCAGCGGTAGAGACAACTGTAATTACAGAAATGGCTACCGGAGACAATATAGAGAAGATGCTGCAGGGCTGCAATCTGGCTCTGGACTGCCTCGATAACCTGGAAACCCGTTTTCTATTGCAGGAAACTTGCCAGAAGCTCGGTATTCCCATGATCCACGGGGCTATCGCGCAGTTTTACGGCCAGGTATCCACTATTTTCCCCGGAGATCAAGGCCTGAAAGTAATTTATGGCTCTTTCCCAAAAGGTCAGAATAAAGGTATCGAAAGAGAACTCGGTAACCCGGCAGCAACTCCAGCCCTGGTTGCCGCCTTGCAAGTACAGGAGGCGGTAAAAGTGCTTTTAAAGAAAGGAGAACCCCTGAGGAACCGTCTATTGTTTGTGGACACGCTGCAGGGAAGCTGTGAGACTATCTTACTGGAAAGGTGAGCGCAAATGACTATAGAGAAAGTAAGGTTGACTGCCTTATCATCATCCGCCGGTTGAGCAGCTAAACTGGGGCCGGGGGACCTGGCCAAAGTCGTTCCGTTACTGCCGGTTATGAGAGACGATAATTTACTGGTAGGGACCGAGTATCCCGATGACGCAGCCGTTTACCGTATTAACGAGGACCTTGCCCTCATACAGACGGTTGATTTTTTCCCGCCCGTAGTGGATGACCCCTATCATTACGGTGAAATCGCTGCCGTCAATGCATTAAGCGATGTTTACGCCATGGGCGGCAGGCCTTTGACAGCTATGAATATCGTCTGTTTCCCCTGTCACAAGCTGGGGACAGATATCCTGGTAGAAATTTTAAAGGGAGGGGCCAAGAAAGTTGCCGAAGCAGGTGCCCTGCTGGTAGGTGGGCACACCATTAATGACGATGAGCCCAAATATGGTCTTGCCGTTACCGGTATAGTAGAACCCGGTGAGCTGTTTATCAAGGGCGGCGTCGAACCGGGAGATCAGCTTATCTTAACCAAACCTCTGGGCTCCGGTATTATTACTACCGCGTTGAAAGGAGAAATTGCCCCGGCCTATTTATTGGAGGAAATGACGCACTGGATGACGACCCTTAACAAGGGCGCTGCCGAGGTGGCCCGTAAGGTAGGCGTTAAAACCTGTACCGATATCACCGGTTTTGGTCTTTTAGGGCATATTGAGGAGATGATCCGGGGCAGTGGCGTGGATGCCGTGATAAATGTCCAAGCCGTACCGTGTGTAGAAGGAGTACTGGAACTGGCAAAAGAGGGGATTGTTCCCGGCGGAGCACGAGCAAACAGGGAATTTTTGCGCGACAAGCTCGTTTTTGCAGAAATCGATGAAGCAATGTTGGATGTTCTCTGTGACCCCCAAACTTCAGGAGGGCTTTTGATGGCAGTTAAAAAAGAAAGAGCCTCTGAAGCCATTCATCTTTTGAAGAATAAAAGGCTTTCTTACGCCTCCGTTATCGGCGAGATTACTGTGGAGAAAGGAAAAGGGCAGATATTATTGAGATAATCACCAGCCCGGCCCGGAGGTAAGCATAATCGATCGACTCCCCGGCTACAATATAGAAATAGAAAGTAAGAGGGGGTTAAAATAGTTAAAGGGAAGCAGAAGAAAACGAAAAAAGAAAACCCTGTTACCCGCAAATTAAAAGAGGAGGCGGCCAGGGAGCTGGGCCTTAACGATGAAATTGCGGCCAGGGGGTGGGCAAATTTAACTTCACGTGAAACGGGCAAAATCGGCGGCTATATAGCTAAAAGGTTAAAGGAAAGCCGGAAGTCAGAATGAGTACCATTTTTCCCTAAACTACTACTCTGTGCCCCAGCCCGACACAAACCTCATTGAGGTGAAGCAGACCTATGGCAAAAAACACCGCTACCACAAGATGTTCACCTTTCCTGGCTATCCCTACTTTCCCGCCCACGTTTAAACCGATAGCTTTGGGCATTACCTGGACCAGAGCCTCACGTGCCGCCCCGACCACCGCCCCTTCGCCCAGAAGTGTCTGTTCAATGATTTTTTCTCTTTTGGAAGCGACAACAGCTCTTTCGAGCACTTTTTGCATGGTAGTGATAAATTCCCCTCCAAAATCTACAGCTGTTGCTTTTATTCCCTCGTTCAAGTAGTCTTCCTTAAGTTGCCTTTCAGCTTCTCTGCTGGTACTCATCGCAAGTTTCAATGCTGCCCGGGCTACATTAACGCTGTCAAACTGCTGAGCCATAGAATTATCACCCTCAAGAGTTATGCTTTAATTATATCATATATTAAAATATACTAAAAATACTATTTTTACAAAATAGGGTGATATTTCTAACATAAAATATAAAAAAAGAGCCCACAATGACCTTGCTTCCGGCTACGGCAGATCCATATACAGCCTGTTACAGTCCCTTGACTGTAACAGACCG
This sequence comes from Bacillota bacterium, assembly GCA_029778075.1. Classification (GTDB taxonomy): domain Bacteria; phylum Bacillota; class Dethiobacteria; order DTU022; family UBA8154; genus UBA9862. The sequence continues at coordinate 6,182 of JAKORA010000052.1, read as the reverse complement.
TATTTTGAACCCGCCGTAACCTTGGCTCGACCGGTATAAACCCTCTGGGAAGCCAGTGACGATCTTCCGACCGTCACTGACCTCTATATCCTCAAGTTTGTGTTTGAACACAGGCGTAAGCATAAAGCAGAGAACTTATACCGATCTTTGCTCGACCATGCTATATCCTTTATGACCCCGGGATGATCTTCCTTGACCATCCCGGAGCCAGCTCAGAACATAACATGATCTTCCCTTCAGCCGACATCGAGCCATTTTGACCCGATGCCGACCTCCGGCCGACTGCTGCAAAGCCACTTTTATAGACCTTGCAGCAGTCTGGGCACAGCCATTGCGGACCCTCTTTACATCTTTATATTAACCAGAAATGCGTTTTTTATTAATTTTTTTTATGGAAATTTATGCTTTAAATGTATGGATAAAAACTAGCATAATCTCTTCAGCTTTTGAATCGATGTTAAACAAAATGGTTTTTGCAAGGGAATCATAATTATATTTTAATTAAAAATATTTTATTTTTTTTAATTTAAAAGCAGGATTATTTTTAATTGTAGCGAATTATTTAAATAGTAAAACAGTTAAAACCTAACCTCCTACAAAATATTTTTAAACAGGGAAAGCCCCTGTTTTTTTTTTGAGTTTTTATGCCTTACGGAAATATTTACCATATCCAAAAATATTTTGCAGGAATAATTTTCCCCCTGTAGAATTTTAAGGCTTAGTAATAGATTTAGTATAAGATAGATGCTTTTAATAGAATCTAAACCAAGAAATAAAAAATAACTTAAAGCGAGGATGCTTCGATGAGGATTGCGGTTATCGGCGGGGGGCCGGCGGGACTGGTAGCAGCCGGAACAGCGGCGCAAAACGGTTTGGAGGTGACCCTTTTTGAACGTTACAGGATAGGAGAAAGGATTAATTGCGGAGAGGGTTTTTTTGACCTGCTGGGAATATGGGGGCGGCCGGAAGCCGGGGTTCTGTTCCAGGTCAAGGAGATCCTTTTTAAAATAAACAATCTGTACAGGGTTGATAGCAGCAGGCTGAATATATGGATGGTCGACAGGTTCAACTGGCAGCACTACTTGTCGGAGGTGGCGCGTGCAGCGGGGGTAAAAATACTGGAAGAGACTCCTGTCAGTGTGAAAGATGTAGCGCATATCAGGAGGGATTTTGACTGGGTAATCGATGCCAGCGGTGTTTCAGCCATTTCCTTAAAGGCCCGGGGAAGTACAGGAGAAAACAGGAGACGCTATGCCGTAACCTTACAGTACAGGTTGGAAGGAGATTTTTCTTACCTTAAGGATTCCATGAAAGCGGTACTCGAACCTCATTACCAGGGTTATTACTGGATTTTTCCCAAGGTTGCTGCTACAAAGGGGATCGCCAATGTGGGAATCGGCTGTTTTAGCTATCCATCAGAGAAGATAGATTTAAAAAAAGAAATAACCCGTATTCTTTACCAGGAGAATCTGCATGATTATAACATCCTGGAATACAGAGGGGGAAGAATTCCCCTACAGCAGGCGTCACCTTTTTTAAGGGACAATACCTTGCTGGTAGGGGACGCTGCCGGGCTGGCCTCACCTCTTCACGGAGGAGGGCTGGATATGGCGCTTCTTAGCGGAAAGCTGGCCGCTCTTTCGATCCTGAAAGGAACACCCCACCTGTACGAGCAGCAACTCCGGCAAAAAATTAAACACAAAATTGTCTACGAAGAAAAATTTTACCAGCTCTGGAGGCGCTATGGAATAGATTTCATGGAAAAATCCTTAAAGTCCGCTCTCTTTTGGGGCCGGAGAAACTTCCGTAAAGGGCTTCTCAAAGCCCTGCGGACTACATAACTTTGCTTCAGGACTGTCCAAAGAGTAGCTTTTTCTTTGGGAAAAAACCCATATTTGGAAAATGAAAGGAAACTTTTTTGCGCCCAGGTCCGTCCCTATTAAAGGAAGAACAGCTCCCAGGCCTTAGAACAGGAGGTGTAACTATTTATTATAGTAAAGAAGGACTGGAAAGGATAAGAAAAGAGGCCGAAGAATATTTAAAAAAGAGAGAAGAGGAGGCCAGGGGTCATAATTATGAACTGGAGGACGGAACGCGCGTGCTCTGTATTTATTGCCGGAATGCTTTTTTTCATAAGGGTACCGCCCTGTTAAATACAAGGGGCATGACGTTTCTTGGACTGGATTGGTTAAATGAATCTGCTATTACGCTAATTTGTACCAAGTGCGGATTTATTCATTGGTTCGCGAAAGAAGTAAAGCAAGTATAAGCATAATCCCATATTATGAAATGATAATCAGAGCCAGGAGGTAAAAATGAAGTTCTTTGCAATCATCTTGCTCACATTCTTACTTGTCGCATTCAGCTTTTTCCCGGCAGCGGCCCCGGCCCAGGGCCAGTCCCGGGAAATTTCTGTTTTTATCGACGGGCTTGCGGTTAATTTTGATGTCCAGCCCGTCATTCAGCAGGGCAGAGTTTTGGTCCCTTTTCGTGCCGTGGCGGAGGCTTTGAACATCAAGGTTAGCTGGGATAGTACGACGCAAACAGTGGAGGCTAGCGGTGGGGGAGCGCTGGTTCAAATGCGAGTTGGCAACGAAACCGCTTTTCACAACGGGTCTCCTATCACCCTGGATGTGCCGCCGTTAATCCTCAACGGGAGGACCCTGATACCGCTGCGCTTCTTTAGCGAGGCCTTTGACAGCAAAGTTGCCTGGGACTCCGCTACATACAGTGTGAAAATCACCTCCGCTCCCAAAGAGATGAAGGTGGTCGGCTTTTATGCACTGGGTGACAGCAGAACCAGCAGTTGGACGAGCCTTTTTGGCCGGGCTTATCCGGAAACGGATACGGGTAATACCGATGTGGTGGACGAGCTGGCCCTGGGCTGGTACACCTTCGATGGAGACGGCAATCTCCTCACGTCGAGCCTGACAGGCTGGCAACGTCCCCCTGGCTGGGAAGATGTATTGAAAGCCGCCGGTGAGTACCACCTGAGAACGGAGATGGTGATCCATGCCACGGACAAATCCGGGGAAATTTCCTCCGTGCTGTCAAGCCAAAAGGCCACCGCCGCGCTAACTGAAGCCATTGCGGCAGAGGCGGCTCTGTACGACGGCGTTAACCTTAATTTTGAGGAGTTCGGACTGTTAAAAAGCAGCGAAGAGTTAGCCGCTGCACAGCAGCTGTTAACAGACTTTGTCCGCCTTTTGTCCGTAAAATTGAAAGCAGCCAATAAAAGCCTGACACTGACCATTCATCCTCTCAACAGCGTCTATAAAGGCTATGATTACAAAGCCCTGGGCGAACTTGCCGATCGGATAATTATCATGGCCTATGATTACGGTCCGAAGCCGGAGCCGGTAAGCCTTGTTGCCCAGGCAGTAGAAATGGCCAAGGAAATCGTCCCGCCGCAAAAGCTGCTGCTGGGTATCTCAGCCTATTATGAGACGGCAGAGAGCATTGGGCCCAAGCTTGGTATTGCCAAGCGTTATGAGCTGCAGGGGGTTGCTCTCTGGCGCCTGGGTCTGGTTCCCCGGGAAATGTGGGATGTTCTGCGAAGCAGCGTCCTTTAAAATATAACGGAAAAAAACACAGGCTTTGCCTGCAGGTAGATTGCCCAGGTAAATTTATTAAGAAAAAAGAACGTTTTTGGGAAGCCGGCTTAAAGAGTAAGCCTTACTCAGCCTCAGGCTTTCTTTTTTTTTTGAGGGGGTAAGATTTGCATCCGGAGTGTATAAAATAAACTTTGCATTATCGTAAAATTTAGCATCATCTGCCATTGCTATAAAACTTTAACTAAAATATTAAAATAGGTTAAAAAAATATGAAGATATCTTAAAGATTCGTGCTGGGAACTGAAAGGAGAAGTTGCCCGTTTTGACATTTATTATAAAATATAGGTTAACATAACATTTTCTGAAGAGGAGAGTAAAATATTTAAGATTTGACTAGATGGGATCTTCTCTCCTCCAGATAGAAAGGGGATGCTACATAATGCCTTTGAAAAGCAAACTGGGAAGTCTTTTAATGTTTGTCTTTGTTTTGTTTTTTTGTGTTTTTGTCTGTGGCGGGGAAATAGGTGAGGCAGCCCTGTCTCATCGAGTAGCCGCCGGCGACACGCTCTGGCTGATAGCGCGCAGGTACAATACTACTGTTGCACAGCTAACTGCCGCTAACGGGCTAACCGGCTCAACGATCTATCCCGGTCAGGTCTTGAGCATTCCGGTAGATTTTCATACAGTCAGGCCGGGTGACACCATGTGGCTTATTGCACAGAGATACGGTGTAAGCCTGCCCGCTCTGCTTGCGGCCAACCCTGGCGTGCCGGCGGCGAGTATCTATCCGGGGCAGAGGATTAATCTTCCCGGCAGTAACGGCTCTTCCTTGCCGTCACGGGCGGGGCGTGATTATTCGCAGCAGGATATTGATCTCCTGGCACGCCTGGTGCACGCGGAAGCCGCCGGAGAGCCCTATATCGGTCAGGTGGCTGTAGCGGCAACAGTATTAAACAGGGTAAAAAGCCCTATTTATCCCAACACGATTCGCGGTGTAATTTACCAGGTAGCTTACGGCTATTACCAGTACTCTCCTGTCCTGGACGGAAGGATAAACCTGCCGGCCAACAAGACTGCTTATCAGGCAGTATATGACGCCCTTTCAGGCTGGGACCCTTCCAATGGCGCCCTTGGTTTTTATAACCCCAGCAAAACAGGCAATCAGTGGGTGCGGCAGCAGACAGTGACGACCGTAATAGGGAACCATATCTTTTTCCGTTAATGTTTGCTTTACATAATTGTAGCGGAGCCTAATAAGCTCATTTTAACTCATTTTTATTCATATTTGTGACCTACGATGGTCACATAGCAGTTAGTCTCAAGTTGCTCTCACTGTCTCTTACGTTAGGGAGGACACTTCACGGAAGCTGTGCCAGGATGCTGTTCAGTTTGTCAAGCTCCACCGGCTTGGCCAGGTGACAATCAAAACCGGCCTCAGCAGCTCGCTGCAAATCTTCCGGTAAAGCATAGCCGGTCACCGCTACGAGATAGACATTGCTCAGCTCCTTGTCCCGGCGAAAAGCCCTGGCGACCTCGTAGCCGTTCATGCGGGGCAGTCCGATGTCGCACAATAAAATTTCAGGATGGAAATCCCGCGCCTTGGCTATCCCGTCGGGACCGTTGTAAGCAACCGCAACCTCGTGGTTATTGAGCTCGAGCAGTTCACGCAAGGTCTCGGCTATATCGGCATAATCATCGATAATCAGCACCCGCCGGCTGCGGCATGGGCCTTCCGCAGGTAGATCCTGGAGTTTTGCGCCGGGGTTGCTATCCAGAGGAAGTGATACGACGAACTCCGAGCCTTTCCCTAATGCAGTTCTCTTTCCCGGAAAGGTTTGATAATATAGCCGTATGGTTCCGTGGATCTTGGCACGCTGCAGCGTATTGTCGTCCGCATAGGCGGTAAGGTAGATAACCGGGATATCTAAACGGGCCTTGATCAGTTCGGCAGCCGTTATGCCATCGATCTCTCCGGGGAGCATGATATCCATTAACACTAGATCCGGCGAAATTTCTCCGGCCTTCTGGACAGCTTCTTCTCCGGAAAAAGCAATAGCAGGGGTGGGGTAGCCCAGGCTGACCAGCCTATGTTGAATATCCAGAGCTTCAATGCCTTCGTCTTCAACAATGAGAATTTTTACCTCGTGCACGGCTCTCCTTCACCTTCCTCCTTAATATTTCGTACTTTTAAAACCAATGGCGAATTCCGCCGGGCCGTTTGTCCGCAGGTCAATGGTTCCCCTGAGCTGCTTTACCAGCATGTTAACCAGCCGCAGACCCAGTGTTGTGCAATTCTCTATCTCAAAACCTTCAGGCAGGCCGACGCCGTTGTCGCTGACCGTCAGGAGAATACTATCTTTTGCACTTGTCCGGCGCAGGTCGATGCGGATCCGGCCTGTCCCTCCGGAACGCTTCCATGACTCCGGGAAGGCATGCTTCAACGAGTTGGAGACGAGTTCATTGATGATCAAAGCGCAGGGGATGACCATGCTAATATCAAGCGTAATGTCTTCGACATAGATCTCCAGCTTTACAGCACGCTCGGTCACACCGTAGGACAGAAACAGGTTGGCGACCAGACTGCGAATGTACTCGGACAGGTCAACCTTGGCCAGCGATTCGGATCTG
>JAKORA010000051.1 GCA_029778075.1 Bacillota bacterium | reverse complement strand
TCGGGGGAGATTATCTCCGCCCAGTCCTTCTCTCCCTGCCAGTCGGTGCCATGGATCAGGACGTACCGGCCATCCTTTAGCTTGGTGATCCCCTTGTGGCGGCCCGTGCCGCCATTCTGCCAGTTTCGCCCATCCCAGAAGTCCAGGTTCTGGTTGTAGCGTACCCGCGCGATAACCTCCTCCATGAATTCGTCCGCATACACGTTGACACGATATTCTTTTTTAGCCATTGAAAAGACCTCCTGTTTTTTATTTTGCCGGGATAGGCTCCCGGCGGGCCGTGTGATCCTAAGCAATTTTGGAAAGAACTTCTTCAGTATTAAGCGTTTTGAGCTCTCCGTTTTGGATTTCGACGAACCGGCGGCCTTTCCACGGTTCGTTCACTTCATACACTTTACCGGGTTCCAGCTCGAAGCTGGTAAATCCGGTTTTCCCGCTACTGCTCCAATCGCGGGAAACAGGTAGCAGAAACTCTCTTTTGAATTTGTACTTCGGGTCTCTGCCGACGATTTCGGCGACCCATTCTTTCCCGCCGCTGGGTTGGTGATTGACCTTGATAACTTTTTTCTCCACTCTCTTTTCCTCCCTCCATGCTTGCCGGAGGGCTAAAGACATCCGCGCTCTGAAATCTCCCTCCAGGGTTTTCGCGATTTGATGGGCTCTTTTCATTACGTTCCTTTTCATTTTTAGCACCTCCGGTTTTCTTTTCTTGTCCAAATTATAACCCCTTTTGTCCCAGATGTCAACACTTTTGGTACAATATTTTTTAAAAAAGGCAAAAAAAAAGCGCCCCTCTTTCGAGGGGCATGAGTGTATGGAAAAGTGTGTACTTTAACAAAAAGCCCCGGACCTACGCCGGGGGTTGTTCTTTCTTTGCCCTTGCTATGTCCACAGCAGCCAGCTGGTCAATTTTGATTTTAAATATTACCTTATACCCACTTCTTGTCTATGATAGCCCGTCCTAAAATCGGCAATCCCCCAATTGTGCCCACAAACTCAAAATATAGCGTCCCGACTACGTCTGGTATCACATAATCATATTGATATTTGCCTATATCGCTTGGCAACATAGGTATGTCCTCACCTACTTGTTTTTTGTAGCCGTCGTAAATTCGCAAAATTACATTCTC
>JAKORA010000050.1 GCA_029778075.1 Bacillota bacterium | reverse complement strand
GCAGGAATTTATGGTAATGCGTCAAATAATTTCTAATAATGGTAAAAATACTCGAATAATGTCGGTTACTAATGACAACCGGCACAACATGCAGCCCCCTCTTCTTTAAAAACATAGAGAGCCATATCATCAAAATGAGGTCGAAGTAACTATGGAAAACCAGAAAAAGCGCATTCTAAACGTGGATGGGAAAAAAAACCGGCGTGAGCTGACATCGACATTTTTAAGCCAATCAGGTTACGATGTTGTTGAAGCAGCCGGCGCCGCGGAAGCCTTAAAACTGGCCGGGGAACTGCCGGATCTCATCCTCCTGGAAGCAAAGCTGCGCGGCGCAAGCGGTTTTGAAATCTGCCGTAAGGTTAAAGCAGATCTGCGCACGGCCTTAATCCCAGTGGTCCTTATTACGGGCAGGCCTGTTTTCAGTAGAGTCCGGTTTAAAAACCTGAAAAAAGGGGAGGCAGACGGTTACCTGGTACGCCCGGTTCACCCGCAGGAGCTGCTCTCTATGGTAAAGGCCTTGCTGCGCCCTACCCGGGATTTATCGCAGGTTGAGGAAAAACTGCGGGAAAGCGAGGAGAATTACAAAACGTTAATCGACGGGATGAATGATACGGCCTGGGTCATAGGCTATGACGGCAAATTCATTGATGTTAATGCTCCCGCCTGTAAAATATTCGGGTATTCCAGAGAAGAATTTCTTACCATGGGCCCACATGACATTGATGTCAGTTTAAAAGCCGAAGAAATAACCGACCTCGTCACAAGAATGCCCGCTGATAAAATGCAGCTTTTTACCACAACCCACCGCACCAGAGACGGGAGAGAGATTCCTGTGGAAATTAAATCCACTCTGATAACTTATCATGGAAAACCGGCCATATTAAGTATTGCCAGGGATATCACTGAACGGAAAAAAGCCGAACAAGATATGAAGCGGCGCCTGGCGGAGCTGGAAGCGCTGCAGAAAATCTCTTCCGCCCTGCGCCTGGCGGAGAGCCTTGAAAATATGCTGCCCCTGTTTCTGGATGAAACATTATCCCTTCTCAACACAGATGCCGGGGCTATCTGGCTCTACGACACGTCGAGCGGCGCGCTGCGTTTTACTGTCGCCCGGAACTGGTTCTCCCAGCTCGGAGAGTCTTCCGTAAAATCAGACGAGGGTATCATTGGGAAAGTTTTCCTTTCCGGGGAGGCGTACCTCTGCCGCGAGTTTGCCACCGATCCCCTTCTTACGCTGGAGGAAGGCGTGCAGATTCCCGAAGGGTGGGGGGGAGCATGCCTGCCAATACAAAATGCCGCTGAGACTGAAGGGGTTTTAGTCGTTTCCGTACCGCTGCCGCGCGAGATCAGCCCGGAGGAACTTAAGCTGCTTTCCTCCCTCTCCGACATGGCCGGTGTGGCCATAAACCGTCTCAGCCTGTATGAAGAAACGGTGCGGCGCTTACAGCAGGTGCAGAGCCTGCACGCCATAGATCTGGCCATCAATGCCAGCCTCGACCTGCATCTTACCCTGGATGTCCTGCTGGAGCAGGTGGCTGTTCAGTTGGCTGTAGATACCGCCGTTGTTTTTTTATTTCAACCGCACCTCGGGACGCTGGAATTCGCTGCCGGGAGGGGATTGAACAGTAATAAATGCAAAGAGGTTTCCCTGCGCCTGGGCGAAGGTTCCATCGGCAAAGCAGCCCTGGAACGGCGCACTGTTCTTGTTTTAAACCCGGCAGAAGCGCCGGATGACGTGTGCACACAATTTATGCGGGCAGAAGGTTTTGTGGCCAATGCCAGTGTCCCACTTATTTCCAAGGGAGAGGTCAAAGGAGTGCTGGGTATCTTCAGCCGCACGCCCTTCCAGCATGGCCCAGATTGGCTGGATTTCCTGGAGACCCTGGCCGGCCAGGCCGCTATTGCCGTGGACAATGCCCGGCTCTTTGAAAGTTTGCAGCAGGCCAACCAGGAACTGCTGATCGCTTACGATGCTACGATCGAGGGCTGGGCAAATTTTCTGGAACTGCGGGATAAGGAAACCGAGGGTCAGAGCCAGCGTGTCATGCAGATGACCCTCGATATGGCAAAAAAAATGGATATTCCAAAAGAAAAACTTATCCATGTACGCAGGGGGGCGCTGTTGCACGATATCGGCAAGATGGGTATTCCCGATTCCATTTTACAAAAACAGGGCACACTGAACGGGGAAGAATGGGAAATTATGCGCCGTCACCCGCAGTTTGCCTATGATATGCTTTCCTCCATCGAGTACCTGCGCCCGGCTCTGGAAATTCCTTACTGCCATCATGAAAATTGGGACGGCACGGGGTACCCCCGCGGCCTCAAGGGAAAAGCGATACCTCTGGAAGCGCGCATCTTTGCTGTAGTGGACGTCTATGATGCACTGACCAGCGACCGCCCGTACCGGCCGGCATGGACTAAAGAAGACGCTCTGGAATATATCAACCAGCAGAAGGGTAAACAATTCGACCCGCAGGTGGTAGAGCTGTTTTTAAAAGAAAAGTCCTATATTCCTAGAGATCGTTAAGGCCGTCTTTTAAATAGCCTCCGACTTTGAGCTTTTCGCTTCAGACTGCTTGGACAGGTTCCCCTCTTGAGCTTTCTGCTCCGGGCTGTTACGCGACCCCGGCGTTTGCACCTTGAGCTGCTCCAGCCGGAGATTTAAGATCCGCCTCAAGAATTTTCCCGTATGGGAAGCTTCCACCAGTGCTACTTCTTCCGGCGTTCCCTGCGCCACAACCTCTCCGCCGCGCTCGCCGCCCTCGGGTCCCAGGTCAATGAGGTAATCGGCACGTTTGATGACCTCCAAATTATGCTCGATGACAATGACGGTATCACCATT
>JAKORA010000004.1 GCA_029778075.1 Bacillota bacterium | reverse complement strand
ATGATAAAGATTTCGTAGAGGTGGTCGGGGTTGATTCCTTCGGAGGCGGCTTCTTTCAATGCCCAGATGATGCCCACGGAAAAAGCCAAAAAAAGCATGGCTCCGTAGGCATAAAGCTCGAAACTGCCAATTTTTAGGATAATTGGATGCATGAAGATCCCCTTTCTGACGGCGACTCTGCGCTACAGAATTGAAGGAACAGCCTGGCGCGCCAGGAAGTCGCAGCGGTTGTTACGTGGGTCGCTGTCGTGGCCTTTAACTTTGTTCCATTGAATAATGTGCCGGCGGCTGAGTTCCAACAGTTCCTTCCATAAATCCTGGTTTTCTACAGGTTCATTATTTACAGTTTTCCAACCGTTCCTCTGCCACTTGTCCAGCCACCCCTGTTTAAAGGCGTTTATCAGGTAAGCGCTGTCGGAATAAAGCTTTACCCGGCAGGGCTCCTTTAAGCACTTTAAGGCTTCCACCGCCGCTCTGAGCTCCATTTTTTGGTTGGTTGTATGCTTTTCTCCTCCGGATATTTCCTTTTCAATGTCATTATAGAGCAAAAGGGCAGCCCAGCCCCCCGGGCCAGGATTACCGCTGCATGCTCCATCCGTGTAGATAATTACTTCTTTCATAAACATCGGCAAAACTTCCTGTCATTCGGAAGAAAACTGCCCCGGCCTCCTTCTAAAACACTTAACCGCAAAGCTGCTTCAGTCTCCTTTTTCCCGGCGGTCAGCCATGGCCTGTCTTACAATCCCGGCAATTTCTCCTGCCGCAGCAGCAATATCAGAAGCGGCAACCACACTGGAAATCACTGCCACTCCCGCAGCTCCCGCCTCGATAACCAGTCGTGCATTGTCTGCAGTTATGCCGCCGATCCCGACAACAGGTATGCTCACGCCGCGGCAAAGGTCCGCCAGAGCCTGCAGGCCGATGGGTTCCCCTGCATCCGGTTTTGTCCCTGTCCGAAAGATTGCCCCCACTCCCAGGTAAGAGGCTCCCTGGGACTGTGCCGCAAGCGCCTCCTGCAGATTGCCCGCCGATGCTCCCAGGATCATTCCCGGGGGCATAATGCGCCGTGCTGCTGCAAGCGGCAAGTCGTCCTGTCCCAGATGAACTCCGTCGGCCCCCACGGCGAGGGCTACGTCCAGGCGATCATTAACAATAAAGGTAACTCCCTTTTCCCTGGTAATTGCCCGCAGCTCTTGGGCAACGGCAAAAAAATCTCTGGTGCTGAGTTCCTTTTCCCGGAGCTGTATACAGGTGGCACCGCCGGCAATGGCCTTTTCCACTACCTCGCGGTGGGAGCGGCCGCGGGAAAGACGGCGATCCGTGATCACATAAAGGTTCAGATCAAAATCAGTGCGCAAATTTTAACACTCACCTTACAATCTTTAGAAAGAATGTCCCCTCGCCTAAAAAGTTCACGGTGAAGCGAAGGTTGGAGACTACTCTGCCGCCCACAAAAACGGATAAAATAGCCCCACTTAGAACCCGCTTCATGTCTCTCAGGGGTGGCGCAAGGTTGGAGCGAGCGGAATGTGCAGCTTGAGCCCGCAGGTTCAGCGAAGCAAGGGCTCAAGCTAGCCCGGCGACACAGGCGTCCTTGTCATAGCTTATTGCTTTTCTTGTTTAGCCCCCGCTACCGTTCTAGGGAAGCAGCGATTTGCTGTGGGGCAAGAGCGACTTGTGGAGCGAAGTCAAAAAGTTCACGGCGAAGCGAAGGCCGAAGACGACCCTGCCGGCACGGACGCCGGCAGCCGGCCTCTGACCATGGATGGGAATTGGCCGGGTAGGTCGTCGGAGGCCTGAAGTAAGCCGTAGAACTTTACGAGCGGAACTCGAAGCTCCGCCCACAGCAATCGCTGCTCCCTATCATATTATTTCTATTCTGGCTCTGTGGGCAAACTCCTGCGGTGTCAGATAAAAAAGTGTATCCAGGAGCTTTATTTTAAACTCGGCAGGACCGGGCGGCTTTGTTTGGCCTTCCCCTTTCCCGTCTCCTGTTTCGGCCGCTATTTCTCCGGCAACGCCCATAGCAGCCAGGGCATAAACAGCAGCCAGGAAATAATCTTTTTCTACAGCGGCAAAGGCCGCCACCAGGGAAGAGGCCATACAGCCGCTGCCCACTACCAGGGGCAGCAGAGTGTGACCGTTAAAAATCCTGGCCTCTCTCTTCCCATCGGTGACAACGTCTACCGCACCCGTTGCCGCCACCACAGCTCCGTAACCCAGCTTCTCCTGCAGGCGTCGGGCTGACCGCAGGGGATCAGCTGCGCCGTGCAGGCTCTGTATCCCTCTGATCTTTACGTCTTTTATCCCCGCCAAAAAGCCGATCTCAGCCTCGTTCCCTTTAATAATCGCCGGCGTTGTCTGCTCCAGCAGCCGCCAGGCGGTTTCTGTGCGGTAAGCTGCCGCCCCGGCGCCAACGGGGTCCAGGACAACGGGAATACCTTTTTCCCTTGCTTTTTTCCCCAGCGCCAGCATCGACTCAACCTGTGAAGGGAATAGGGTCCCCAGATTGATAACAGCCGCTCCGGCGCTATCCGCCACCTCTTCGACTTCTTGCAGAGCGTGCGCCATAACCGGTAGTGCTCCGATGCTCATGGTAATATGGGCACAATCTCCGGCTGTAACATAATTGGTGATATGATGAACCAGGGGTTTTTGGGATCTAATTTCGCTTAAAAGGTCAAAACCTTTTGACATTCCGATACTTCCTCCGTTTGTCTCCGTTTTTCATTCCATTATTTTCATCTACCGTCTCCGGAAATATTCGTCTCCTGAGCGACTACAGGCCTTTTCCTCCTCCGGCACTTCCGGCACTAAAATGATCCATAGGGCCGTGTCCATGCCCAATAGTCAGGCCGTTGGGGAGAATACTCTGGAGATACTCACGGGCGGCTTTAACCGCCAGGGGCACGGTTTTACCCAGAGCCAGGTGTGCGGCTATCGCTGAAGCATAGGTGCAGCCGGTACCGTGTGTGTTTTTTGTCACTATGCGGGGTGCCCGGTAATAGTAATACCTTTCTCCGTCATAAAGGAGATCTGTAACCTCCCGGCCGCCCGGCAGATGCCCACCTTTAAGAAGAACGAAGGAAGCCCCCATCCTGTGAAGGGTACGAGCCGCCGCTTTCCGGTCGCCAGGCTTCTTTACAGGATGCCCGCAGAGAACCTCCGCCTCGGGAATATTGGGAGTGATAAGAAGAGCGAGGGGAATAAGCTTCTCCCGCAGGGCTTCCTGCGCCCCTCTCTCCAGAAGCAAATCCCCGCTTTTGGCCACCATCACCGGATCGAGAACAACTTTACGTATACGATGCCGTTTGAGAGTGGCGGCAACTACATTGATAACCTCTGCATTTCCCAGCATGCCAATTTTGACGGCGGCGACGGGAAAATCATGTAAAACGGCATTTATCTGGGCTTCTACCATCTCCGGGGGCAGTACCTGAAATTTTTCCACGCTGACAGTATTCTGAGCTGTAATGGCCGTAATGGCGCTCAGTCCATACACCCCCTGTGCGGCCATGGTCTTCAAATCAGCCTGGATCCCCGCGCCGGCCCCAGAATCAGAGCCGGCAATAGTAAGCACGCATTTTGGCACATTTTTTCCGCTTCTCATGGAAGATAATGACAGGCCTCCTTCGATATGCTGTTAGGGATTAATGTTAGCAGGGATGACAGTAGTTCCACGGGCCACCCCTTCTACTACCGTCTCTAAAGGAATAATTACCGTCTCCTTGTTATTGCCGCTCCGGGTCCTTTGGGCCAGAGACGCAGGATAATCATGCTGATAAGAGAACCCGAAAAGCTGCTTAAGGCAAAGGGAACGACATAGAAATAAGCCACTCCTTCAAAACCGAGGAGCCATTTGGCCACCGGGAAGGATACCAGCCCGCCAATCACCCCTGTCCCCAGCACCTCACCCGCTGCGGCCAGGTATTCCTTTTGGAAGTAACGGAAAGCCAGACCGGCAAGCAGAGCCCCGAAGATACTCCCCGGAAAAGCCAAGGGGGTCCCTGTACCCAGCAGATTCCTGATAGTCGATGTAAGAACAGCAGCAACTACTGCCGGGCCGGGCCCGAGCAGCACGCCTGCCAGAACATTAATGGCATGCTGTACAGGATAAGCCTTGGCAACCCCCACGGGGATGGAAAAGGGGGCGGCAACAGTACCGATAGCCACCAGTAAACCCACCGCCGTAATGATGCGGAGGGGAAAGGATTTTGTTAGGGAAGACTCCATTGTTAATCTTCTCCTTTCCTTAAAAAATAATTGTCTTAATATATAAACAGCGGGCCTGCGTTAGGCCCGCTTTAAATTAAATATCGACCACGGCATATTCTCCCTACGCTGGCATTACCCAGAGCGGAAAGATTGATTTCCGCCGAACAGGTTCAAAGGGTTAAGGAACTTCATCGCGTTCCCCTCTCAGCCTCCGCTCGGAAGCACCCCTGAGATATATATTTAGTTTTGTTAGCTTAATGGCTTCCTAATTACATCCTAATTATATCCTGTTTCCGGAAAAAGCACAACAGCAATAGTCAAAATTACCTTACGTAATTTTTTCGTTACAGTTTGGCGCTTTTTCCCATAACCAACCATCTGGTGGAAAAGAGCTCTTTACAGGGACCGCGCTAACTCTCTGCTTCCCGGATAGCCAGCTCAATTCTCTCCATTACCGGAGGATGTGTATAAAGAACAAATTTTACGAAGGGATGTGGATCTACATCTGCAAGGTTGGCCTTGGCCAGGTTCTGCTCCAGGGAAACGATGGCCCGGGGATCACCGGTCAAGCGGATCGCCTCCAGGTCGGCCTGCCACTCAAAAGCCCTGGAAAAAGCATTTTGCACAGGAAGGCTTACAAAAGAAAAGAGGGAAAAATAAAGCAGCGCCAGCGTTAAACCCCGTATACCGGCCCCCGCCCCCATACCGTCAAGAAGCTTTTGGAGCAGAAAAAAGCCCAAAAACATACCTGCAGCCCCCAAAATAATACCTTTAAAAATATGGGAATGTTTCCAGTGGCCCATTTCGTGTGCGATAACGGCAAGGATTTCTTCCTTTGAGAAGCCGGCAAGCAGGTTGTCGAAAATAACGATACGCTTGGTTCTCCCCATGCCTGTAAAATACGCATTCACTTTGGCAGTCCTGCGGCTGGCGTCGGCAACCAGCACCTTATCAACCTCAATTCCCGCCTCCTCAGACATCTCGATGATACTGGAGCGCAGCTCCTCGTCCTCCAAAGTTGTAAAGCGGTAAAAAAGAGGATCGATAATTACAGGATAAAGGTAGGTGCTCAGTACCAGGAAAAGAGTAACAAAGATACCTGCCGCCGGCCACCACCTCCCCGGAAGGCGGACCATAAGCAGGTGCAGTCCGGAAAGGGCAAGAACAGTGAGCAGGAAAGAGATGGAAAAATTTTTGACATAATCAGCTAACCAGCCACTAAAAGACTGCAGGGAAAGCCCAAAACGGTGCTCCAGAATAAAACCCCGGTAGTAATCCAGAGGAAAAGTCAGCAGTGAAAGGAGCAGGACAATAAGGGCGAGGTAAGCGACAGTCGGCAGCAGGGGCGCTCGCGCTTGGGACGGGAATTGTTTCCATACAACCGCCGCAACAGCGGATAAGGCCCCCCAGAAAATGAGCTGTCTGGCGACAGAAACAAGTATTGCTGAACGCTGGTATGCCGCGGCGCGCGTTAAAAAGTTTTGCTCAAAGTACTGCAGCGCCTCGCTGCCGGAGGATGACTTTAAAAGAGTGCCCGCCAGCACGGCTGCCAGAAGGAGTAAGGCAGCCGTGCCGAGGACAAACCATACCTTTGAAGTCCACAAGTGCGAATTCCCCCTCAGTTACGGGGCAGGATAAGTGACCTTTACCTCCTGGGAATTGGCGTTCCAGTCGACTTTGCAGCCCAAATTTTCACTGATAAACCTTAGCGGCAGCATTGTTCTCCCCGGAGGAATGACCACCGGAACTACCTTAATGTTCTGCGGATCGATGAGCTTTGGTTCACCGTCCACCCTGGCAGTAGATTTCCCAATCCAGAGTTCAATATCCTTTCCTTTAAATGTAACCGTAACCTTTTTCTCGTATTGATTCCATCCCACTTCGGCCCCAATGACTTCGGCCAGATACCTGATCGGCAGAACAGTTCTCCCCTCGATGATCATCGGTGCAACATCCATCTCCAGGCGCTGGTTGTTGACATAGTAGGATGTCCTGCCGATATTGAAGATAATCACTTTTTCGGCCTCGGCAAGTGTAGTAGCATCTGCTTCGCTGGAATAGGCTGAATTACCGGTAAAGTTGTAGGCGCGTACCCGGTAATAGTAAGTGGTCCCGGGTGAAAGGCCTGTATCGGAGTATTCCGTTATATTGGCTCCGACGGTGGCAATTTGTTTATAGCTGCCGCCGGCAGTCCGACGTTCAATCTTGAACCCGGTCTCATTATCGTTGTTATCGGTCCAGGTTAACGTAATTTTATTCTCGGAAACAGCCCTGGCCTTTAACCTCGTGGGGGCGGAAAGGGCGCCCCTGGCGATAACAGCCTCGTTGGAATAAGATGAATTGCCCACGGAATTGTAAGCCCTGACCCGGTAATAGTAAATGGTATCCGCTGACAGCCCTGTATCGGAATAGGAAGTAACGTTTCTCCCCACTGTAGCAATCTGCTTGTAGCTGCCGCCGGCAGTCCGCCGTTCAATCTTGAACCCGGTCTCGTTACTGGCATTATCTTTCCAGTTGAGCCTGACCTTTGAAGCAGTCTCGACTGTAATGGTAAGGTTCGAGGGCGCTGAGGGAACGGTTCCTGTGGTAGCTGACGCTTCATTTGAATAAGCGGAGTTCCCTGCAGAATTGTAGGCCCGGACACGGTAATAATAGGTGGTATTATCTGACAGCCCCGTATCGGAATAGGAAGTAACGTTTCTCCCGACTGTATCAATCTGCTTATAGCTGCCGCCGGCAGTCCGACGTTCGATCTTGAATCCGGTTTCGTTAGTGGCATTGTCCTCCCAGGACAAGTCTATCCTTGAACTGGAAACGGTCTCAGCTACCAGATTCGACGGAGAAGCCAGGGAGGTGGTTGCTACGCTGACCTCTGTGCAGTAAGGCGAATCCCCGATAGAGTTATAGGCTCTGACCCGGTAGAAGTAGGTCGTGTTGGACGAGAGCCCGGAATCTGTATAGGTGGTGACATCTTCACCCACCGTATCAATTTGCGAATACTTTCCGCCTTCCTTTTTCCTTTCAATTTTAAATCCGGTTTCATTGTCAGAGTTGTCATCCCACTCTAATTCAACAACCGTATTGGACCGTCTTTCTGCCGTGAGGTTTGAGGGTGCGGAAGGGGCTGACGTTGTGACGCTCACCTCATTGGAGAAAGAAGAGTCCCCGCTTGCATTGTAGGCCCTGACCCGGTAATAATAAGTTTTATTCGCCGAAAGCCCTGTACTGGTGAATTTTGTGACATTCCTGCCAACCGTGCCAATCTGGCTGTAGCTGCCTCCTTTGACCTTCCGCTCAATTTTAAAGCCCTCTTCGTTGTCGGAGTTGTCCTTCCAGGT
>JAKORA010000049.1 GCA_029778075.1 Bacillota bacterium | reverse complement strand
TGAAAAAAAAGCCGCTTCAGAATGGAAGAGAAGGGCTGGCAAAGTCTTCTCTATAACGAAAAGGCAGTTTTCCTCCCGGTCTGCCGTCAACTTTTTCTCCCTCCAGCCGCCGGTACGCTTCAGCCAGGTCTTTGATCGTGGCCTGTTCCAAATCCGCAATTATTTTCTCCTGTGTCTGCTCCAGGATTTGATGGATGGGGCAGGAATCGCTTTTCTGGCAGTAATCCGGCTGCTTCAGGCAGTGCGTAAGACCTAAAGGGCCGTCAAAAAGCTCGATTACCTGACGAAGAGAGATTTCAGCGGGGTCGGCGAGCAGGCGGATACCGCCGGAAGAGCCCCTGATGCTCTGAATTAGTCCGCTTTTCTGCAGATGCGAAACAAGCTGGGATACCAGATTGAGGGGGATATCATGTACAGCTGCTATTTCCCTGGAGGCATAAAACCTTTCTTTATCCCTGCCGGCCAGTTCGGCCAGGATTTTGATGGCGTATTCTGCTTTTTTGGTAATCATGCCTGGCCTCCTTGTTGTATATAAGATTACCAAGTTGGTTAGTATTATTATAGCAAATTCTTGGCCCGGATGCACCCATTAATGATGCTTTTTCTCCTGAGTTTCTGTATAATATAGTTATAGTTAAGAGGCCCTCCCTGGAGAAAGGACAATACTTCATGTTTGTATCGCTGGAGAAACTGCAAAAAGGATTTACGAGTGCCGGTTATATCTGTGACGAGGAGGTAATCCTGACTGTTTACCTGGCCCTGAAGCTTGAGAAACCGTTGCTCATTGAAGGGCCTCCCGGTGTGGGCAAGACGGAAATGGGCAAGGCCCTGGCCCGTATTTTTAATACGGAACTGATCAGGCTGCAGTGCTATGAGGGGTTGGATGAAAACAAAGCTCTGTACGAGTGGAATTACCAAAAACAGCTCCTGCAGCTCCAGGCCGGCCGGGTGGAGGGGCGGTACGGCCGTGTGGATGGGGATCTTTTCTCCCGGGAGTACCTGCTGGAACGCCCTTTGCTTAAAGCTATCCAGGCCGATCGTAAGGTTGTGCTGCTTGTGGACGAGGTGGACAAATCCGATAGTGAATTTGAGGCCTTTCTATTCGAGGTGCTTTCCGATTTCCAGGTTTCTATTCCTGAGCTGGGAACTATCCGCGCCCGATATATTCCTATAGTACTTCTGACCAGCAACAGCGAGCGTGAGCTTTCTGACGGTTTAAAACGCCGCTGTGTTTTTCTTTATCTTGATTTTCCCGGGATTGAAAGGGAGATCGAGATTATCAAAGCCAGGGTTCCCCAGGCCGGGGAACGCCTCACGGCGGAAATTGCCCGTGCTGTTCATCATATCCGGCAGAACCAGGAGATAAGAAAAAAACCTTCCATCGCCGAGACCCTGGACTGGGCGCGCACCTTGGTAAGCTTAAACATGGATCGCCTGCAGGGCAGCACTATAGAGCGGACCTTGAATATACTGCTGAAATCCAGGGGCGATCAGCGGGTTTTTCGCGAACAGATCGGTGCGGATGCACTGGAGAAAAAGATCAGAAGCAACCTGGTTTGACGGCAACTGCACAGGCTCTAAGCCCGCAAGTCGTTTTGAAATTGCTCTCTTTTTGGAACACCGTATACCTGATGTTTTTAGAAATATTGACAGTCAAGGTGTGAGGAAAATTAACAGTAGACAGGCCGGGAAGAAAGTCCCTGATTACCTGGAGAACAACGTGGTCCGTTTCGTTTATCTTTTGCGTTCCGAGGGAGTCCGCATCGGAAATTCAGAGGTGATTGACGCGCTGCAGGCCCTGCAGTTTGTCTCCCTGGAAAACAGGGAGAAGGTTAAAACCGCCCTCAAGGCTACGCTGATTAAAAAGGC
>JAKORA010000048.1 GCA_029778075.1 Bacillota bacterium | reverse complement strand
CTTCCAGAGTTTTTCAAGTGGTATAGGAGAAATACCTAAACTAAAGTAAGTTTTTTACCGTTCAAAGCGCCTTAAACGCGCCTCCTCCCTCACCGCCTGCAGGTTCACTATCTCGGCCACCTCGAAGCGGGGCGGCACTGCTTCCGGCACGGAGCGCAGGCGCACCACCGCCGGAAAATAACCGCACCTTCCATGCAGCTCAACCAAAAGCGTTACCGCGCTTAAATTCAACGACGGCGGGTTGACCAATAAAGGCGCGGACTGCCACTCCTCCGGTGTGAGTCCGGCCCGGTCGGCCATGGCCGACACCTGGGGGGCTATCGGCTGCCGGGGGTCGATCTGAGCGACGATCTCCACCACCCGGTCTATTTTACTCCCTGTTATTTTTTCCAATTCCTGCAACTGCTCGCTGGTAAACGGATGAGAAAAATTAAGAAGAATCAAGGTTTTTTTACCCTCCAGTTCTCTTTTCACCGTATATGTCAACTTTTCCGCTTTTTGGGCCTTACCGCCGGTTTGCACTTCGGCAATCCTTACATGATTACCGCAACGTAAAACAACCTTTAAGACAATGAATTACCAAAACTTACCTTTTCATCCTTCCAATTCATCCAGAGCGAAATATGGAGCGAATTCAGCTATCAACATATTGCGCTCCACGTTGCCTTCCGGGAAGTCGAGCCACTCCCTGAGCTTTTCATAAACGTTTCTTAGCTGGTTGGCTACGGTCTGTTCGCTCTTGCCCAGGGCTTTGGCGATACTGACATTATCGAGACCCCGGCAGGCTAAACGGACCACTTCCCTCTCCGCGCCGGTCAGCCAGTGACGGAAAAACTCCCGTTGTCGCTTGCGGCGCGCATTTTGCTCTAACCGCCTGTACCAATACACTACCTCTGCCGGGTCCTCCAACTCCGCCACCGTACGCATGAGTGTGCCGGCCTCAGACCAACGCAGCACGGGCACCGGAACCAGCCAGACCCTGTCGCCCGACTCAAGGTGCAATCTGCGCTCCGCGCCGGGATGCCACCCCTCGGTAACCAGATACCAGGCGCAGTCTTCAGGTCCAAAGAGCAACTGGGCCACCACCATAGCTATAATGCTCATGACCTTGCGTCCGCCGGAAAGACAAAGGTGCACCTTTACACCGCTCTGGCGGGCGCGGCGCATCTCGGCGTAAAGGGTGCGCAACAGCGCCCGGAGGTCATCTTCGCTGCGAAAATCAACAACCGCCGCCTGCCTATTTATAACAGGACTATTCCGCAACAGCACGCCTGGATAGAGGCCTTTGTCGAACTCCCCTTCAATTGCCGTCAGCGCCGTCTTAACGCCGGGATCCATGGTGTAAACCACCGACACTTCCCTTAAAGAGCATCCGCGAGCCAGAAGCTCATCTAGTGTAATGGTCACCACCTGGGGCTCTACGCCTAGGGTGGCAAGCAGGACTTCGGGCTTAACACTTTTAGAGGTCACATTCTCCCACCACACTTATCTTCCCCCGACGCCTCAAGTATGTCCAGACTTACAGTTACTTTTTAAAATAGTAGAAAAGTACTATTATGCCTGTTTTTTGCGGCTGCACACTGATCCTAAGGCAAGCGCACTGCACTGTCACCAGTGACACTTTAATATGTAATCTACTGCCTTAAAAACTGTTGAAGTAAAATTTTAAAATACCAGACAACAACGTTACCGCGAAAGGGTTAAAAAAAGGCGAAACTAAAAAGCAAGGGCACCTCTCCCCCTGCTTCTTTTTTAGCTCAATCCTTTGCCTTCCCTTTAGCCAACATTTTTTCCAACCTGTTCCTTTAATTTTTTTTTAAATTGATCTTTTTGATATTTTTATAACTAAAATGAGCTGTAAGAAACTGTCGAATTAGTGGCACTTATTTCTTAACAAAAAAAAGTTCTATCTTAAATATTACTTTACATTTTCGACAAAAATTGGATAATCCCTGCTAATACTTTAAAAATTTTTCAATTTTCCATTAAAAAAACAGAGGCTCAGCAGTCGATGAAATATTGCAGAACTGATCGTTGAAAGCCTCTATGTTCGAGAGACGGTCAAACTCCGGTTCTGGCTGTGTCCGCCGCCTTCTGTGGGCACAGGTTCAATCTTGGCGTCCGCATGGGAAGCGCGATCCTCATGCCGGCCTGCTTTTCGACCCTGTAGCTGTCCATGTCACTGGACTCGTGAATACCCCTAGAGAGGTCCTCTTCTTTGGGCGCTGGCAGCTTGGTTACCAGAAACTGGAGAAAGATCGATAGCTTCTCCCACTCGGCGTTCGTGTAGGGGAGGATCGAAGTAGGCTGAAAACCTGCAACATGGGCAGTTTTTTGCACAGGCAACAGTTTCCATTCCTCATAGGTAGGCTAAAAACTCGTTTAGTGCCGAGGAATCATGTGAAGCCCTCCTTATATCAGGTGGCGTAACCCCTTAGTTGAACGGCACTTTAGTTTGCTAGGCATAATGATTTCTAATGTCGTCGATCTCCAGGGATTTTTGCACTACCGGGGGTCGATGACACTCTTCGCCCCTGTGGGTTTTATAAAAATTTACCATCTTAATCTTAATATAAAAAATATGGCCTTTCAACCCTTACCTTTGAAATGTTTGTGTCAAGAATTAGTAGGTGAAACTCCCAACCGAGGGGTGATTAAAAGACCGACTTTCCATTTTTTTATGTCCAGCGGTTACACTATGTAATAGATTTGTATCCCAAGCACTTAAATCTTGCCCTAAAAAATCCACCCTTCCCCGCCCTTACGAATACCCATAATTTCTCTTTTCGCGTACTTTTCGTTGCCCAGTATATAAAACAGTACAGAATCCTCCTTGGGGTTAATCACTCGAGCAAGCTCATTTCGCAGAGCGCGAAGGGTGGCTTCGGTTAGCTCTCCTTCGAGCACGGAGTTTTGCACCCAGGTGAGATACCGTCGTGAAATTTTCAACACTTTACCTACACGGGAAACGTTAACGTCATAAACAAGAATGACAAACATAACCTACCACCGGCTGACAAAGGGTTCATATTGCTGTTCGCCAATCAAATGTTTTTCCACCTTATAAAGCTCCAACCGCATTAATGTCTGATAACTCACGTTGCGTTTCAATCGGCGATGATAAAAAGTAGTACGAAGTTTATCCTCAAATTCTTGGACATAAAGACGTCGCCCTTGTTCTTTTAAGAGATAAGCCTTGCCGCGACGTTCAAAATCTTCAAGAGCAATCATTTTCTTCCCCACCAAACTAAAAAGCACACGATCGGCGAAGATAGGCTTAAAAATTTCTGCCAGGTCAAGATTTAAAGAGAAACGCCGGAAATTGGTGGTGTGCAAGTAACCGATCCTTGGATCAAGATGGGTCTTATAAATTTCTGTTAGTATTTTGGTATAAACCAGGGAATTGCCAAAGCTTATCAAGGCATTTAATGGATCGGTTGGAGGTTGCTTGCTGCGCCCCTTGATGGTGAAAGGTGTGTCTACCAGTATGGTGTTAAAACCTTCATAATAATAACGGCGTACGTTACCCTCAATTGCCATAAGCTCTTCTATGCTGCCGCAGCGGTGTATGCCCTCTTCAACCAGGGAGGTGATAGCTTGCATAAATTCATCAAGATCCTTTCCTCGGTTCTGGTAATAGCGCAAGACTTGTAAGATGTTGGCTGTCGCACCTTTCACGAACTGGCGGGCCAACTCCAGGCGGCGCACCGGGTCAAGATAATGCTCCGCTTGTCGCAGGATTACATAGCCGGAATTGTAGTGTTCCCGGGGGTAAAAAGTGCCCACATAATTACCATAGTAGCCAAAAAAGTGAATGATCACCTCCTGCTCTTCTAAAAATTCCAGCAGTTTTTTATTTAAATCCACCTCGCCAAAAACGAAAATATCACGCAAACTTTCTACAGGGAAAAACTTTTTACCCTCTTCGTTTTCTACACAGATAGTATTATCCTTGCGTTGTAACCGGCCGCTAGCAAAAAGATATAAAGACTTTTGCAAATCAGTCACCTCTGATTTTAAGCCCAGCAAAATTCCGCATAGGCACATTTATTACAAAAGGTATTTCTTTCAGGCAGTGGAGGTTGTTCCTGCAAAACCAGACTGACTATACAACCTTTTATTTCTTCCACCCGCTGAGACAGTTTTTCGTCTAAAACCAGCTGCTCGCGTTGCCGCTCCTCGGGGAAAAGCAGCTCTCCCCTGGCTTCAATGCCCATCTGCTCAAGTTCATAAAGATAAAAAGCTAACTGCATCCTGGCGGCTTCCCGGACCCGGGAAGATTTTTTTACCTCCGCTACTATCAAAGTTTCTTCCTCCCGGCGAATAAGATCCAAACACAGGTGTTCCAGGCGCACCTCCTTGCGCTCGCGGCCATAGCTTTGGTTTTGTATAAGCCGTCCCAGGTGAAGTAGAGTATTATCCTCATCGGGACAGATCTGCCGGGACATGAGCCATGCTTTCCTGGGACAAATGATATAGGCGTTAACCATACTGCCTACAACCGGTGGCAAATGGAGAGGCGCTGTTTCCTGGAGTTTGGCTTCCATGTTCATCTAACACACCACCGCTTAACAAATAAAAAAGATTGTTTTCCTAGCAACATAAGACTTAGTATTCCTCCATGCCCGTAGAAACATCCCCTTCGCCGGGTGGCATCAATCCCATTTCCTCGCTGATGTCGTCAAGGGGATATGTTCCCTGGCCCAACTTATTAATCAGATATACCAAACCGTTGTCTATCCAAAAATTTCCCGTGGATTGCTGCAGGCCCAACTGCACTGGTATATTGACTTGCTGTAGCGGGTTTTTCAATTACCTTGAAGGTACGCTTTTTGGGACCATCCAGCCACCTCCTTCTTTTTCTAATACTCTAATACTTTTAACAAATAACGTAGCTTTTGTCTAAACATGAAGCTAATATTTTGACTAGTAGCTTTTTACTATATTACCCTCTTATCTTTCTTCATAGTTTATTCCCAAAGCAGGTCAAACAATTTTTCTTACAATCCGTCACCTGGAAATAGTATTACAACCAAGTATTTCTTTTTCTGGTAACTCAAACGGTGCCTGGGGGTCAAAATTCAATGCAAAAAAGGGGCAATTTTGCTTGACATTCTACACAATTCCTCATAGGTAGGCTGAAAACTATAGTCCCCTGCAAGGGAGGCGTCATGATCTACTGTTTCAATTCCTCATAGGTAGGCTGAAAACGGGTGCTTCCATACTGACGCCGTCATTCCGAATAACGTTTCAATTCCTCATAGGTAGGCTGAAAACGAAGGGTTATGCCCAGGCCGCATGGTTTGAAGAAAAGTTTCAATTCCTCATAGGTAGGCTGAAAACGTAGAGGTAACAGGAGCGACAGAGCTCTACGCAAAACCGTTTCAATTCCTCATAGGTAGGCTGAAAACATCATTGAATAGCTTTCACCAGCCTTAATAACCAAGTTTCAATTCCTCATAGGTAGGCTGAAAACTTCTACGCCTTAGACCTGCCGAAGCCGGAACTGCCCGTTTCAATTCCTCATAGGTAGGCTGAAAACTCGTCCGGGTCCCCAGGTTGTGAACCATCGCCATTGCCGTTTCAATTCCTCATAGGTAGGCTGAAAACGCTGGGCGAAGCGAAATAGTTTGCTTCAAAGCCCTGGTTTCAATTCCTCATAGGTAGGCTGAAAACACAAGAGATACCTCGATCTATTTGAAGCGCTATTTGG
>JAKORA010000047.1 GCA_029778075.1 Bacillota bacterium | reverse complement strand
GGGCCAAAATCTTTCCATAAAGCGGACGTTAGAGCTACCGTCAAGGCCGCATGGGAGCTGGGCATCCCCCCGGCCCCCGCAATCCTCTTAAAATCGACCTTTTTGTTTCTACAGGCCTCGACGATAATTTTTATTACCTGGGCCATTAACCAGGCCAGAAGCGGCTTTAGCAAATACATGGGCAGTCTCCTTTTTGGAAGTAGTAATAATTCTGACAAGCGGGCATAATAAAACCGGCAGGGGTGATAAAATGGGGCGCAGCCAAAGATTACAACTGATCTCCAGGATCGAAGAAAAACTGAACTCTTCTTTAATTTGTTATATAACAGGAGACAGAGAAAATCTTAGCACCAGAATCGCTCCCGATATTATCCGCGTCTTTTACAATCACCTGGAGGCTATCGGACGGAGGGAAAAAATCAGCCTGTTTCTCTATACCAGGGGAGGCGATCTGCTGACCCCCTGGAGGTTGGTAAATCTTATCCGCGAGTACTGCAACCATTTCAGCGTCCTGATCCCTTTGCGCTCTTACAGCGCCGGAACCATGATCTGCCTGGGAGCTGACGAGATTATCATGGGGAAAATGGGAGAACTGAGCCCTATAGACCCCAGTGTCGCCAATGCTTTTAATCCCAGGGATCCCCAGCATAAAATCGCCAGGATTCCTGTAAGCGTGGAGGATGTAACCGCTTATCTTAATCTTGCCCGGCAAATTGCCGGGTTAAAGAGCGAAGAGCACCTTGCCGCTGTTTTCCGGCGTCTCTCCAGAACTGTTCATCCTCTCTCTCTGGGCAATGTACACAGGAACTATCTGCTTATTCGCTCACTGGCGAAAAAGCTGCTGGAACTGCATTCCGGCGATTCGTCTCCGGAACATATCGAGCAGGTAATAAAATATCTAACGGAAGACCTTTATGCTCATAACTACATGATTTCCCGCTATGAAGCCAAAAAGGATCTCAAGCTAAAAGTTACGGAGCCTTCCTGGGAACTGGAAAATCTGCTCTGGGCTTTATATGAAAACTATGAAAGTGATTTAAAGCTCACGGAGCCTTTTAATCCTGCCCTTTTACTGAAAAACCAGGAGCAGCAGATTGATTTTGAAGCTACCGGCGGAATAATCGAGAGCCGGGAAAATATTGACGCTTTCATTTTCGAAGGGCGGATAACCCGGCAGCTAAGACAAAGTCCGGAAGTACCCCCGGTTAATGTAGAGATCATTCGCCAGAAATGGAAAACAATTAAATAGACGCGCGATAAGAGGTGTAAAAGATGACCGTCAAAAAAAAGAAATCCTACCTGACTCCTTCACTGCCCCGAAAGATAACCAGGTATCGCCATATCGACGGATCTTCTTCCTACCTTCCCCATATCTTCAACCAGTCTGCCCCATTGGAAAACGGGCAAAACATGGTTATCCTCGACGAGCGGGGGGATAACAGCAGCGGGAAATAAAAACCGGTAACAGGAGAATAAAAACCAGGTGTTAACCTGGTTTCTTTTTGCCGTTATATCCCTACGGTATCCTGGAAGAATATCAATGCCCCCTATCAATGCCCCGGAGGATTGAATTGCTGCTGCGGCTGAATATAATTTTGTTGCTGTTGCGGCGGCTGCTGTTGCTGTTGTGGTTGTTGCTGCTGCCGCGGTTGCTGCTGGTTTATCTGCAGGCGCCTGCCGGTAACCTTTTTGGGGAAGCGGATCATTAACAGTCCATTTTTAACGCTGGCGGCGGCATTTTCAGTATCAACTTCCGGGGGAATAGGAAGTATGCGGGTGTATCTTTTATTAAACGGGCGCTCCCGGTACAGATAGTAAAGCTCTTCCGTCTCCAGCCCCACTTCAACCCTGGCGTCAATTTGCAGAGTACCGTTTCCGATTTCTACATTAACAGCATTCAACTCCGCTCCCGGAACTTCCAATATGTATATTACCTCTCCCGGCGTTTCTACCACGTCCATTCTGGGTGCCTGCTGTATCCCCTCCAGAGGGATACCGACAGGAATACCGACCCCGAAACCGGGAGAAAAAGTTTGTAGTTGCGGATACATATTATCACCCTTTGCTCACAAGATTGGGTGAAAGCAAAGGCTCTTTAAACGGGATTAACCGGTAGCGTTTACTTTAACCCTGCGTCTGGCAGCAAGATCGGACTTGGGCAGGCGGCACTCCAGTGTGCCGTTGGTATAGCTTACATCAATATGCTCTGATCTGATATTGGTCGGTAAAGCGACGGTGCGGTGCAGGCTGCTGGTAATACCGCCCATATAAGCCAGAGCGGAAATGCTTAAGGAATCATCCGTGGCGGTAATATAGATATTGTTGGGATCAACATTGGGCAAATCAGCTGTTACGATCACGTCAGTGTTAGTCTCCGCAAGTTCGATCCTCGGCTGGGCAAAGCCGGCAGATGCTCTGATACCGGTAGTCAGGTTACCCATACCGGGCATCTGCTGCTGCATTTGGGGATTAATTGGAGCAACCCCTACGGGGCTAATCGGCTGCCAGCCCCAGCTGGGGTTAAAGCCGTAGCTGATGGCTCCCTGGGGAATAAAGCCTGTTTGGATGTTTCCCGTGGGAGAAAACATTACATTGCTATAGGGCAGGCTATAACCCCATGGTGAAGCAGCTACTGCGCTTGTTTGCAGAGGCATGCTGTATCCCTGAACCTGTGGATAGGCCTGAAACGGCAGGAACGACTGGGAAGTGAAGAACGGTTGGGTAGTAAAACCACTGCTTTGCCAGGGATTGGCCATTGTCGTGTACATCTCTTTACCTCCTATTGTTTCTTCCCTTGCTTCCACCCTTATTAATTTCTCCTAGGGAAACCAAAATATACACCGGCCAATATGTTAATTTTAAGTGCCCTCGCATGATAATGTTCACTGGTTCCTGTTTTATGCTATAATAGGTTTGGTGCCAGCTTGCTGGAAATTACAGGAATTGTCTTGGCCTATCTATCCAAAGGATGATTTCATGTTCAATGCTCTGCTGTTTGATCTTGATGGTACACTTCTGGATATAGATATGGAGATCTTCCTTCCCAGGTACTTCCAGGTCCTGACCGAGAGGTTCTCCTGGTTAATAAAGCCCGAGGATTTTGTAAAGCATCTCCTGCACAGCACCCATGTGATGATTATGAACAAAGATCCGGAAAAAACCAACGAGGAAGTATTCATGGAAGAGTTTGTCCCCCGCATTGGTCTTTCCCGGGAGGAAATGCAGCCTATTTTAACGGATTTCTATACAAATGACTTCGGCCTGCTCGGAAAATATACCCGCCGGAAACCGCTGGCAAGAAAAATAATAAATTTAGCCCATGAAAAGGGACTTGTGCTAATCATCGCCACCAATCCTGTCTTCCCCCGTCTGGCCATTGAGCACCGGATGCGCTGGGCAGGTATCAGCGATTTCCCTTATGCGCTTATCACAACCTATGAAAACATGCACTTCTGCAAGCCGCACCGGGAATACTACGAGGAGGTTCTCTCGCTTACCAGGCGGAAAGCGGAAGAATGCCTGATGATCGGTAATGACATCAGAGGGGACGTTGCCGCCAAGAAAGCGGGAATAACAACCTTTCTTGTCAAAGATCACCTGCTTGACAGCGGCGGTGAAGGAGAGCTGCTTACTCCCGACTACCAAGGTGATTTGGCAGATCTCTTAAGTTTTATTAAGGCGCTGCCCTGAAGCCTTTGTTAGGAGTGGACACAAAGAAAGATTATTATATGCGCTCACCGGCATTGCGGCCAGCCTCTTTTTAAATCCTTATCAAATCGAAATTTGTTTTTTTAAAGGAATTTAATTAAAGTGAAGGATAAAAGCGAAGATGGACTGGTTAGAGATAACGTTAATAGGATTAATGGCCGGAACCATGGGAACGGGAATAGGAGGTCTTCTGGCTTTATCGCTTCTTAGGCCGAGCAATAGCGTGCTGGGCTTAATGCTTGGGTTTTCTGGCGGCATTATGCTTTCTATCGTTTTCATGGAGCTACTGCAAAAAGCAGCAAAAAACAGCTTTGCTCATATGATCGTGGGGCTGCTGTTGGGCATTCTTGTTTTTGTCTACCTGGATAACTATTTTCCCCATTGGCATTATGTAAGCGAAGAGACCGTGGGAAAAGCCTATGTAAGAAACTATGTAAGAAAAGGCGTCCTGATCGCCACAGGGATCGCCCTGCATAATTTGCCCGAAGGAATTGCCATTGGTGCAGGGTTTGCCTCATCTGAGCAAATGGGTATTACCCTTGCTATTTTAATTGCCGCGCACAATATTCCTGAAGGTATGGCCGTTGGTTTCCCCCTCTATATTGGAGGTTTGGGACGCGCCAAGTCCCTGGCCATTACTTTGATGGCCGGGGTGCCCATGGGCGCCGGCGCCCTTTTAGGCGCGCTGACGGGCAATATATCCCTTTCCTTCCTGAGCCTGTCGCTGGGTTTTGCCGCCGG
>JAKORA010000046.1 GCA_029778075.1 Bacillota bacterium | reverse complement strand
TCCTCTTATTGTTGGGTTGGTTGAGCTGGCCAAAAAACTTGGCCTTCCAGACAAGTTTGCAGCACTTTTAAGCGCAGTTTTAGGAGTGGTAATAGGATTGGTATATGTAGCGCCAGAAAATCCGTTAGAAGGCATTCTAGTGGGTTTGAGCATGGGTTTAGCAGCCAGTGGGTTATACAGTGGTACAAAGAACACGGTAGAAGGTGTTAAGAAGATAATGGAAAAGGCAGAGGGGCAGTAAGCCCCTCTTTTTTTGTTTTTGGAGGCCGTGCGTCTTTCGAGGTGCACGGCTTTTTTGTTTTTGGCGAAAAAAATTTTTGAAAAAAATAAAAAAATTTTTAAAAAAAGGGTTGACAAATTTACGACATCGTGTATAATGTAATTGAAAGATGACGATGACGAAAAAAGGGAGGGGTTAAGATGAAAAGGTTTGATAGGTTTGAACATAGGACAGAGGTTATGAAGGAGATCGGCAGACGGTTCAACATACCTACGGGAAAGCGACCCAACATTCACTATTACATATGGGAATGTAGCCGAGAGAAGTACGGGCGCTGGCACATACAAGTTAAAGAAGGACAGTCAGACGTGCTCGGCATGGGCACAAAATACGACCCCGGCCGAGGTGAGTGGTGGCCCTTTGAAATGTGGCTCAAGAACCCCGTTGAGCCAGTGTGGAAGTAAACGATGCCCGCCCCGGGGCATAAACCGGGGCAAGCAAAATCGGCGGCACCAGAGCCAGGCATAACCCGAACGAGGAAATACATGTCCGTTGGTGCGCAGGACATGCCCGCAAGATCCCCAGTAGGGAAAGCCGGACGACCTGCCACGGGGTACCGGTGCGGGTGAACAGTAAAAGTGGCGCTTCGGCAGTCGAGCGATA
Source organism: Bacillota bacterium (assembly GCA_029778075.1). Classification (GTDB taxonomy): domain Bacteria; phylum Bacillota; class Dethiobacteria; order DTU022; family UBA8154; genus UBA9862. The sequence continues at coordinate 798 of JAKORA010000046.1, read as the reverse complement.
TCGGCTGCCACCACACCATAATCGCCAGCGTGGGGGCGAATAAAAATACTCACGCATTGAAAGGAGGATAAAATGATTAAGTATTGGAAAAAAGACGACGAATTGCACATACAGAAGGGCTTTGAGTGGGGGAATGATCTCACTTGTGTAGAGGACGGCGAAATGGGTACATATGTACCCATGTCCGATGAAGAACACATAAAAAGAGGGTATGTAGAAATATCCTTTGAGGAAGCCCGAAAAATGGCTGAAATAGCCGGATATGATTTGGGTGAAGAATGATGACGAAATATGAGCCGTTTGGGGAGGGCGACAAGAATATCCCCAGCATTGAAAGGAGGAGATAAAATGGATTGGGCAGTTGTGAGAGAAAGAAAAAGAAATCATTGTAGGTTTCACATCCTCCCCGCCGACCAATACTGGCAGGAGAAGGAAGAGGGGTGCTGGACACACTACAGCTTCGAGACTATCAAATTTTTCGACAGTCTTGAGGAGGCTGAGAAATACGTAAAAAACCAGACGGACTATTATGTGCTGTTCTATTGCTCGAAGTTGGGTTTCCAGGGGTATGACATCTGTCATTACACCGAAGCTCAAAATGTTTACAATCAGCCCTCTATTTTCGATATTGTACACGAAGGCACGCTTGAGGAGTGTCAGAAGCTCCTCGGGGAGTTCGAAAAAGAGGAGGTGGAAGCATGAGCGAATACAGGTGGTTTTCCACCTCCGAGATAAGCCAGCGGTGGGGGATTGCAGATGCCACTATCCGCATGGCAATAAAGGAGGGCCGTATCCGGG
>JAKORA010000045.1 GCA_029778075.1 Bacillota bacterium | reverse complement strand
TAGCATCTGATAAAGGATTGTATGCATTAGATTATAAAAACAACATTATACCTATAGATACTGGTAATTTTCGTACTATAAATGTAACGACCTCGCCTACATACTTCACTGCAACTACAGAAAACTTTTTTAATATTTATTATTATAAAAATAAAAAAATTGTAAAAACATTATCTATCCCATTACCAGTAGATATTACTTTTTCGAATATAAATTTTAAGAAGTCTGATAGTTCTTATGTTCATTATATTTCTTGTGATGAGCCCAAAATTATTAAAATAACTACTTCTAATGATTTGCAAGAAATACAAGTATTAGATTTGCCATCACTGGAGGCGCTGAGCTCCTGTGCAGAGGAGGACACCTCCTCAATCCTCGCTATTAATTTATGAACGGAGGCAACGATCTCTCCAAATTTTTCTGCGGATCTGGACATGACTTCCCGGCCTGATTCCAGAGCGGCAGCACTTCTTTCCATTCCCGCTACAGCGGAAACCGCATCCTTCTGCGTGTCGCTGATAAGATGTGCAACCTCTTCTGCCGAAGCGGAACACCGTTCAGCAAGCTTGCGTACCTCATCGGCCACTACGGCAAAGCCCCGTCCGTATTCACCGGCCCGTGCCGCCTCGATTGCTGCGTTCAGAGCTAACAGGTTGGTCTGTTCCGCTATTTCGTTAATAACCTTAATGATTTCGCCAATTGCCGTCGAACGTTGCCCCAGCTTATCAATAGTTTCTTTTAATTCCTGGAAACTTCCCTCAATAGCGCGCATCTGTTCCAGTGAGGCTTCCATTTCCATTTGACCGGAGGAGGCCTTTTCGGCTGTTTCTGAGGCTTCCTCGGACATCACCTGGGAATGGGTACTGAGCATTCCGGTGGAGGAGGCAACCTGGTTGGTGGAACCGGCAACGTCCTGAACGGAGGCGCTGATGTTTTCCGCGGTTTCGGACACTTCCCTGGAGAGGTTTTCCACCGTACCAGCGAGCTCGCCAATCCTGGAGAAGAAGCCCCGCAGGCTCTCTATCATTTTGGCTACGGCCTGCCCCATCAAACCGACCTCATCTCTGCCATATTTTTTAACCGTGAGAGTGAAATCTCCTCCAGCCACAGCGCTAAACACAGCGGAGAGATCTGTTAAAGGACCTATGATCCTGTTGGCAAAGAGGACCGAGACAACAAAACTAATAATGATGGCAATTGCCAGGATGCCTAATGCTATACTCCTGTCCTGGTTTTGCCGGATATCGTAGGGAAGTGTGGGAGTCCCGGCAAAGAGCATACCAATAATATTCTCTTCAGCATCGCGTATGGCGGCGTAAGAACCGTATATACTGTTGCCGCCAACTATCTCCAGGCGACCGAACCAGCGTTCTCCCTGGTTCAGGACTCTTTCCAGGACCTCGGGGTGGTCGATGGTTGTACCTACGGCACGATTGCCTGCGTCATCGAAAATAGTCGTGGCAATACGTTCATTGCCTTTAAAAACTGTAAAATCGACCCCTATACGCTCCTTCATTAGATCGAGATAAAAATTGTCAATAGGGAGCCCTATCTCAATAATCCCTGCAAAAGTGGTCCGATAGCTGGAGACAGGGCCGGCGGCGTATAACACCAGTTCGTCGTCTTCGATTTCGAAGCCATGTACAAGCCTCCCGGAGCCCAGCCCTTTGGCCTTTTTCAAAAGTGGCCGGCTGCTGCCGTCACTTCCGACGCTCTTCGGATCGTGGATACTGGCTAAGACCCGCAACTGCGGATCGCTTACTTGCATATACGTCACTCCGTAAGTTTCTTTAAAAAGGCTGTACGTGTAACGCAGCTCTTCTCCAAGATCAATGCCGCTCTCCTCGTTTAAAGCATCCATCAATTCATATCTCATTGAACTGCATAATGATTCCAGGAGCATCTCCTGTTCCTCCAACAACAGTTGGAAAGCAGTGAGCTTGTCATCGATATCTTTAAGGGCCTGCTCTTCAACAAAACTTGCGCTTCGGAAATTTAGGATTAGCGTAATCATAATACAAAAAACCGCAATCATTACGATCATACAAAAAAGCAGCTTCATTCTCATGCTAAACCTAATTCCGTTTTTTTCTGCTTTTTTCACTTTTTCTTCCTTCGTTTGGGCTTCTTTAGATTTTCTTTCTTTTACTCTCTTTTTAAGAAGCATTAAATGTTCCCTCCTGGTGTTCAATGATCCGGCGTTTCATATGAAACAACCTGTCCCTTTAACGGGCATCATAACACGCGGCTATTCTTCTCTTTAAATTATCGGTAAAAAATGAGCTACATTAAGCTTTGCATTGGAGATTTATAAAGAATTATGGCAATAGTTTCTGGCGATTTTTTAAAACAGGCGCAAATAAATCGCCTTTTTTTTGCAGCCGGTTTAGCATATTTTTTATCCCAAAAGATGAAGGCAGGAAAGAGCATGCCTCTATTTCGGACCATTCCAGTGGGGCTGAAACAGGCGCTCCCGGGAGAGGACGGGGCGAGTAGGGAGCAACAAGGGTTTTGCCTTGCGCATTCTGCAGGTAATCAAGATAAATTTTAGCCCCACGAGCAGAAACCTTTCTTTCCAGGGTAGTGATCGCTGGAAAAAGTCTATAAAGCTCTTTAAAAATTTCCTCACAAAATTTCCTGGCAACCTCGTAGCGGTAGACGGGATACAGCGGCAGGTAGACCTGGATCCCACGAGAACCGGAGGTTTTGGGATAACTTTGATACCCTTTCTTTTTAAGCAGGTCGTGAAGGGCAAAAGCAACGGTGCAGACCTGCGAAAAAGCAACTCCTTCCATGGGATCCAGATCGAAAACGGCAAAGTCAGGATTTTCCAGGGAGTTTACAGAAGAAAGCCAATGATGAATCTCCAGGCAGGCCTGATTTCCCAACCATGTTAAAGTTTCCGGACCAGTAGCCAGGATATAGCGGGTAACTTTATCTGCACTATGCTTAAAGGTAACTGTTTTAATCCAGGACGGAGCGCCCTGGGGGCAATTTTTTTGGAAGAAGCCCTTTTCGTTAATCCCCCCTGGGAAGCGCTGGAACACCAGGAAACGATTCTTTAAGTGCGGCAGCATATAGGGAGATACTTCCAGGTAGTACTTTATCAACCTGTACTTGTCAATTCCTTCACCAGGCCAGAGCTCTTTCTTTAAGTTGGTCAACGTGACCGGTCTTTTATTTATTTCCAGGGTGGGGACCATGGGCAAAACTCCTTATTATGAAAGAAATGTAGCAGCGATTGCTGTGGGCGGAGCTCCGAGTTCCGCTCGTAAAGTTCTACGGCTTACTCAGGCCTCCGACGACCTGCCCGGCCAATTCCCATTAAGGTAGGGGTGGCGCAAGGTTGGGGCTCGCTTCAGGGTTCACTTGAGGCAGGTTTTGCAGCTCAGCTCGGGCTCTCGATTGGCCTTCCCGGCAGAGCTCCTTTGGAAATGTAGCAGCGATTGCTGTGGGCAGAGCTCCGAGTTCCGCTCGCAAAGTTCTACGGCTCGCTCAGGCCTCCGACGACCTGCCCGGCCAATTCCCATCCATGGTCAGAGGCCGGCTGCCGACGTCCATGTCGGCAGGGTCGTCTCCAGCCTTCGCTTTGCCGTGAACTTTTTAACTTCTCTCCACAAAGTCGCTCTCGCCACAGCAAAGCGCTGCTTCCATAGGAAGGTGGCAGGGGCTAAACGAGAATACCAATAAGCTATGACAAGAACATCCGATGAGAAGAACATCGGGTCGGCCGGGCCATCTCGAGCCCTCGCTTCGCTGAACCTGCAGGCTCAAGCTGCACATTCCGCTCGCTCCAACCTTGCGCCACCCTTGTGGGGCATGAAACGGGTCCCACGTTAGACTATTTTTGTTTGTCTTTTGTTGGCAAGCCAGCAACTAGCAGCCATGTCGGCAGGGTCGCCTCCAGCCTTCGCTTCGCCATGAACTTTTTGACTTCGCTACACAAGTCGCTCTCGCCACAGCAAAGCGCTGCTTCCAGGAAAGGTGGCAGGGGCTAAACGAGAATACCAATAAGCTATGACAAATCTGCATGGCGGGGCGGCATGGGGGCCAGGCGCGGAGCCCGAAGCTTAAGATCCGGTGTCCACTCGTTAAAGCTTACTATTATTTTCTTTAGGGGCTCCATCCATAGAAAAACCTGCCCCGATGGAACCCGCGGAGGATTAAAAAAAGGAGAATCGGCGCGGCTATTTTCCCTGCCCCATCTGTACCATTCCGCCAGATCTTTTTCTCTAAGACCGCTGCTTACGCTGCCTATGTAGCGCATTTTTTTTGTATGAACGGTTACTCCTGCAGGATTTTCTTGGTCGAGTCCCAGAAGCAGGGAGGCCGGCCGTCCGTCTTTAAGTGTTATTCCCCCTGCATAAGCTTCCAGGGTCTGTTCCAGCTTGGTTTTTATCCAGTAGCTGGATTTACGCGGTCCGAGCACATAAGGGCTGCCGCTCTTTTTGGCCACCACTCCTTCCAGACCCAGTTCCTTTACAGACTCCAGAAGGCCCCTCCCGTCTCGGAAACTCGGCGTAAGATGCAAGCAATGATCTTCAATAAGACAATTCTTTAATATTTCCTGCCGGGCTTCCCAGGGCTCCTTTAGAAGCCAGGCATCATTAAAAAAGAGAATATCAAAGACCATATAATCAACCGGGATTAGCTTTACCAACCTGGGAATGTTGGCGGAGCCGGACCGCTCTCTTTGCATCAGGGTATAAAAGCTGGGGCGTTTATCCTTCAGGGCAACCAGTTCTCCGTCAAGGATAAAACTTCTGCCTTTTACAAGTTCCGGCAAACAGGCGAGCTCCGGATAAAGTCCGGTTTTATCTTTTAAACTTCGACCCTGTAAGCGAAACTTTTTTCCTTGGCCGAAGGCCAGCAGTCTAATTCCATCCCATTTTACCTGGTAAAAAAAGCCGGCCTCCAGCGGTAAAATACTTCTCGCCTGGGGCTCCATGGGAACTACTTTCTGCTCAAACATGGCTTGGATTTCCTCGGGCTATTTTTTGGCTGTGGGCAATACTTCTTCTCTTGACGGTATTTTTCTCCGGCCCTGTCCTTTAGCCTTGGTTTTACCCTTTTTATCCTGCGCTCTCTCTACGCTGGCCCGCAACGCCTCCAGCAGGTCTACCACCTTTTCTCTCTCCGGCGAAGGTGCGACGACCACTTCTTTTCCTTCCACTCTAGCCTGGATGACCTTTAGCAACCTTTCACGGTAATGGTCATGATACTTATCCGCTTCAAAAGGAGTTGTCAGGTTGTCTATAAGCTCTTTGGCCATTTCCAGCTCCTTTTCCCGGATCTCCATTTCACGGGGCAAATCAGGTATCTCTGTCACTGGGCGGATCTCATCGGGGAAAAACATTGTGGAAAGGGAGAGGATATTTCCGTAGCTCCTCACCACTGCCATAGACTCCTTTGTCCGCAGGGTAATCATGGCCACGGCAATTTTTCCCGTTTCCAGCATTGCCCTGTGCAGCAGCAGATAAGGTTTGCTGCCGGGGCCATCCGGAGCCAGATAATAGCTGTTTTGAAAGAAGATGGGATCAATTTCCTCCATCTTTATAAAATCTGTTATTTCTATCAACCGATCCCGCTCGCCGGCAGCGGCTTTTATTTCATCCTCTGTCAATACCACAAAATGATCTTTCTCATATTCATAGCCGCGCACAATTTCCTCCCAGTGTACCTGTGTTTTACAGTTGGGGCATACCTTCTGGTACTCCAGGGGGGTATGACAGGGAGCATGCAGGTATCGGAACCTGACATCCCTGCTCTCCGTAGCGGCAAAGAGGCGTACCGGTATATTTACCAATCCGAAACTCAAGGAACCTTTCCACATAGCCCTCATAGATAAAAAAACCCCCTCTGCTTTATTATTTCCTGCAGAGGGGAACTATACGCTGAAGGTTTAAAACCGTTGAAATGTAAGTTTTACTATAGAACTTTTTCAATCAGCCCTTGGAGCTCTTCTTTCCGGCGAAACCCCACAACAGTATTTACAGGTTCTCCATTTTTAAAAAGCATCATCGTGGGGATACTCATTATCCCATAGCGTGAAGCTGTGGTGGGGTTATCGTCAACGTTAACCTTTACAACCTTGATTTTACCGTCATAGTCTGCGGCCAACTCTTCAAGAACAGGAGCTACCATACGGCAAGGGCCGCACCAGGCTGCCCAAAAATCTACCAGCACCGGCTCGGGGGAATTTAAAACCTCCTCCTGAAACTGCTCGTCATTAATTTCTACAGGCTTGACCATCAACCACCCGGCCAAGAACAAAAACAAAAAATCAGGACCGGGGTGCACCTCCTTCCCAACTACATTTAAATATTATTATTTAAAAAATAAAAAGCCGCTTTTTATATAGTACGAGAATGTTACAATCCTCCGGCTTGTGCTTCCTTACAGCGGTATAGCTACTCCAGAAATCTTACGGCCATCATCGCGGCAATAGCCCCGTCTGCAGCTGCCGTAACAACCTGCCGCAGGAACTTGCGGCGTACATCACCTGCCGCAAAAACACCGGGAACCGATGTTTCCATTTCCTCGCTGGTAATAATGTACCCCTGGCTGTCCATCTCTACTCCCTTTAAAAAGCCGGTGTTAGGCACTCTTCCCACGTATAAAAAGGCTCCGTCCACAGGCAGACTGCTAGTGGAGGAATCTTTAAGGTTTTCAATGGTGATTTCTTCCAGTTGCTGCCCTCCATCAAAGCTTTTTACCACTGTATCCCAGAGAACCTCCACCTTGGGATGGTTAAGAATCTGTTTCTGCAGAAAAGGTACTGCTCTTAATTTGTCCCGGCGGTGAATGAGAAAAATTTTCTCGGCAAACCTTGTAAGGTAAAGGGCCTCTTTAACCGCTGAATCTCCTCCTCCGATGACCGCTATTCTCCCATCACGAAAAAACGGGCCATCACAAGTAGCACAAAAAGAAAGCCCCCTCCCGCGAAAAGCGTCCTCTCCCGGAACTCCCAGTAAACGGGGGGAGGTTCCTGTTGCTACAATGATAGTCCGCCCGTAAAAGTTGCCCATGGATGATGTTACTTTCTTAATTTCTCCATGTATATCGGCTTCTTCAATACTGGCAGGAATAATTTCCGCTCCGAAGCGGGCAGCCTGTTTCTCCAACAATTGTCCAAACTCAACACCGCTGATTCCCTCGGGAAAACCGGGATAGTTGTCAAGGCGTTCACTGTTTGCTATCTCGCCGCCGGAAATCATATGCTCCAAAACAAGCACATCCAGATTGGCACGTCCCCCGTATATGGCTGCGGTCAACCCTGCGGGTCCGGCGCCAAGTATAATCATATCATAGACCTTTTTTTCTGCTGTTTCAGGGGCCACTTTTTTCACCCCTCCTTGCCTCTAATTTACTTCTTCCAGTTAATATTATACTTCTAGCGGTGTAATGCCTTTATTTCTCCTTGACCGTCCATCTTTAAAGAAATACGTTTGCAGCCTCCATCTCCTTTTCAAATTTAACGTAAGTATAGCATTAATTGTCAATTATATCAAGCAAACCAGGCAAAGCCTCTGCTTCGTTTTCCTTCACAGCATTTCTCAATATTATTCTTTTTTTTAAAATGCCAGTATGGTATAATGTCTTCTATGAGCAAGACCAAAATATTTTATAAGGAGGTTTACCTCTCCCATGAAAGAACAGGTACAAACGGCTCTGGAAAAAATCCGTCCCTCCCTGCAGGCTGATGGAGGCGACGTCGTCCTTATTGCTGTAGACGAGGATGGCACCGTAAAAGTCAGGTTGACAGGGGCCTGTGGAGGCTGCCCAATGGCCACTATGACTTTAAAGCAGGGCATAGAACGCCTGCTTAAACAGGAGGTTCCGGGGGTAAAAGAAGTGGTTTCTGTTTAATTAAAGGGTTAACGTGAACTGAAAAGAAAAGATTTTTTGTCAAGCAAAGCCGGCAGATTAAATGCCGGCTTTTAACTTGCTTTGCTTTTAACCTTATAAAACATAAAACGTACAGGCGAGCTATTAAACGTATGAGCTGGAGAGGCTATACTAACTTTCCTATTCCAGTATAATGCGGGCATCCACGGCAACCGCCCCCTGGTCGTCCGCCAAAATAGGATTAATGTCCAGCTCTTTAATTTCCGGGTTTCCTTCTATGAAACGGGAGAGTTTAATCAGTATGTCAACCAGGGCTTCTTTTTTAACCGGCCTCGCTCCCCTTGCCCCTTCCAAAAGGGGCCTCCCCCTGAGCTCAGAGAGCATTTCATAAGCGTCTTCTTCGGTTAAAGGGACAATCCTGAATGATACATCCTTTAAAATTTCCACAAAAATTCCGCCCAGCCCGAACATGATCATCGGCCCAAATTGAGGGTCCCGGGTCATACCGGCAATTACCTCCACTCCACCGCGGATCATCTTCTGAACGGAAACCCCGGCTATGTTTGCACCGGGGTGCCTGGTGGCGGCCGTTTCCAGCATTTGATCATAGGCACGGGCCACTTCTTCTGCAGAGGTAAGGTTGAGGGACACCCCTCCGGCTTCTGTTTTATGGATAATATCGGCAGAGCAGACCTTTAACACCACAGGGAAACCCAGCCTGGCGCTAAATTGTTGCGCCTCTTTCCTGGTTCTGGCCAGATATGTTGTTACCACCGGGATCCCCGCGTCGCCAATAACAGCTTTGGCCTCGATTTCTGTAAGGATTTTTCGCCCCTGTTTTTTAACCTCGTCGAAAATTTTTGGCATTTCTTATCTCTCCCTGTTACTTCTCCACGCTACTGGTCCCCGCTTTTTCCCGGTACCTATAATAATCCACCAGCTTGCTGACTGCCGTCGCCGCCCTCCCGGGGCTGGGAAACACGGGGATGCCCTCATTTGTAAGTTGTTCCCGAAACCGGAAAAGGGCCTGCCAGCGCCAGTTATCCACCGCGCTGTGCCCAATTTCAGGATTACCTACCACGGCAATGACGGGTTTGAGGCGTTCTCTATGTACCATCAGGGCTCCTTTTACCTCCTGTTCCATGAATTCGATCCACAAGTCGCCCTGATAAAATGAATCCTCGGAAGTGTTAATGCTCAACAGATCAAAAGCAGGCGAATTGGCCATATATCTCAACATATCAAAGGATTTCAGGTTTATGCTGGCCAGGATAGAAGCGTCGACGGGGTTGCCCAGCCATCTTGTTATTCCGGGTTTTCTGCTTTCCAGGAGCTTTACAATCTCCTCCGGGAAGGGCACCACCTCCAGGCCGGCTTCTTCAAATTGGTCAGAGCAGAGAATGCTTTTGCCGCCGCCGCCGCCCACTATCCCCACCCTTTTCCCCGTTATGGCAGGGAGAAAATAGAAAGCTACGGAAAGATCAAGCAACTCGTTTAAATTTTGCGCCTGGACTGCTTTTGTCTGCCGGAAGAGCACCTGCCAGGCGTCCATGGAGCCGGCCACGGAAGCTGTATGAGAGGCCGCAGACCTAATACCGGCCCTGCTCCTTCCTCCTTTTAGAATAATAACCGGCTTAATTTGGGTGGCTCTGCGCAGAGTCTGGAAAAATTTTTCTCCGTTCCTGACACCTTCAATGTACAGAAGAATTACCTTCGTCTCATCATCCCACAAAAAATACTCCAGAAAGTCGGTTTCGTTGAGGTCGGCCGCATTTCCATAGCTTACCGCCTTACTGAAACGTACTCCCCGCAGTGCCGCCAGGCGGACTATCTCTCCGGCAAGCCCTCCGCTCTGTACTATAGCGCCTACGGTACCGGGTTCCATGCAGAGATCGTGATTAAAAGGAATCCGTTCCCCGGGGCAGTAGATGCCCATGCAGTTGGGGCCAATCAGGCGTATCCCCAGTTCTTTAGCCTTCTTCGCAATCTCTTTTTCCAGGCGCCGGGCTTTCTCATCCCCCGTTTCGCTTAGCTTGGCTGTTAACAGGTGAACGGCCTTGACCTTTTTTTGCGCACACTGCTGTAGTAGATCCAGTACCAGTTCCGCCCTAATACAGCAGATTACATAGTCTACAGCCCCCGGTATTTCTGCCAGCTCCGGGTACGTCGGCAGTCCGAGAATACTCATGCCGCGGGGATTGACGGGATACAAATCCCCCCGGTAACCGGCGTCAACCAGGAAACGCAGGTACTGGTAGCCGGGAGAAACGGGATCCGGTGATGTTCCCACAACTGCTATGGATTGCGGATGTAAAATGTCGTCGATTGCTTTAATCGTTTCCCAGGATGTTACCACTTTTCTTTACCTCGAACAAAACTGCATTATTTTTTAAAATGGGGAGCCAACAGCACCATTGTGTATGTGGTTTTAAAAAGCCACACTCCAAAAGTTGCTAATACGTTGCTTATATGGCAAAATAGTAATGGACAGCAAACCTGGAATACACCTGTTCCTAGTGGTCAACCTTTATTTGACATCGATATTGATGCTGTGTGCTTCTCGTTAAACAAAAAATACAGGTTGGTGTGGTGAGCAGGTACAGTTATAGTTTGTCCCTATTAATTATACCATACAGAATTCCTGGAAGGGAGGGCCGGCCAACACTTTTTCCACGAAAACGCAGGTTAAGGCCGAAACATCAATGCAACCAGTATTGCTTATACGTTATGGAGAGATTGCTCTCAAGGGGAAAAACAGGCCCTTTTTTGAAAATAGATTGCTCCGGAATATTGAGGAATCCCTTAAAGGTTTGGAGCCGTTCCAGGTTTCCTTCCGCCGGGGGCGTTACTATGTAAAAATTGAGGAAGAAAATTTATATGCGGCTCAACGCCGGCTGCGTCAGGTTTTCGGTATCGTCTCCATCAGCCCCGTATTCCCGGTAAAACTTGATCTGGAGGAAATCTGCCGCCAGGCTTTGCAGCTCCTTAAAAACAGCTATAAACCGGGAATGACCTTTAAAATAGCTACTCGCCGGGCCAATAAAAATTTTCCTTATCCTACCCCCGAGGTTAACAATCTTGTCGGGGCATACCTGCTAAAAAGCAACCTGGAACTCAAAGTAGATGTCCATAATCCGGAGATTGTCATTAATATTGAAATAAGAGAGAAGAAGGCCTATCTTTACTCCCAGATTATCCCCGGACCGGGGGGGCTTCCGGTAGGAGTAACCGGCAAAGGCCTGCTTTTACTCTCCGGTGGAATTGACAGCCCTGTAGCCGGATGGATGGCTTTGAAAAGAGGGATCGAGCTGGAAGCGCTTCATTTT
>JAKORA010000003.1 GCA_029778075.1 Bacillota bacterium | reverse complement strand
CTGGAGTTGAAGTCAGCGGTAACCGCCGCCTCTTTTTTGGCTAAACAGATGGAACAGTAAAAGGAATTAAAGGAGGGATAGCTTACGATCGCTACTGAAAGTGATGGTGACATTGTCCTGGAGGTCACCGACGAAAGTAAAATTTTCATCGGCGGCTCTCTTTCTAACCTGGAAGAGCTGGCTGATAAAATTGATTCCGCAGTAGATGTGGAGTATGACAGCGTAGCGAAAACTGTGACGGAAGTTAATATCAAGGAATAGAACAGAATTTACCTGGATTTTGAATGGATAAGCGGGGAAAGAAAGAGCTGGGAGACAGTTGCCTCCCAGCTCTTTAAGATCCGCTGGAAAATATTAGAAGTTTCCAGGCGTCTACAAATATGGTAATATAAAACCAAAGTGTGGAGGAGGGAAATAATGCCGTTTTTGGGAAAGGTTCTGGTAGTTGATGACGACCAAAATGTACTGGAACTGGTCAAGCTGTACGGCGAAAGGGAGGGTTTTGATGTCATTGTAGTTAACAACGGTGATCAGGTACTTTCTGTATTCGATCGGGAAAATCCCGATGTGGTCATACTTGATATTATGCTGCCCGGCAAAGATGGCCTTACTCTTTGTCGCGATTTAAGGGCCATCCGCATGATTCCTATTATTATGCTCACAGCCAAGGGAGAAGAAGCGGATCGCGTCCTGGGGCTGGAAATGGGAGCCGATGACTACGTTTCCAAACCTTTCAGCCCCAGAGAGCTGATCGCCAGGATCAAGGCGGTACTGCGGCGGACTCAGCCGGTTGATGCGATGGCGAACTGGCAGTTGAAATACCCGGGGCTGGAAATCCAGGCTGATACCAGAAAGGTTTTGGTTGCCGGCAAAGAAATAGAGGTCACTCCCAGAGAATTCGATCTGCTCTATTACCTGGCCCAGAATCCCCGGCGGGTTTTTACCAGAGACAGACTGCTGGCGGCCGTCTGGGGATATGATTACTTCGGCGATCAGCGTACTGTTGATGTTCATATTCGCAGACTGAGGACAAAGCTGGCGATTTTGCCTCATGAATACTTGACAACTGTCTGGGGCGTAGGATACCAGTTCACTCCTCCGGTCAAGGGGGGAGAGACTACTTCGTGAAAGCCAATCTCCAGCAGGTCAAGGAAAGACTTCAGCCCGCACTTCGTTTCCTTCATGGCTTCTGGCTTACGGGGAGGCGCTTGCTGCGCGAACAATTTAACAAAAATATTTACACCAGAATACTGTTCACAAATGTAACGGCTTTTGTTGTCGGCCTTATTGCCTTGATAATGTTTTCCAGCTTTGTAGTAAAGCAGATAACCTATGAACAGGTCCAACAGGAGCTGTCACGCAAAGCCAGGCGGGTAAATTTTGCCTTAACGCAACAGATGGACCAGGTATGGGGAACGGCAACTGGCGGGCAGTCAGGTGAATCGTCCCAGGGCAGGCAGGACTTGTTGAAATTTCTCTCCGATATTTTTGATGTCAGGATTATGATCTTTGACAGGGACGGAAACATTACGGGCACCTCCGAGGAGCAGGAGATCGTCCCTGGCAGCAAGATAGAGGAAAAATTTTTCAAGCTGCTCGCCAGGGGTGAAACTACCGTTACCCGAGCATTGGACAGGGAAACAGGCCGGCTTATTTTTGCCGCCGTCGTCCCCATGGGCAACAACAAAGACGCTATCGAAAACGGAATCTTGCTGGAAACGAAGCCGTCAAACCTTGACCTTTCTTTAAACAAAATGCGTTTGTATCAGCTTGTCGGGGGAATGGTCATACTGGTAGTTCTGATTATTGTTTCCGTTTACCTGGCCACGCACATCTCCCGGCCGATTTCCCGTTTGGCTGCCACGGTGGGGGAGATCAGCCGGGGAAATGATGTTTTTAGCATTGAAGACCAGCCTCTCGATGAGATTAATGTCCTGGCTAACCAGATAAACAAGCTGGCGTTGAGACTACAAAAAATACAGGTTGAAAGCAGCAGGATGGAAGAAGATAGATCCAGGCTGTTTGCGGAAATCTCGCATGAACTGCGTACGCCGCTAACGGCTGTTCAGGGCTTTGTCGAGGCTATTCGTGATGGCATGGTACAGGACGAGGCTCTACTGGAGAGATATTTAGATACTATTTACACACAAACGCTTCATATCACCAGGCTGGTAGATGACATACTGGCATTAAGTCGACTGGAGAGCGGTACAATCGCCGTAGAGAAATTGCCCGTGGACTTGAGCGCCCTGGCCGAGGGGGTAGCCGTTGCCATGGAAGGCCTGGCTTGCAGCAAGGGCAACTCGATCCTCTTAGAGAAAAAAGCAGAAAAGGCTATCGTCATCGGAGATGTTGACCGGATGGAGCAGATTATCAGAAATCTGGTCAAGAACGCTATCTGGGCTACGGAAAACGGCTTCATCAGGATTGGCGTGGAGGAGAGGCAAGGTGAAGTTTTGCTGACTGTTGAGGATAACGGTGTCGGTATACCACCGGATGAATTACCGCACATTTGGGACAGGTTCTACCGGGTAGAAAACCAGCGTGGCAGTCAGATTCAGGAAAAAGGTACAGGGCTCGGGCTGGTGATTGTAAAGAAGTTGATCCAGTTGCAGGGCGGTAAGATAGATGTGGTTAGTCAGTTGGGAAAAGGAACGGTTTTCACCATCAGTTTCCCATCGTATACCGAAAATAGGCAGGCGGGCTTCTGAAGCATTAAACCTGAAAAAGGGCTGTCTTAAAAAGTATTTGGGGCGGCCATGTGCCATGGCCGCCCTCCTGGCGCTATTTATCTTACAAAGATATGATTGCCAATCTTTATAAGATAAGGCCTGCTGCGAATCCAGCGGTTAAAGGATTTGGCAGGGTTGAAGAAGGATAAAGCCCCGCCGGTGGGGTCTTCCCCCTCCAGCGCAGCTTCAACCGCTCTGTAGGCATCTTCATTTGCCGGCCGCCGTATTTCCCCGTTGCGCACCGGGCAATACTGGTAACCGTGGTTATACTGGTAGATAACTCCCGGAATCGTATCAGGATAACGGGGGTCCTTTACTCTGTTTAATACGGTGGCAGCCACGGCTATTTTCCCCTTGAAGGGTTCGCCTTTTGCTTCGGCATTTACCAGCCGTGCCAGCAGGTCGATATCCTCCGGAGAATACTGACCTTTGCTCTCCTGGTTTTCCGTGTTGCTATCCCCGTTCTTCACTTTGATTTCTTCCTGCTTGCCGCCTTTTATATCGGTTTCTTCATTAGCTTCTTCATCATGCTTTTCTGCCACGATTGCTATATAATTTTCGGCCTTACTTTCATTATTGTTGCTCTCTATAATTGCTGCTTCCGCAGGGTTCTCCAGCAGAAATAAAAAACATAAAATCACTGCCAGGCATTTTTTCATTATATCCCTCCTTTGCCTCCGGAGTTAGCTGACGGGTTAGGGCCGGGGATAAAGCCCCACTTTACAAAGTTTCACCCCTGGACATGGTTCCTCCGTACCCCTTAAAAGGGGATTCGGCAATTATAATGTTTTTTGCCTGTGCAGCATTATACAAAAAGGTTTTCAAGCCTGCAAATAATGATAACGCGGACAGCAGGGTTTATGATGGGGTTATAAAGTGTTTCCCGGTATCATGTCCGAGATCGTCATAATTCACTATGAAGATCCGGGAATAGCAATACAATGGAATATTAAGGCCTTAAAACCAGTTCCTTCGTCTGCTGACCATCTTATGGTCTGGAAAATAATTTCCAATTAACTCCCATGTTGGGTTCCGCCGGGATAAAAATGAATAAAAATAACTTGTTTAGACATACCGCTACTGTTCCCTGGAAGCAGTTACTTGCTGTCGGCGGGAAGGATTGTAAAGCGAAGTATTATTCTCCGATTACTTTAACCAGTACACGCTTTTTCCTGCGGCCGTCAAATTCCCCGTAGAAGATCTGCTCCCAGGGACCGAAATCCAGTTTCCCTTCCGTTACGGCGACCACTACTTCTCTCCCCATAATCTGCCTTTTTAAGTGGGCGTCAGCGTTATCTTCGAAAGTGTTATGCGCGTACTGGGAAACCGGCTCATGTGGGGCTATTTTTTCCAGCCATTTCATAAAATCTCCGTGCAACCCTCTCTCATCGTCGTTAATAAAAACGCTGGCGGTAATGTGCATGGCATTAACCAGGCATAATCCTTCTTTGATGCCGCTTCTGTTGATGATTTCCTGCACCTGCTCCGTAATATTGATAAATTCCATCCTGTTTTTCGTTTCAAACCACAGGTATTCGCGGAATGTTTTCACTGTATCCAGCCTCCCTTTGCTGCTGTTCAGTTTGTGCTTATTTAAATATAATAAATATAATCGTTTTTATTTTCTCCAAAAA
Source organism: Bacillota bacterium (assembly GCA_029778075.1). Taxonomy (GTDB): domain Bacteria; phylum Bacillota; class Dethiobacteria; order DTU022; family UBA8154; genus UBA9862. Next base: position 891 of record JAKORA010000003.1, on the reverse strand, counting down.
TCAGTCAATGCCTTCAAAACAAATAGGTAGCAATGTAAAAAAAATGCATATTAGTCGTTTGGCTGAAAAAATATGATATATTTAAATATGAATGGAAATGGAGCAGCGATTGCTGTAGGCGGAGCTCCGGGTTCCGCTTGTAAAGTTCTACGGCTTGCTCAGGCCTTCGACGACCTACCCGGCCAATTCCCATCCATTGTCAGAGGCCGTTATTACTTGAGGAGGGGCTGCTTGCGAATGAACACTGCAGGGGATTCAAAAGTGGCTGGATATTTAAAATCGTTTACTTTTAGAGATACCAACAATTTACCCCTGCTGCCTGGCGCCGGCAAGACATTGGTGGAGAGCCTCTATCTGGAGGGTCGCCGGATCCCGGTTTATATCAATGAATTCTGGACTGCCAAGCAGAGGCAGGCTTCCTCCCTGCATGAGCTCTCCTACCGGGCATGTTTCAAGCCCCAGCTACCCCGCTTTTTTATTAATTTGCTGACAGAGGAAGGCGATCGCGTCTATGATCCTTTCAGCGGCAGAGGGACCACAGCTATCGAGGCCGGACTCCTGGGCCGCAAGGTCATTGCCAACGATATAAACCCTTTGAGCAGGATTTTATCCTTTCCGCGGCTGACCGTTCCCTCTCTGGATGCATTGCGCAAAAGGTTAAGTGAAATTCCCATCCACGAAGAACTTGAGGCTGAGATAGACCTCTCCATGTTTTTTCACCGGCAAACCGAAGCGGAGATCGTTTCTTTAAAAAAGTATCTTGCCGCCCGTTCGGCAAACGGGAGCGAAGACAACCTCGATCGGTGGATCCGCATGGTTGCCACCAACAGGTTGACAGGCCATTCCCCCGGCTTTTTTTCCGTATATACGCTTCCCCCCAACCAGGCGGTT
>JAKORA010000044.1 GCA_029778075.1 Bacillota bacterium | reverse complement strand
TCCCCTTTTTCGGTCCCCTCATCGGCGCGGTGCCGGCGCTGCTGGTGGCTTTGCTCAACTCTCCCCTCACGGCGCTTAAGGTGTTGATCGTCGTCGTCGCCGTGCAGCAGGTCGAGGCGCAGCTGCTGACGCCATTTGTTATCGGCCGCAGCACCGGCCTGCATCCCTTGCTGGTTATTTTCGCCCTGCTGGTGGCCGGCAAGTTTCTTGGCTTTGTCGGGCTGCTGATAGCCCTGCCGGGAACGATCGCCCTGCGCATTGTCTATAATCACCTTCGCGAGGCCCTCTCAAGGTAAGCTTTTCCTTCTTTATTGACACTGCAGTACAGGAAAAGATATAATTGGTGTGATTACTTGACTTTTGCAGCAACCGCATTTAAAAAAGCCGCCAAAGCCTTATGTAGTAAGGGCTTGGAGGCTTTTTAATGGTACAAAAAGTTGTTGCAGATTTAGGCTTTTTTCGTGGCTCCCAGAATTTTTTTTATGTCCCCTACTCTAAGGTATTTGCGGCTAAGATCCACGCCAAGTATTTCGGTGATCGCTTTTGTGATCTCATCAGCATAGTCGAAAACGTACCAGTTTTCTTCAAGAAAGCTTCCCGATGCTTTGTTCAAGCTTTCCACGATCCTTGGGATCGTGTATTTGTTACCCAGCCGTAGCGCCAACAGACGGACAATGACCAGCGCGACGAAACAGACAAGGAAATGCGCCTGGATATGGTCATTGCGCGAAAGATAAACAGGGCGAGCTTCAAGGTCGCTTTTTGTGACCTTGAACGCCTCTTCGATACGCCAGAGCCCCCGATAGATTTCGATGATCTCTTCGTCTTTCTTCTTCCACTCGCTGGTGACAATGGCATAGTAGCCGTCGAACTTTTCTTCCTCCCGCAATTTATCCTCATCAAATACCGGCTTCTGCTTTGCGGTCATGATCTCGCCTGTTTTCGGATCGAAAACAAGGTTTTTCACATATTTTGCTGCACCGTAGGAGGTGGCCTTGTTGTATCTGGAAGGGTTTTTTACCAGATCCCGGGCTTTCAAGAGGGCCGGTTCACGGTCGGCCTTTGCTTTGCGGTCATAGTCGGCGCTGTAAAACACGACCTGCTTTTCGTCAATGCGGACTTTGCTTCTGCCCCCTTTGGCATTACTGACGGCAATTTCGCGCGGATACAGCCTGGACTTGATTTTGTAATCATCGCTTACCTGCCGGTACCCGGATCCGTCCAGGACGTAGTCTTTTAGCTCCTTATTCCCGCCGCGCACACTTTGCGCATAGATATAGCCGTCGCCTTTGGCAAGGTTAAAGGCGATGTTGTCCGCCGTGTTGACCCCCTTGTCCGCGACGACAATGATGCGGCCGACCTCATAATCTTTTTTTACTCTGTCCAAAATTGGCAGCAGGGTCTCGCAGTCGTTGGTGTTACCCGGGAAAAGATCATATAAGATAGGGATGCCTTTGGTGTCTATGAGCAGCCCCATCTGCACGATGGGGTCCGGGCGGTGTTCTTTGGACACGCCCTTTTTTCTCATCTCATCTTGCCTGTCGATCTCGAAATAGTAATTGGTGACATCGTAGTAGACCAACTCGGTGCTTCTTCCGAACTTAGCTTTCATCTGCCGGTGTAGATGCAGCTGCAGTCGGTCTTTAAAAGTGACGACCTGCGTAAGGCAGCGGTAGATGTCGTCCAGTGAGAAATCGGTGTTCTCAAAATAGCGGTCTTTCTCCTCGTATGTTTTTTTCTTGGAGGCAGGGGCAAGGATCCGGGAGAAAATAAGGAGCTTCATGATGTTGTTTGTGTTAAATTCAGACTTAAACGCTCTGGAGTTGTTGTAGAAGAAAGTATGAAGGCCAAGCTCGTGGTAAAGTTTGCTGAGTGCGGCATAACCAATATTTTTCCGGTTGGCTTGGCTTTCCGTCAGAGTTTCCTGCGGATCGAGGCTGATTTCTACCGGCTGCTTTTCCAAAGCCGCTTTTTTGTTCATCTCCTCGACGACGGCTTTGAAATGGGCAATAGGATCCGGGTACTGCTTTTTGAGCTCGTCAAGATATCCCAAGGATTTGATTGTTTTGTGCCTGACCTTTTTGGTCACAGGATCTCTGTAGCCTTGAACGATTGCCAGATAACGTCGGCCATTGCTTATGCCTACTTGTAGATTCATGGCAACACCTCTATCTGCGAAGCATTATACCATAATTAGCAACAATTAGCAACTATAATTATCTAATAACTTGACAAAAAAAATCCCTGCGAACTACTATTTGCAAGGCTTTATTTGAATTAAACTTATTGGGTTACTGCAGAACTAGGGAAAAATCAGGCGCTATCTTCTTTACAAAAGACAAATAATAATATATATTTATTAATAATTATAAGGAAGGAATAATGAATGCCGTTATGTTAACCACTGCGGATCAGATGCTGCGTTCCGTCAATCTCAAGGTTACACCGCAACGCACGGCCGTCCTGCGCTTGCTCCTGGAAAGCAAGGAACACCCGGGAGTAGAACGCATTTACAACCTGGTCAGCCGGGAGTTTCCGTCGATAAGCCTGGCCACCGTTTATAAAACAGTAGAACTGTTCACGAAAAAGGGGCTCATTCAGGAATTAAACATCTCTCCCCGGTATCTTACCTATGACGGCAACCCGCGGGTCCACCCCCATATCTACTGCCGTAAATGTCATCGGGTGGAAGACATAGACGATTTTGATCCGGCCATATCCGAAGGATGGTTGCGGAAAGCGGCAAAAACGACCGGCTATGATATCACCGGCGTACAGCTTTTCCTCTACGGTACCTGCCCCGGCTGCCGGTCGAAAAACAAAAAGTAATCATCAAGGGAGCCTCTCTATGGCCTGCCTGGCCAGGAGATCACAGCGTTCATTATACTGATTATGGCTGTGGCCTTTAACCTTGAACCAGCGAATGGAGTGCCTTTCGCTCAAGGCTAAAAGGCGCTCC
>JAKORA010000043.1 GCA_029778075.1 Bacillota bacterium | reverse complement strand
TTCCTCGGTTCCCAGTATACTCATTACCCGCCTCAGATTGTATGCCAGATACGATAGCGACATTTCCACAGTTACCCCTTTAGTTCTCCTGGTTAAAAAGAAGTAGGCGCCCCAACTTCCCTTAACCGTCCCGAAGGGATGCTCCACAATCGTTTGCCTTAACTTATATTTATCCATATTAGCTTCAGTGTGCAGATCAATAGCATCTAAAAAGTCCTGGTCAACATGCCTGAAAATGCTTCTACCTTGCTTGCTTTTGGTGCACCTCGCCTTATACTGGCAACTGGCACAAGCTTGAAAGTTACGGTAGTCATAGCCGAGTACTTGGCCGCCTTTTCTTCTGGTTTTGGCTAATTTTAATTTGCTGCCGGCCGGACAGATGTAGCAGTTGTTTTCTTTGTCATAGATGAATTTATCGGCGTAAAAATCCTTATCGCCGGTGCCGTTGGAATAAGTTTGCCTGCTGACATAAGGTGTTATGCCACGCCTTACGCATCTTTTCAAATCCTCTGCCCGGTAATACCCTTTATCCGCCAGCACATCGATCTCTTTGTCATCGCAAAGTTTCTTTGCTCTTACGGCCATATTGTCAAGCCGGCCCGAGTCGTTCGCCTGCGTTGTTACTTTAAAATCAAGCACCAGCTTATGTTTGGCGTCTACCGTGGTCTGAACGTTGTAACCAACATCTACGCTGTTGTTGCCAGTAGCCATGAGCCTCGCGTCCGGATCGGTCGTGGATATCTCGCTTTTACCGCTCTCTTCCAGCTCTTTTTTGTAGCCGGTATAGGTTTCCCTGCGGGCGCGCAACTGCTCTATTCTTTTCTTTATTTCTTCAGCGTTAGGTTTTCTATCGCCGCTTTCCGCCTGGTCGTTCTCATCAAGTTCTTCCAGGTATGTATCTATCTTCTTATCGATATGTTTAAGTTTGCGATTGAGCTTCTTTTGGGTAAAGTTGTTCTTTTTGGAGTTGGAAGCTTTGAACTTTGAACTGTCGATGGCCACTGTTTCTTTGCCAAACAGGTCCCACTGATCACATAAACGGTTGAAATCCCTAAAAACCTGTTTTAGGGCTTTTTTATGGTCTTTCCTGAAGTCGGCAATTGTCTTGAAATCGGGCGTTAATCTTTTCAAAAGCCACATCACTTCCAAGTTGCGGTGTGTTTCGTGTTCCAATCTGCGCGATGAGCGCACTCTGTTTAGGTAGCCGTAAATATACAGCTTGAGCAGGTCGCCCGGATGATAAGGCGGCCTTCCCACCGTAGGACGCTGCGCAAATTTAAAGCCCAGTGCAGCCATGTCAAGCTGTTCGACGTAGGCGTCTATTACCCGGACCGGGTTGTCCATGGAAATATACTCGTCTATGCTTTCCGGAAACAGGATGATTTGGTTCCTGTCCTCTCCCTCGATGTATGGCATAATGCACCTCTTTATTTAAAATTTATAATTCCATTATACCATAATGTTACATTTTGTTATAATATGTCTTGCATAATTATCACACACTCTGACGGTTCTCCTGTCCCTCCCTCCCCTTTCTCCTATTTTTCCTAATTACTCACAACTTAACTTCTGTGTATTAATATTGTGAAATTACAAACTTTTAGCTATTTAAAGGATTTGAGTTTTGTTCTGTCGAATAAAAAACCTAATATAATTACAATTGTTAATTGTCAACCTTCCCTAAATATAAATACTTAAACCTAAAGGAGAAAAACGTTGAAAATTGCTGTTTCCGGTAAGGGCGGGGCCGGCAAAACCACGGTGGCCGCGAACCTGGTCTACTGCTTTAGCATGCGGAATATGCCGGTGTTTGCCATTGACGCCGACCCCGATGCCAATTTGGGGCATGCACTGGGCCTGGATGCGGCGAGGTTGTCGCGGGTAAAACCCCTGATCGAACTGAAAGAGGTCATCGACGCCAAGAACGCGGGCGGAGGAACCCTGGTTGATTTAAATCCCGATGTGGACGATGTGCTGGACAATTATACGCTGCGGGAAGGGCTTGTTCGTTTTTTACGCATGGGCGCCGTGAAACAGGGCGGATCCGCCTGTTATTGCAAAGAAAACTCTTTTCTTAACGCTGTTTTAACTGCGGTTCTGCTGGATCGCCCGGAAGCGGTGGTTTTGGACATGAGTGCCGGCATCGAGCACCTCACCCGGGGGACCGCGCGCGGTGTGGAAATGATGCTGGTGGTGGTTGAACCGGGCAGAGCGAGCGTTTCTACCG
>JAKORA010000042.1 GCA_029778075.1 Bacillota bacterium | reverse complement strand
TTATCCCCCTCTTAAACAAAATCTGTTGTCGGACGGGGGATTTGAGGAATATTCAGCACCTTATAGCTTATACGCCGACATAAACTTTCGCTTAGTATAGCATTGATAAAATAAGAGAATTTTTTTATAGTTTCTGGAGTGCATTCTTCAAGCGTTTCGGTATAATCCTCATTTAGCTCCTGTAAAAGGGTTACATAAAATGAGATTTCCTTAATTTCTTCCAGGGAAGCCTGTTCCAGCTCCTCGGTTATTTCTTCCTCCTCGTAGATAAGGAAGAATAACTCGACCAGCCTGTTAATTTTACTTCTGGTTTCCTCTGGAATATACCTGTCTTCTTCCCCGTCAAGGTCAAGTTGCTGAGCAATTTTCTCCAGTAAAAAAACTTTCATTTTTTCCCTCCTTTTCCTGCACAGGTGCAGGTTATTCTTGAGTCTGCCTGATGGCAAGTGGTTCTATTTTATTTAAAAAGCTTTTTTAAAATAAAAAAAAGCAGGCTTATAGCCTGCTTATTAAAGGAGAGGGTATTATTAGAACAACAAAACCAGCTGGTTTTGTTGTTGTTCGATCTTTTTTCTTTCTCTGGCCGGCAGTTTTGATATGTCGATTCCCTGCTCAGCCAGCTTTTCCTTGAGGGTTTGGAGCTTCGGCTCGGGTTTTTTGAATTCCAGTATTTGTGCGGTTTCTGTTTTGTAGGCTTCGAATATGTCGTTGGCATTGACTGTTGTTATATTGTCTTTCAGGAGCGATAGGACATCTATCATGTCTCCTGCAGAGCCAAATCTCCTTAATCCCTCGTTGTCTAAATTGCCTTCCAATATTCCTGCCGCATTGATTTTCTGCCCCACTAGGGCAAAGCATTTTTCCTGCATGGTGCCGGCATAACAGAGGAAGATGATTTTTACCTCTTTGGTCTGCCCTATACGCCAGCTTCTTGCCGATGCCTGCCTTACCACCGATGGAACAAAACCGGTCTGCATCCAGATAATAGTTGGAAATTCAAGCAGGTCTAAACCGGTTTCCACTAGCCCCGGGTGGCAAACAAGCACATTCTTGCCTTCAAGAAGTTTGCTGCTTATATAGCTTTCCCGTTTGGCAGAGTTAACTGTGTCAGCCCTCAATACCTGCACCTTTGCTCCCTCTACTCCGTTTAACACCCATTCCAGACGGGGCAGGCAGTCGTGGTTGTTGGTATAAGTAGTAAAAATTATACATTTTCTGCCCTGGGCAAGCTCATTCCTTACTATTTTTTGCAGTTCTATCTCTTTGTTGTAGAGCTTGCTCCGATCCAGATAGGGGATTTGGATATCCCTGTATCCTTCTATCTTTACTACCCTTTCCTGTGTCCCCAGGTCGGGATAGGACATACAGGTGTGAAGCATAAGGGAGGCATAGGAAAAATCTTTGGTGCTGTTAATTATGGTTTTAAAATCATTTTCAATCTGGCGGTAGTTTTCCGCCAAATCCTCATCCATCGGTACCACATTCACATATTCCTTTTTGGGCGGCAGTTCGGAAGTTACATCGGACAGCTTAAGGAATAAGGTTTCTTCCATCAGCCACTCCGGGAAGGTGTTGATGGTATAGCCCGGCAAGATTTTGGTGTAAGTCTGGGTGCGGTAGCTCCTGCTGGTTTTCCCGTATTCCTTTTCTTTGGTTTTGCTTATTTTTTCCCAGAACCCGTATTCCATCTGGAAGCGGTTCCGGGAATCCTCACTGTACTGGTAGCCTTTGGCTTTAAATTTCTCTGGCTTCATCCGCCAGAGCAGGTAATAAAGGCCGTTGGCATACCCGTCTGCCAGGGTACCGGTCATGGCGATAGTATTCTTGCTGGCTTCAATAAGTCCGCCAAAGGCCATGCCTTGTGCGGTTGCACCTTTATATTTGTGAGCTTCGTCAGCTATATAATAATCGAAGTTTTTGGCAAGTTTTTTCTTTATCAGTTCTATTATGGCTATCTTGCGGTAGCCTTTTTTCTTTTCGTCTGCCTGCCATAATACCGCTTTACACTTCGGACAGTGGTGGTTTTGACTGGTGCGGCTTTTGAAGTCTTCGGGTATCATATGCACCAGTACCTTGCGGTAGTCGGAAGTTTCAACCTCTTTCATCAGATATTCCCCACAGTCTGGACATATGCAGACATCCTGCCATATCCGCTTTTCTTCTTTTATGCTGTAAAGCTTTTTCTTTTTGACGGTATAAGCAGGACGCCACAGATAGCCGCTGCGGAGAGATTCGTTGGATACAATCCAGTATTCAGGCTTCTCCGGAGTAGAGACGGCTTCTCTGATTTTTCGGCTGAATAACTGCCAGGGCTTCTGGTTTTTTTCTTCGATAAAGCAGAATACTTCAGCCTCTGGCAAGACTTCTTTTATTTCCCTTGCCCACTTCTCCTGCAAGTGAGATGGACAGGTTATTATCGTCCGGTAGCCCTTCTGCCCTTTTAAAAAGCTTTTGTAATGGCAGGCAGCTACGCCTATGGTGGTTTTCCCTACCCCCATCTGTCCCGATATGATTACTTTGTTGTCCTTAGCCAGTTTTTTGGCTGCCGCTACTGCTATATCCTTCTGGTGCGGATATAACCTGCGGTTTAGCCCGCCAAAGAATCCTTCGTTATAGTCTTTCGGCGTGTGCAGGTAGGTTATCCTCTGCTCTATTTTTCTGCTTATCTCCCCAGCATACTTTTCAATGTAGTCAGCTATGCCTTCTACACCTTCAAGTATGCTCTCGGGAGAAGATTCTTCTTCCAGGTATTCGGTTACAATCTGTGTTATTTTTTGCTGGAAGAAGTTGTTGCTAAGAGTTTATACCTCATAAATAAACATTTTATTGCTGTTTTCTTCCGGCAGTATCCTGCAAGCATTTATGCATTGGGTTTCTTCTGCTACTTGCAGGATTTTTTCCATGCATTTGTGAAACTCCGGATCAAGAGGAGTTGGGGTGGGAATATTGTGTTTGTAAAGCAGGTTATACAGGCATATGTGCAGTTCTTCCCTGGTACGCCCGTATATAGCTCTGTCATTTATTACAAACACCTGATAGCCTTGCCCTACCCGTTTTATAGGCAAGGCTTTATACCCGCTCCAGTGGGCGACTACATTGTGAAATTCCATATTTTCAGGTTTACTAAGTATGAAGTTTTGTGCAATATAACTGCCTGAAATTATAAACATCGCTCTATAAGACTTTACGGTGATTTCCGGCCCTATAAGGGATAGGGCTATTATATAGCTTCTTTCAAAGCTTTCTCTTATGGCTACAAAATCAGTGTAGACCGGTGCTGAGCCATCTTTTAAAAACGTATATATCATAAAATTTTAAACCTCCTTTTTAAAACCTGTCTCCCTTTGCAGGAGACAGGCTTTGCCTAATTCTGTCCCCTCCTGCAAGAGAGGGTTTTAAAAAGGAAAGC
>JAKORA010000041.1 GCA_029778075.1 Bacillota bacterium | reverse complement strand
GAGGCGGCGGCCGGATATGTCGTTGCACCCGTCCCGGATCTCCCCGGCCATAAACCATAGGAAGCCTTTTCTTCTCCCGTCGGGGTCGTAAAAAACAGCGCCTTTGGCCGCTTCCTCCCGGGAATGAGCTAAAATATTTTCCAGCAGGGCTTCCATGAGTGGATGCTCCATGGTAATAAACTCAGCCTGACCTTCCAGGGCTTTGCCCTTATCGAAGGCCGCTTTCAAATACTCCTGTTGCACAGTCCCATACTTTATTTTGAAGGAATAAGGAAGATTGCGCAGCCCAAAAGGCACGGAGGGGATCCTCCAGTAGCCGTCGCGGCGCTTTTCGATCTTTAAATTTTTCTTCTTGGCTGCTCGCAGGAAGAACTTCTCGATATACTCAGGAACCAGGCGGTTCTCTTTGGCGCTACGCTGCTCGCCGGCAATACGGGAGAGGTCAATATGGCGTGTGGCCAGAGCTTCCATACTGGCTTCTTTGACCTTGCGCAAGGCCTCTTCATCGGGGGTCAACTCCATCTCCGCCAGTATCTCCTCCATGCTGCGGCGGTTGGCGATGGCGTCCATGATCAGGTCTTTTAAGCTTTGGCCGCTTAAAACATCGCCGATAACGTCAAAGACGCGGTCGCTGCCCAGTTGTTCTTTCATGCGTTTCAGCTTAACAAAGAGGCGTTCTAAAATCTGTCCCTCCAGGGTGTCACCGGCCACCAGGTTGTAGATATATACCTCGTTGCGCTGGCCGTAGCGGTGGATACGGCCCATACGCTGCTCAAGGCGGTTGGGGTTCCAGGGGATGTCGTAGTTGACCATGAGCCAGCAGAACTGCAGGTTAATCCCCTCACCGGCCGCCTCGGTGGCTACCATGACCTGGGCTTTGTTTTTAAAGTCATGTTCAGCCTGGATACGGGCGTCCATGTTCATGCCGCCGTGGATAACGGCTATTCTATAGCCCCAACCGGAGAGTTTCTCGGCGAGATATTCCAGGGTCTCACGGGATTCGGTAAAAATAAGAAGCTTGGTATCGGTATGCTGCAGTTTCTCCTGATCCAGAAGCTCCCGCAGGCGGTTCAGCTTGGTTTCGACCCCTTTTTTCTCTACTTCCCGGGCGAGGGCAGAGAGCTCCTCCAATTTATCTATCTCCATCTGCAGCTCCTCAAGGGTTTCTGCGGAAGTAAGCTTTTCCAGCAACTCTTCTTCCTTTTCCCAGCGCTTGTTCTCTTCCAGATCCTCCAGGTATTCCTCGCTATATCCTGCTTCCTGCAAGATCTGACCCTTGTGTAAGAGTTCCTTCAGCCTTTTTTGACGCCGTTCGAGGGACTTCCTGATGGCCCGGGTACTGGAGGCCAGACGGCGCTGCAGGATAGTGAGGGCAAAGGCCACGTTGCGCTTTTCTTTCTGCAGAGCCCTGTTGAAAAGATCGCGAACATACTTTGTTACCTCGTTATAGAGGACCTTTTCATCGTCGCTGAGGCGGTATTTTAAGGTCTCTACGTGACGGGGCGGAAAAAGGGGGGCATTGTCAAAACCCTTCAGGTCCTCTTTTAAGCGGCGCAAGAAAAGGGGATTGTCCTGGTTCTGGATAGACTCGGCGAGCATCTCCGTGTTCGCAAAAAAGCCCGGCTGAAGCAGATCCAGGAAGAGGCGGAAATTTTCCGGATCACCACGGTGAGGGGTGGCGGTAAGGAAGAGAAGAAAACGGGTAATACGGGAGATGTTCTCTCCGAATTTATAGCGGGCTGTCTTGTCTATCTTATCGCCGTACTTGTAGGCGGACATTTTGTGAGCTTCATCCACGATGATCAGATCCCAGCGGGAGTCTATGAGGGAAAGCTGTACGTCCTCTTGCTTGGCAAAGTCCAGGGAGGTCACAATCTGGGGACGTTCGTTCCAGATGTTTTGGCCCCAGCTGGCGTTCATGACGCTACGATCCACAATAATGAATTGTTCTTGGAAGCGTTCTTTCATCTCCCGCAGCCACTGTTCCTTGAGGTGGCCGGGAACAATGATTAGGGTTCTGTTGACCAGGCCCCTGTATTTGAGCTCTTTTAAAAGCAAGCCGGCCATTATGGTTTTGCCCGCCCCCGGATCGTCGGCCAAAAGAAAACGGATCTGTGGATTTCGGAGGATATAATGATAAACGGCTTCGATCTGGTGGGGCAAAGGATCTACCTGGGATACGCTAATGCCGTAAAGAGCGTCAAACTGGAAGGCGTTGCGGATGCGGTTGGCCTCCAGGTATAGGAAGACATCTTCAGCATCTCCAGTAAAGGCAAAGGTTTTTTCCTGAGCTACCTTAATCTGGGACAGTTCCTCACGGCCAAGGATAGGGTCGTAATACATACGGGTATTCTGCCCTACGGCTTCGAGCTTTATTTTATCGCTGCCGATATGTCTGACGGCCATAACCTTGACCGGCTCTGGAAAGATAGGCGCGGTAATGACCATCCCTGCTGTAATGGCGCTGATTGACACGGATGTCCCTCCCGGTATATAAGCGGATAAGTATAAACGTGACAACTTATGGTAACCAACCGGTTCATGATAGCTACGCTATTGAAAGGTTAAATTAAACGTTAAAAAGCATTCCCTATTTAAAGCAATGATTACATCTTATCTGAAGGTACTCCTTTGAATCCATACTAACTCCTCTCTCTGTCTACATATTCAAAAGGGTTTTCGGCATTAGTAATTTGAGTTGCTATGATAGCTTTCTGCGCTTCGACCGAAACGGCATTGAGTAAGTCTGTTTCGTCACGCAACCTCTTTAAGAGGTCATCCGCAGTACCCTTATTTTGATTTAAGTGGGGATTTATATTAAGACGACTCTAATAAGAGAAATTGTTTCTATATTGCTTATTTCGATTTTAATAATATATTTCCTGCATTATCCAGGAAAAATGACAAAAAAGTCCCACAAATGGAAAAAGACATCAAGCTGATGTAAAGAGCAGCTTATGTCTTTAATTGAAACGAAATTCGTTTCTATACACTGACTTTTGGAGGGTATTCATTAAAAGGGCTGCAAATAATTAAAGGCCCCATAAATCTCAAAGGGGCCTAATATTATTAGGTTTAAAACTATTATTATGCGCTTACTTAATGGCCTCAATATTATAAGAAGCAACCAGATCTTCAATATTTTTACCCGGTGCCCATGACTTTACAATCTCCCTGCTGTTAACTCTCGGTTCCATCCGGATATTCCTGAAACCCGCATCCTGCAACATTTTTCTTATCTCTTCAACATATTCGGCTCCACCGATACAGCCGGCAATCAATTCCAGATCCTGTTTAATGTTTTGAGGTATTTGCTTAATTGCAACAACATCCGTTATTGATAACCTTCCGCCGGGCTTAAGCACTCTGAAAGCTTCTTTAAAGACCTGTTTTTTGTCCGCGGAGAGGTTGATTACGCAATTTGAGATGATTACATCTATTGAACCATCCGCAACAGGAAGATGTTCAATCTCCCCCAATCTGAATTCTACATTGGTAACCCCACTCTCTTGAGCGTTTTTTCTTGCCAGTCTAACCATCTCGGGTGTCATATCAACCCCTATTACATATCCGGTTTCTCCCACCTGCTTACTGGCAAGAAAACAATCAAGGCCTCCTCCGCTTCCCAGGTCAAGGACCCTTTCTCCTTTCTTCAGGGATGCCAGAGCTATGGGATTTCCGCATCCTAATCCCATGTTGGCTTCAAGCGGCACGCTTAAAATTTCCTCATCGGTATAACCGATCTCTTTGGATAATTGAATAATATTAACCGGAGCACCGGAGCAGCAGCCACCGCTGCAGCAGCCTCCTTTATTGCCTTTCTGCGCAACTTCAGCATAATTTTTTCTTATAAAATCTCTAATATCTTCGTCACTGCTCAACTAGATAACACTCCCTGTTAATTTAAATAACTCCCACAATAAAAGGAAATTTTATGTTTATAGCCTCTGCAAACACATTCTTCTTTTCATTGCCTGAATTTAGTTATATACTTTTTGTATTCCGCAAGCATAGCATTCTTGTATTCTCTTTCCGCACTTTCGGGAATATAATTTCTCCGCTGCACAATTTCCAAAAGTTTTTCGGCAACTTCTTTCTCATCCAGGTTAAGGTCCCTAACATCCAGAAAAGCCTGCTCTAAACCTACTAACCCTATTATCATACCGCCAATGTTCAGGTTATATATCCTGGGTGCATTTGGATCACAACAATTGGCCATACTCATCTCTCCCCCTTTATGGAAACTGGAATTTATTGTCCGCAGCAATTATTGTTTTTTTTCATTTGATTTTCATGCTGATCCGCTTCTGTG
>JAKORA010000409.1 GCA_029778075.1 Bacillota bacterium | reverse complement strand
TATTTTTTTTTCATTACAAGCGTTTCTGTTGGCTTACCCGGTTTTTTGGGAGTTATGTTTATAGAAAAAGGGTATAGACGCCATGATGTCGAATAATTTGTCGCTAAAGAAAGGTGTTGCAAATGCTGACAGCAGGCGATTTATTAGTAGAACCCGGCGTCATAGACGGATCCATGACCATCAGTGAAGCCCTGCAGGCCCTGCAGCGCGATCCGCATGGCGCTTTATTAGTACGGGACGGCCAACGGGACGTGGGAATCATTACCGCAGTGACAGCCCTGCGTGCAATGAAAGGAGATATAATTCTCACTCGCTCAACAGCAAAGGATCTGATTGCAGCAGGGGTGACAGCTGTCTCCTCCTCCGCGCCCTGGCCTACCTTTTGGAAACAACTTAAAGCAAACGGGGCTGTTCCCGTATCCGGGCCGGCAGGGGATATCTGCGGCGTGGTGACGCTGGCTGCACTGGCGGAAAAAGCAGCTTTTGTGGCCGTTGACCTGGAGCGGGAACTGGATGCCGTGATTAGCTGTTCTTCAGATGAAATTCTTATAGCAGACAGTGAAGGTAAGATCCTGCGGGCAAATTCAGCCTTTGAAGAAAACTTCGGTGTCCGGGTTTCCGAGGTGCTTGGGCAAAAGGTTAGTGATTTGGAAAGAAAAAAGATTTTCTTTCCTTCGGTAACCCGCCTGGTTTTACAAAAGCGCAGCCCCCAGACGGTTATCCAATCGCAGCGCAGCGGGCGCAAGCTTCTGGCTACCGGGACGCCTTCCTTTAACCCCGACGGCAGTATTTTCAGGGTAGTGGTCAACACCAGGGATATTACCCGCTTGAACGAGCTGAAACATCAGCTGGAAGAAGCCGAATTGTTAAAGAATCGTTATTACCAGGAACTGCTGGAACTGCACCAGGGGCCAACCCTTTCTGGAGAATTTTTTTTCGCCAGTCCGGCCATGCAGGATTTAATTAAAACTGCACAGAAAATTGCCCGGGTCGATTCTACGGTCCTGCTAACCGGGGAATCGGGAGTGGGCAAGGGCGTGCTGGCCCGTTTTGTGCACGATAACAGCCCTCGCTGCAATAAACCCTTTATTACTATAAACTGCGGCGCTATTCCGGAAAATCTTCTGGAAAGTGAACTTTTTGGCTATGCAGGCGGGGCTTTTACCGGTGCGCTTAAAGAAGGCAAAGTAGGAAAACTGGAACTGGCTCACGGAGGCACCTTGTTTCTGGATGAGATTGCCGAACTGCCATTAAACCTCCAGGTCAAACTGCTTCACGTGCTGCAAGAGGCAGTGATTAGCCGTATCGGCGATGCCCGGGAAATTAAACTTGATTTACGTATTATTGCCGCCACCAACCGTGTTCTGGAACAGGAGGTAGCGGAAGGACGTTTTAGAGAAGACCTTTATTTCAGGCTTAATGTAATCCCCCTGGAAATTCCTCCACTGCGAAAGCGCCTCGAAGAAATTGAGCCGCTGGCGCGCCATTTTCTGGATAAATTCAACCGCAAGTACCGTAAAGATAAACAGTTTACCTCTGATGCTTTAAAGGCCCTGACCGCTTACCACTGGCCCGGCAACATCAGGGAACTGGAAAACCTGGTGGAGCGCATGGTCATTGTCGTGGACGAAGCGTATATTGCGCGGCGCCACCTGCCCGATTATATCCTCTCAGCTAAACAGGACGCGCCTCCGGAAGGGCAGACAACCCTGCCCCTGCAGCCGCTAAAAAAAGCGCGGGAAGCGGTGGAGCAAGATTTATTGCGCCAGGCCCTGCAGCACTGCCGGACCACTTATGAAATGGCGCGTCTCCTTGATGTGGATCAGTCCACGGTGGTCCGTAAACTGAAAAAATATAACCTTCAGTTTTTTGATGAAAAAATGCATAAAAATTGATGAAAAAATGCATCAAGCTCCGGTTGATGGCTATTCTTCTAGCGCATTAGGGACAACAAAACAGCCATACTTTTTGGGGTAGCGGACGCAAAAACGCTTATTTACCAGCGTTTAGCGTCTTCTTTTTGTGTAAGTATCGAAATAGTAATCTTTTTTATGCGATTGGCACAACTATTGCATATGTGATATATAGCAGATGATACCATTAAAACAAGGAGGAGATACCTGTGAAAAATACAGTCGGCATCTCTGCTTCCGGCCTGCCCGGACCAAAATCCCGGGAGTTGATGGAACTGCGAGAACAAAATGTAGCCCGGGGAATATCATACGCACTCCCGGTATTCGCCAGCGAAACCCGGGGAGCCCTGGTAGAAGATGTAGATGGAAATGTATTAATTGACTTTGTTGGCGGAATCGGTGTAGTGAACTTTGGGCATAACAACCCGGCAGTGGTCGAAGCTGTTAAAAAGCAAGTTGATCGCTACCTGCACACCTGCTTTATGGTGGTCGGTTATGAACCTTATATCAGGGTTGCGGAAAAGCTTAACCAGATCATTCCGGGAAACTTCCCCAAAAAATCGGCCCTGTTCAACAGCGGCGCCGAAGCTGTAGAAAACGCGGTGAAGCTGTCCCGGCGTTATACCAAAAAAACGGCTATCGTTTCCCTGGAAAGCGCTTTCCACGGGCGCACCCTCATGACCATGACTCTTACTTCCAAGGTTAAGCCGTATAAATTCGGTTTCGGTCCTTTTGCTCCCGAGGTTTACAAGATCCCCTCGCCCTATTGCTACCGTTGCCGGTTTAACTTAACCTATCCCTCCTGCGACCTGCGCTGCGCCCGCTACCTGGAGCAATTTTTTGCTTACGAATGCCCCTCCGAGTCGGTAGCCGCCGTCATTGCCGAGCCCGTACAGGGTGAGGGAGGCTTTATCGTGCCGCCTAAGGATTATTTCAAGGTGCTGCATGAGATCTGCCGCCGCCACGGCATACTGTTAATCATCGATGAAGTACAGTCCGGCTTCTACCGTACCGGTTACCGCTTTGCCAGTGAATATTTCGAGGTGGAGCCCGATCTGGTGACCACGGCCAAGTCCATCGCCGGCGGCCTGCCTTTAAGTGCAGTAACCGGGCGTGCTGAAATTATGGACGCGGCAGGGCCGGGCGAAATCGGCGGCACTTACGGCGGCAACCCGGTGGCCTGCGCTGCTGCGCTGGCAGTAATGGACCTGATGGAAAAAGAAGACCTGGCAGCCACAGCTCAAAAGACCGGCGAGTATATCCACAATCGCCTGCTTAAACTCAAGGAAGAATTTGATTGCATCGGCGATGTGCGCGGTCTGGGCTCGATGCAGGCCATTGAACTGGTCAAGGATCGCTCCACCAAAGAACCTGATGCGGCGAAGACCAAAGCCATAGTAGCCCGCTGCCATGCCGAAGGCCTGGTGATTATAACCGCCGGTGTCCTGGGCAACGTGATCCGTATACTGGTTCCGGTCAACGCCCCGCAGGAACATTTGGAGCGCGGCCTTGATATCCTGGAAAAAGCGGTGAGAGAAGAACAAAGGGGGAGTTAATAGTGACCGGAATGTTCGGCAAACTGCTCCTGGTCGACCTGACCGAATCAAACATTACCGAACAGAATATTGACGATGGTGTATTGAAGCAATACCTGGGGGGGAAAGGGCTGGGCAGCCACCTGCTTTTGAAGATGCTGCCCCCGGGGACAGACCCCCTTTCTCCCCAAAATAAGCTTATCTTTACCACCGGCCCGGCCACCGATACCGTCCTCGCTCCGGCCAGCCGCTACGGCGTTTTCAGCAAATCTCCGCTGACCGGGGCTTATGCCGAATCGTACAGCGGAGGCCACGTGGCCCCGGTGATGAAGCGGACCGGGTACGACGCCATCGTTATTACCGGCAAAGCCCCCAGGCCTTCTTTTATCCACATTTCTCCGGACGGTGTGAATTTTTATGACGCCTCCGGGATCTGGGGCCAGGATTCTTACCAGGCCGAAGAGACAGTGCTTCAGGCGGTAGGATTAAAAAATGCGCAAGCTGTGGTCATCGGCCCTGCCGGGGAGCGGCAAATCGCTTTTGCCTGCATTAGTAATAACCGCTGGCGCTGTGCCGGCAGGGCCGGCCTGGGCGCGGTAATGGGTTCAAAAAACCTGAAAGGCATCGTTTTCAGCGGCAGCAAGCGCGCGCCCGTAGCTGATGAAGCAGGGCTGGCGGCATGGAGCCGTGCCTTTTTTAATGAGAACAAGGATTCTCCCGCTGCGGTTAGCTACCGCACCAGGGGAACACCGGCCGTG
>JAKORA010000408.1 GCA_029778075.1 Bacillota bacterium | reverse complement strand
TTTTGCATCATTACCGGCCGCAAAAAGAATGTGATTATCTCCAAGAATGGCAAAAATATTTTTCCGGAGGAGATTGAAGCGCTGCTGTCCCGTTCGCCCTATGTGGCCGAATCCCTGGTTTCCGGCGCAGAGGATCAGCGGGGCGATATCGTCATTACCGCGGCCATTTTCCCGGATATGGAGAACGTAAAGGAGAAGCTTGGACCGGACCCGGATCGGGAGGCCATCCAGGCGCTCCTGGAAGAGGAGGTGCAAAAGGTCAACGAGCAGCTTGTTTCGTACAAGCGCATCCGCCGGGTCATCTACCGGGAAACCGAGTTTGAGAAGACGACCTCGCGAAAGATTCGCCGGCAGTATAAATAAGCATGACAGGGTGCGGTGACAGGGGGATGGAGTTACCGGTCCGGCTTTGGCCTGGCGGGTTCCGTCCCCTTTTATTTTCTTGTTGCCGGGATGAATTAACCGCATCTGCTTGGTATCGTTTTTAATTTTTTGTCGAAAAATCCGTTGTATGTTCGCCCGCGATATGCTAAAGTTATGTTAAGAGCTACATCATCAAAGACATCCCGGTAATGAGGCTTAAATTATGGCTGTGAAAATAGACTATTTTGGACCAAAAGACAACCTTCCATAGTCTACGTGGAGGGTTTTTTATTTTAAGGTGCGGCCTGTCCGGCACCTTTTTTATGGTCCAACGAGATACAAAACCTGCCAGGAATTATATTTGCTGTATCCGCAGTTACCCCTGGCTTTAGCATTCAGGCGCGCCAGAAGCAGCTGCCGCTTACGGCTTATCTGGTAGACAGTAAAGATTACCAGAGGAGGCCATCAAAATTGGTATTTTCAAGCCTTTTTTTCCTTTGTGTTTTTTTGCCCCTGAATCTGGCCCTTTACTATGTGGTTAAAAATAGAGCTTTCCGCAACTGGCTGTTAGTCATTTCTTCCCTTATCTTTTATGCCTGGGGCGAGCCGGTATGGGTTGCGCTTCTTGTTTTCTCCACCCTCTTTGATTACTTTAACGCGCTGGTGGTGGAACGGAACCGCGACAACTGGAAGGGCCGGGCCGCGCTAGCCGTGTCGATAGCGGGAAACCTGCTCATACTCGGTTTTTTTAAATATGCCGGCTTTATCGCAGACAATCTTAATCGCCTGCTCGGCACAGAGCTGCAGATCGCCGCGTTCGGCCTGCCCATAGGCATCTCCTTTTATACCTTTCAAACTATTTCCTATGTGGTCGATGTTTACCGGGGAGAGACCGAGGCGCAGCCATCGTTTTTAAAGCTGCTGCTTTTTGTTTCTCTTTTCCATCAACTGGTGGCGGGGCCCATCGTGCGATACAAAGACATTGCCGCGGAAATCGAACACAGGGTGGAAACCCCGGAGCAGTTTCATGACGGGGTCAGCCGTTTTATTGTGGGCCTGGGTAAAAAGGTGTTAATAGCCAACACGGCGGGGAATATATGTGAGAGCTTTCTGGGCGTGGATTATGCACGGCTGCCGGTCACCGGGGCCTGGCTGGGCATTTTTTTGTTTGCGCTGCAGATTTATTTTGATTTTTCCGGTTATTCCGATATGGCTATAGGACTGGGGAGGATGTTCGGTTTTACTTATAAGGAAAATTTCAACTACCCCTACATTTCCCGGTCCGCCACCGAGTTCTGGAGGCGCTGGCACATCTCGCTGGGTAGTTTTTTCAGGGATTACGTCTACATCCCTTTAGGCGGCAACAGGAGGCACTATATCGGAAACCTGTTCGTGGTCTGGTCGCTTACCGGGCTATGGCACGGCGCCAGCTGGAATTTTGTGCTGTGGGGGCTTTATTATTTTGTTCTCATTGTTTTGGAGAAAAAATTCCTTTTGCAGGTGTTCGCAAAGCTGCCGGCCATCGTCTCCAGGCTCTACTTATGGACGGCGGTACTGGTCGGTTGGGTGCTTTTCTATCATGTGGACCTGGGAGAGGCGCTGGAGTTTCTTGGCATCATGTTTGGAATAAAGGCTTCCGCCTTTTCAGGGCCGGAAGTGGCGATCCTTCTGGAATAACGCCTTATTTTTGCTTGTTGCCGCCGCCGGCTGCACCCCGGTCCTGAAATACCTGGGCGGCCGGGTAAAGGGGCTTTTCCCCGGAAAGCCGGAGGGGATAATGGTGCTGTATCAAGTGCTGCAGCCTCTGGCCAATATGGCCATCCTGGTTCTCTCGATTATCTTCCTGGTAGGGCAATCGTATAATCCGTTTTTGTATTTCCGGTTTTAGGGCTCTAAGGATCCGTTGTCGATACCCGTTTTTAATCGTACCGGGAAGAGGGGAAGGCGCCTGATCGAAAGCCGTAACCCGGAAGCCAATGGCTGCCCGGCGCAGTTGCCATGGCGAAGCGCACAGCGGCGGCGATCCGGTACCTGGAAAAATGGAGGGCAAGGGATAGTTTCGCTTTCGGCTCGCCATGATGAAGCGGTTTGTTCGAGTTTTCTCATATTTACAAGCAACTGCTGGAGGTAAAAGTGATGTCTAAGCCGAGGGTTGATGTCTTATTTTTTCTATTAACGCTTACACTTTTGGGTCTGGCCAATTTTTTTAACACAGAGAAACCTACTGTTTCCGCGCTTGAACACCGGGCCCTGGCGAAACGGCCGGAATTTAGCGCCCGTGCCCTTTTTAGCGGCGCTTACTTTCGCGGCCTTGAAAATTACTACAGTGACACCTTTATTCTCCGTGACGGCCTGGTCAAGGCGAGCCGGGAGATCAAACAGGCCTTTTCAATCCTCGGTCCCGGTGTTTCCCTTGTAACCGACTATGAAAAGCTGCCGGATCCGCCTGAAAAGGAGGGGGAAACTTCCCCGGAAGAGCCCGTGGAAACCGAAGATCCACCGGATAATGATCCCAAGCCGCCGGAGGTGGACGACGGCGACGATCGCAATGTGGGTTACTGGCTCGTTGTGGACGGCCAGGCGGTGCAGTTGTTTAAATTCAATAAAGAAAACTTTGACTTCTATGCCGATGTTTTGAACCTGTACAGAGCGAAGCTGGACCAGGACGTCAAGATCTATTCCATGATCGCTCCCTCCAACAGCGAATTTGTCCAGCTCAGGCAGTACAAGGGGATTACCGATTCGCAGAACGAAGCTTTGTATTATCTAAACAGCAGGCTGGACCCCGGGATCCGGTCAGTTAACGTTTATGATGCCTTAAACCGCCATACCGGCGAGTACCTTTATTTCCGCACGGACCATCACTGGACCGCCTTAGGCGCTTATTATGGCTATTGCGCCTTCATGGAAGCGCGTGGAGAGAAGCCCGTTCCGCTGGAGAAATACCAGAGGATCGACCTGGAGGGCTTCCTCGGCAGCTCCTACTCGAAGACTCTCGACCCAAGCCTCGAGGAGAATCCTGATATCTTATCGGTGTATCTGCCGTTTACGGAGCACGAGTTTACCATTTACTACGCTGAGGAGGGCCAGAAAAGTGCGGTCATCGATCTGCAGTACGCGGACAGTACGACAGATAAGTATCTCGTTTTCATCAGCTCGGGCGGCGGCACCTGGGGTGTAATCAAAACAGAGGTGAATAATGGTAAAAGGATCCTGGTGGTGAAGGATTCCTTTGGCAACGCGCTGGCACCCTTTTTGCTGCCGCACTACGAGGAGATCTATATCGTGGATTCGCGCTTCTATAGCATTGGCGCTACGGGTAAGAACATCCTCCAGTTCATTGAAGACAACGGCATCAACGAGGTACTGTTCATAAGCTACATGGAAAATGTAAACTGGCATGAGTTTATGGAAGGTGTTCAGGCGCTGACGGGGCTTGAAGGGGATGCGGATTGGCTTGAATAGATATATTTAAGTGATCGCGGTTGCTTGCTTTTTTAAATCAAACATCTGTTATTATAATAACAACAGTTTATGTGCAGGAGTCGATGGCATGTACTCTATAGGCACGCTGCTGGCTATCCTGGAGCCATTTGCGTTCTTTGCCAATGCCTGATATATAAGGCTTTTTAAAGAATGGGAAAAACATTTTACCCCAAGAAGAGGCTTAAAAATAGGGATTTGGCATGGTGTGCGGTAGGATGATCGAAAAATTGACCCCACTATTATCTGACAATTGTCTAGATTGGATCTAAGCGATCGATTTGGAATATAACAACAATAGAGTAATATAAAGGGAAATCCTTTACCTTTGTCGAAGTATTTTTGTGCGAAAAAACCAAAACAAAGGAGGATTTCCCGTGGCTATTATATCACAACAAAGGCTTTTTGGGTGGGAGGAAATCGAAGGTTTAGGGGATTTGGATCGGTTGCGCCTCGTCCTAGAACACGTGCCGGATGAGAAGCTGATGCTTAAGTTGGAGTTTGAACGCGGCCGGGGCCGTGACGACTACCCTGTTCGGGCGGTGTGGAACTCAATTTTAG
>JAKORA010000407.1 GCA_029778075.1 Bacillota bacterium | reverse complement strand
TGGGTCATCTTTTACTGTGGGGCAACGCCTACGCCCAGATTATCCGGGATGGCAGGGGCAAGGTTATTGCTCTTTACCCTTTGCTGCCAGACCGCATGGAGGTGGGGCGCACGGAGAAAGGAGAGCTTTACTACTGCTACTTAAAAGACGGGCAGGAATACCTCTTGCGCCGGGAAGAGGTGCTTCACATCCCGGGCTCTTGAAAGATCCGGAAAGAATCCGGGATAGTTGGAACAAGATCTACCGGGGCAGCGAGAATGCTCATAAGGTAGCGGTGCTGGAAGAAGGCATGAGTGTTAAAACTTTAAGCATGCCGCCAGAACAGGCCCAATTTTTAGAAACTCGCAAATTTCAGATTGAAGAAATCTGCCGGATATTTAGAGTGCCGCCCCATTTGGTGGCCAATCTGGACCGGGCTACTTTTAGTAATATCGAGCATCAATCCATCAGCTTTGTGGTGCACACCATCAGGCCCTGGTTGGTGCGGCTAGAGCAAGCATTTAACAAGGCGCTATTTAGCGAAAAGGAAAAGGGAGATTATTTTACTAGCTTTGTAGTTGATGGGCTACTTAGAGGCGACTATGCATCGAGAATGCAAGGTTACTCTGTGGGGATTCAAAACGGCTTCATGTCTCCAAACGATGTAAGAAGCCTAGAAAACATGAACCCCATACCAGATGAGGAAGGAGGAAATATTTTTATGGTTAACGGTAACATGCTGAAACTTAAAGACGTAGGAGCCTATGCAAAAGAAAGTACTGGGGGTGATGACCATACCGAAATTTTGGAACTGGATTAAAAACGAAGCAGAAAGAACCCTCTACCTGGACGGCTACATTGCTCCAGAGAGTTGGTTCGAGGATGAAGTAAGCCCTAAGGAATTTAAAACTGAATTAGAAGCAGGAACCGGCGACATCACCGTCTGGATTAATTCCCCAGGGGGTGATTTTTTTGCCGCAAGTCAAATTTACACCATGCTTAAAGATTACAAAGGCAAGGTTACCGTCAAGATTGACGGCATTGCTGCCAGTGCCGCAGCGGTCATTGCCATGGCAGGGGATGATGTGCTTATGTCACCTACCGCCATGCTGATGATTCACAACCCGGCTACCTTTGTTTGGGGTGAGGAAGCCGACATGCAAAAAGGCATCGAGATGCTCTCGGAAGTCAAGGAAGCCATCATCAATGCTTTTGAAGCCAAGACGGGTCTTAAGCGAACACAAATCGCTAAAATGATGGACGCCGAGACCTGGTTTAGCGCCGGGAGAGCAGTGGAGCTAGGCTTTGCTGATGAGATTCTCTACAGCAAGCCACCACTTCAGGTGATTGATTTCATGTTTGATAAGGTTACTGTGGTAAATGCTTTCTTGCGGAAACTGCCGGGTAAGGAGAAGCCAAAGATGGCTAAGGAGCCCGGCGGAGTTGATTACGAGCAGCTGGTTAAACGGCTGGAATTGATTAAATAAGGAGGAAAACAAGATGAGTAAGATTATTGAACTGCGGGAAAAACGGGCTAAAGTTTGGGAAGAGGCTAAGGCCTTCCTGGATGAAAGACGAGGAGAGGACGGTCTTTTATCGGTGGAGGATACCGCAACTTATGAAAAAATGGAAACCGAGGTGGTTAACTTAGGTAAGGAGATTGAGCGCTTGGAGCGCCAGGCGGCCATTGATTTAGAGCTTGCCAAAGCCACCAGCCAGGCTTTAAAGACCATCCCTGGAAAAGAGGCAGAAAAAGAGGGCCGGGCTTCTAGTGAATATGCCCAAGCCTTTTGGAACCATATGCGCAACCAGGGTGGTTATGAGGTGCGAAACGCCTTAACCATCGGTACCGATTCTGAAGGGGGCTACCTGGTCCCGGATGAGTTTGAGCGCACCTTGGTAGAAGCTTTGGAAGAAGAAAACGTCATGCGCCAGCTGGCTAAAGTGATTACCACCTCCAGCGGAGATAGGAAAATCCCGGTGGTAGCCTCCAAGGGTACTGCCTCCTGGGTAGATGAAGAGGGGCTTATCCCGGAAGATGACGATGCCTTCGGACAGGTATCCATTGGCGCCTACAAGGTAGCCACCATGATCAAGGTTTCAGAAGAATTGTTAAACGACAGCATTTTCAATCTGGAAAGCTATATCGCTAAAGAGTTTGCCCGCCGCATTGGAGCCAAAGAAGAGGAAGCTTTTTTAGTGGGAGATGGTGAGGGAAAACCTACCGGCATCTTTGATGACACCTACGGCGGAGAGGTCGGGGTAACTACTACTGCAGCGGCTATTAAAATGGATGAGATTATTGACCTCTTTTATTCCTTAAAATCCCCCTACCGCAAGCGGGCTACTTTCATCACCAACGATGCTACGGTAAAAGAGATTAGAAAGCTTAAAGACGGCAATGGCCAGTATCTATGGCAGCCTTCGGTGAGTGCAGGGGAGCCGGATACCATCTTAAACCGTCCGGTAAAAACCTCGGCTTATGTGCCCACTATCCAGCCGGGAGCCAAGGTGATGGCCTTTGGAGACTTCGGCTATTACTGGATAGCAGACCGTCAGGGCCGGGCTTTCCAGCGGCTAAACGAACTCTATGCAGCCAATGGCCAGGTGGGCTTTCGGGCTACTCAGCGGGTGGACGGCAAGCTTATCTTAAAAGAAGCTGTAAAAATCCTCGAGATGAAAGCGTAGGTGAGATAGATGAGTAACGTTAAAAACTATAGCGAGCAGGGCGGCGAGCATTGGGTGGTGGAAGGTGAGCTGGAGATTGCTGCTGGCGGCAAGCTAACCTTTGAGGGTAAGGAGCTAAAAGCAGCAGGGCTGATGGAATCAGGTTAACAAATAAGGGGGTGATGAGTGTATGGTGGTAACTTTGGAAGAAGCAAAACTGTATTTAAGAATAGATGGTGATGAAGAAGATGCACTCATCACTAATTTAATTCTTGCCGCCCAGGAAATTTGCGAAGATATCTTGAGATACCCCTTATCTGAATTTGAAGAAATACCGGCAGTATTAAGGCAAGCTGTTCTCTACTGTGTGGCTAATATGTATGAGAAAAGAGAGGGAGCCCACTATTACATGAAAAACGAGAGCGGTGGTATTTCAGAAACCATTAAAGTGATGAAACTGATACTTGGAAATCTTCGCAGGGAAAGCTGGTGAGACCCATGGAGATTGGCGATTTAAGACACCGGATTACCCTGCAGAAGAAAGCGACCAGCATCAATGAAAACGGTTTTGAGGTAGAAACCTGGGAGGATGTAAAAACGGTCTGGGCAGAAGCCACTAATCTTCATGGTGGGGAGTATTTTGCCGCGGCTGCCGTCCAGGCGGAAAATACAGTGAATTTTACTATACGCTACCTTGAAGGTGTCGACACTACTATGCGGATACTTTTTAAAGGAAAGCAGTATGACATTACCGCCATTGATAACATTAAATACCAGAACCGCTATATGGAAATCAAGGCATTGGAGGTGGAGAAAGGTGGCTAACATGGAGCTTGTAGGCATAGAAAATCTAATTGCCGAGGTAGAAAAGCTGGGGCAGCAGGGAGCAAGGATTGAGAATAAAGCCCTGCGGGAAGCGGGGGAAATTGTGAAGGAAGCCATCAAGCAGGAAGCTCCCCAAAGAACTGGCACTTTAAAAAAGAGCATTGAAGTCTCCGGGGTGAGAACCAAAGATGGGTTTAAACATGTGGCAGTGGGGCCGGGTAAAGAGGGCTGGTATGGAAAATTTTTAGAATTCGGTACAGTCAAAATGAAAGCTAAACCCTTTATGGCTCCGGGTTACGAAAAATCTAAAGAAAGGGCGATGGAAAAAATAACAGAGGAATTAAGAAAAGGGTTGGGACTATGAGTATTAATCAAGAAGTGATAACAGCCTTAAAGGATATTGGAGTGCCGGTCTCTTTTCAAACTTACACTGGAGCGGCCGATACCTATATCACTTTTTTCACCTATCTAGATAAACCGGAACAACATGCTGATGACAAAGAAACCATTGCCGGTCACTATGTTCAAATTGATG
The DNA here is from genome assembly GCA_029778075.1 of Bacillota bacterium. GTDB lineage: Bacteria > Bacillota > Dethiobacteria > DTU022 > UBA8154 > UBA9862. The sequence goes on along the minus strand of JAKORA010000407.1, from coordinate 244 downwards.
TTTGGAGTAAGAAAGATTATACCGACCTGGTTAAAGCTGTGCATGAAAAAATGTTAGATGCAGGTTTTACAAAACAAAGCTTTTATGACCTGTATGAGGATGACGTGAAGATTTATCATAAAGCAATGCGATTTTTTAAGGAGGTTATGTAAAATGGCGCAGGTAGGACTTAATGATTTACACTTTGCTATTTTAAGCGAAGACACTAAGGAAGCACTGACTTATGAAGCCCCAGAGCCAATGG
>JAKORA010000406.1 GCA_029778075.1 Bacillota bacterium | reverse complement strand
GCTCAGAAAAGCGAGATCGCCACCTCAATCGCTCCTCGCGATGACAGAAAAGGGAGGGTTTCCCCTCCTCTGATTTGGACCCCTCGTAGAACCATTCAGGAATGACGGACAACGGGATAATAGAGGTATTCAGGAATGATCCCCTTTTTTGTCATTCCCGAAATCTTTTGTCGGGAATCCAGGTTTTTAAAGACTGTGGACCCCGGCTTAAAGATTGCCGGGGTGACGAAAAAGGCAATAGAAGCATTCAGGGGCAGGCTAAAAACGGCTCGAAAGTCGCCGGGGTGACGAAAAAGATAGGGAAGAAGAGAGGGAAAGAAGAATCAAAACTGCGAAGGCAACCATTAATTAAAAAAGCCCCGGTCTCCCGGGGCTTTTTTAACAATCTCAGCTTAATTTAGATTAACTAAATGCATCCACCAGGTGGGCATGGAGGTACTGAAGGTTCTTCACATTCCTCACATGCTGCGCAACAGGCCTCACCCTTAATTAGACAAGCATCGGGGCAGATATTACCCAGCTCATCAACATAGGGGTAAGCGGTTCCTGTGTATTCCCAGCTGACTGAATCAACATAGTAGTCCTCAATCGGCTCAGCATCAGCAATTAGACCTACAAACGCCTCGTAGCAAGCCTCGTCGCATATCAGACCGCAGAATGGAGTAGCAAGTTCTACATTCGTATTCGGAGTAGCATTGGTACCATCATCTATAACTCCTGCATAAATTCTTATAGAATTTGCTCCTGCCTGCTCAACCAACAAAACTCTTGCTGGTATATCTTGAGGTTCGTACTTCTGAAGCTTACCGTCTGCATCTTTGTAGTGTACCCAGCGGTCCACAGTTACTGTCCAGTGAGCTGGGTTTTCATCCAGCAAGATAATATTTTCGTCGAAAGTAATCAAAATAGAGAAGACTCCCTCTTCACATATGCTGCCGTCAACAGCAGCAACAATAAAGTTTCCACCGTTTGCACCTACAACAGCTTCTGCACAGCCTAAGCTTGTAACTACTGTTTTTATCTTAGTTATATCTGGGCAGTAATTGGCCGGTGGTGGTGTGGGGATCGGCTCTTCTCCGTTCTCGTCTTCGTCTGGTGCTGGTCCAGTAGGAGCACAGCCAGCCACTAAAAATATAGCAGCAATAGCAAGGACTAATAGCAACCAGGTACTCTTTTTCATTTTCATGGTTTCTTATACCTCCTTCAATTTTTGAGTTCTTAATTTCTTTTAGGGAGCATAAAGAGTAAACCTTGCCCTGCGGGCGGTAAGGCTCTCCACGTTTCGCCCTACCCGGTTTACCGGATGCTCCGCTCGAGACACCAGATAGATCTATTTACCTGGCTTTCTTCCTCTCGACCTCAGGAAGCTCTACAAGAGACACCCTCTCCCTGCGAATCTAATTATATACTACGAAAAGAAAAGGAGAAAGTTTCAGGCAGTCTGCGACGCAAAATAAAAAACTGAAAGAAGAACAGAGAAAGAAAAAATGAAAAACTTACTGAGGGAGAAATGCATCCCTC
>JAKORA010000405.1 GCA_029778075.1 Bacillota bacterium | reverse complement strand
TGCTGCCGTCTTCGCCGCTTTTAAACATAGGACGAGCAGAGAACCGAATCCCAGGATAAAAGAACTAACCAATATGCCCATATATTCATTGCCGATACCGTAAAAACGCGCCCCCCCCACAGGATCGTAACCCAAAAAAGAACTGCTGAGCCAGGGTGCTCCTCTGAACAGATCGGCAGTTAAAAGGCTGAAATTGAGCAATCCTGTAAAAGCAAAAAAAGCCGTCAAATCCGGAAAGAGAAAATAAGCAAAGAGAGTCAAAACAACAGTCAGGGCAACCAGTAATAAGGCATTGGCATACAGGGAAGAAAAAGGATATCCCGAAAAAGCCGGGGCCAGCAGCGCTGCGGGCGGAAAAAATAAGAGGGCAAAAAGCCCGGGGCGCAGCACTTCAACCTGTTTAATACGGAAAAATAGTCCCCCCAGTGCCCCTACCAGCAAAACAATCTGTGCCAAAAGATATCCCTTGATCACCGCCGGCCGCTGGTTATAGATATTTAAGATCCGCTCAGAGAGGTTTGCAAGTTTCTCCAGGTGGTTTTCAACCGGTATGATTGCAAGAGGTGCACCGAAAAGGAACACAGGCTTCTCTACTCCCAGGAGGCTTAAAACCGTAGGAGCGATATCAATATTGGTAATTAGACCCGGGCGCCTGGTCGTAGCCGATACAATAAGCCCCTGCCCGGAGGAATCCAGATCATAGTATATTACCGGAGCAAGCCTTTCTCCCCCTAGATTGGGTAGCGAAGGAGACATAAGGAGCAATTTGGTTCCTTGGGAAAGGTACGGCTGGATTCCCAGTAAAAATTTATCCAGTTCATCCAGGGAGGCGCGGAGCAGTTCTGCTCGCCTTTCAAAGGGAAGATGCGCCAGATAATCGTTTATCCGGCTGGTGTCTCCCCACTCTACAACAATAAGGGAGGCCTTTTCCCAGAGAGGCCCAAAAGCTTTCAGATAAGCAAGAGAGTCACATTCCTTTCCAAAGGGGGCCAGCTCGTTTTCTCTGAGGAGGGAAGTTCCCACATCCCCGTAAGCAACCGCACCTTCATTGTTCATGGCAATAGTGACAATCTGCCTGTTGGGATTATCCCCGTCGGCATTCCCCAGGACAGCGACCCCGCGCCCGCTTCGGCTGAGCGCCTCCCCCAGGGCGCCCACCATAGCAGGATAAGGTAGCTGTTCATTCAAGCGCCGCAACACCCCGTTGTAAAGGTGGAGCACATCCCCCGGCGGTGCAGCAGAACTCCCCGAATGACGGCGGTAAAGCGCCTCTGCACCTTCACCCTGCCATGATTCATTTCTGTTAAAAGCCCTTCGGGCGGTCCAGTTTGCCGTAAGCCGTGCTCCGGAGCCGATAGTCAAATAGCTGCTTTCCGTACCCCCTCCGGCTGTATTTACATTCATAAGCGCCACACCGCTTTTTTCCAGGAGGGAAGAAAGGAACGGCCCGGAAAAAGAAAGCAGGTCCTTGTAAGTTATTTTATCCAGCGTGATAAGGATTACCCGGGGATAGTTTTCTTCTTCAACTTCTGCCGGCACTTGTTCTGCCTTTATAAAATGCTGAAAACTCTTCGGGGAGCTTACTGTTTCATCGTTCGGCCCAGAATCTGCTTCAGCATTTGGGCT
>JAKORA010000040.1 GCA_029778075.1 Bacillota bacterium | reverse complement strand
CCCGGGCAAGGAACATGTAAAGGGTTTCATTGGAAAAACCCTGAGAAGAGTAAAAAGATGACAGCCGCTTCAGTTCCAGCGGCTGGAAACCTATCTCTTCAGCAAGTTCACGCCTTGCGCAATCCTCGGGATCTTCACCGGGTTCCAGCCTGCCCGCAGGAATCTCCAGCAGGACTTTTTCCACCGGCTTACGAAACTGCTTTACAAAATAGACTTTATCATCCTCCACGGGAACTATTGCGACTGCTCCTCCATGCTCAACTATTTCACGGTAGCTCTCTTTCCCGTTTGGCAACTGTACAGTATCCAGACGGACTTTGATAATCTTCCCCTCATAAATGCTCCTGGTGTTGATCGTTTTTTCGTAAAGAACGCTCATTATATGCCTCCTTGTACTGCATAAAATTTCCTGGTAAAAAAGCAGGATCTCATCTACGTCGGTTATTCTACTCTGCTTGCTCGTGGCAGTTAAGACCATGCCAGCGGTGAAACAGATTGTGTTCGAGCCCAAACTGGTCCAGTATTTTCCCAACAGTTTGATCAATTATATCTTCGATAGTCTCGGGATGGTGATAAAATGCCGGCATCGGCGGCAATATTACACCTCCCATTTTGGCCACCCCGGCCATCAACCGCAGGTGTCCCGAGTGCAGCGGGGTCTCGCGTACCACCAGGACCAATTTCCTTCTCTCCTTTAAAGTAACATCCGCCGCCCTGATCAACAGGTTCTCGTTATAGGAATGGGCGATGGCCGACAGACTTTTGATGGAGCAGGGCGCAATAATCATACCGTTTGTTCTAAAAGAGCCGCTGGCAATAGAGGCAGCGATATTTTTTACATCGTGTACTACTGTCGCTAATTTTTCAATCGCCTGCAGTTCATAGTCTGTTTCCAGCCGGATGGTTTTTTTGCCCGCCTCCGTTAATAACAGATGTACTTCCACACCGAGTGTCTGCAGGACCTCTAGAAGACGAATACCGTATATTGCTCCCGTAGCACCAGAAATTCCAACGATCAGCCTCACGGTTGTTTCCTCCTCCGGTTATTAATTCGGGTAACCTTGCCAACGTTACAGGCGTTGCCTAATTTTTTCCCCCTCTTAATAATCTTCTTACCTTTTCTTTTATACTGCCTATCAGGTGAGGATTTTTAATGGGGGTAACCTTTAGCCATTCCTGCCAGTTGCCGCAGAGGGGAACATATAAATCCTGGCAGCCGCGCTCATAAAATATAGTAAATTCGGGCGTAATCTCCTTCGCCATCCTCTGCAGATCGGCCAACATTTCCTGCCGTTCTTCTTCATCGTAAACCTGAAAAACAACGACAATGTTGGGGCTCTCTTTGTCACTGGTGCCGATACGACCGCGAACACTACGCTGGAGCGGAAACTTTTCATCCTGGTAGGACTGAAGAAGAGCCAGACATTCATCAAGTTCCCTGAAAACAACGACAATCTTCCAGCAGTTTAGCGGCTCTTCCAAAACAATTTCTCCGGGGTTTTTCTCCAACTGCGCGTAGAGCTTCTCCAGGCAGGGAAGGCAACGGGTATAGATATTCCTTTTGGTATTCTCCAGGCGAGGGTGATTTTCAAAACTCATCCAATATCCTTTATTTACATCCCTTCTCTTACCGACGAAAAATTCCATCCCTTTTCCCACACAATTGTTGATATTTGTGTTATGGTCATTGGCCGCCACAGGTATGCTTTCACAGGGTCAATAAAAGTATAAACATAATGCAAGTACTTGGCAAGCCGGCAAGCTACATAATTAGCCCGCTCCTTAGAGCATATTTGCACAGGTTAAAGCCCCTTCTCTCCAGCCATTTTCCTGTTTCCCCCAGGATAACAAGCGGCCTCTGGCGGAGTGCGTGCAGGTTTGGTGTTCCCAGCATTAACATAACTTGTTTAAGCTCTTGAAGCAATTGCTGTAAATACTGCTCCACCGCAGTCTCTCCCCCATGGTAATAACAGCGGACCAGAGGGCCGGCCACACCGGCCAGAGAGGCACCGAGACTGAGGGCTTTGGCTATATCCAGCCCGCTGCGAATCCCGCCCGTAGCCACAATTTCCAACTGAGAGCCT
>JAKORA010000039.1 GCA_029778075.1 Bacillota bacterium | reverse complement strand
GGCATCGCGAAGCAGATCGTGGCTGATAAAGATATAGCGGGAACGCAGCGCTGTAATCAGCGCTGCAAGGCTCCTTCGTTTAAGCAGTTTAAAGCGACCAACGTATCTCTGCTTGAAATAGGTTTCGCTTTCCTCCTGCCCCCTGCCTGCAAAGAAGCTGTAGTAGCAGACCTGGATCTCGGGTTTGTTTTCCAGCACCTGTTCCGCTAAAAAACGAGTGTTGCCAACGAGCCCCAAGTGGGAGGCGATCACCCAGAGTTCCTTCTTTTTAGGGACGGCCAGATCGGGCAGGATCAGGATCCAGCTAGATAAAAGGTAGATGATATATCTAAGGAAAGCTTTAAATTTAACCATCGCTATCGCTGCCCCCGGATTAGACGCTTTTTAGGATTTTAAAGCCGCGGCCCACAGATCCCCTATACCAATTTATCTGAATGGATCTGACCCTGGCGCGGGGAGGTCCGAGCCAGGCTAAGTGCACCAGATCCTCGATATCGAAGGCTCGCCCCCTTAAAACTGCTTCGACGGTGCCGTCGAAGCGATTGCGCACCCAGCCGGACAGGCCTTTTTCGCGGGCCTCTCTTTGCAGCCATCGGCGATAAAAAACACGCTGCACCTTCCCGGATATAACCAGGTGGACCGCCCTAACATTGCCTCCGGGCAGCCACGATAAGCAGCGTCTCAGGCGCGAGCCGCTGAAAAGGTCGATCGTTTCACCGCTCTCTCCCCTGCCAAGCTGCCCGCTGTACAAAGTGGCAAGGGCGTTTTGGCAATGCGCAGCCATGACTTCGCCGGCCTCCGTCTGACCCAGCGGCTGCAGGTGCGCTCTCTGGATAAAGCAGACCCCGGGCTGGCTATTCCCTTCAAGGAGCAGGGGTCCTTTTTCTGTAATGATCACATCCCAGCCCACAACCAAATGCTGGGGAAAGTAGCGATGGACTCTCAAAACCAGTTCAAGGGTTTCCTTCCAGTAAGGAATCCGGTATCCTTCGATCCGGAAGCCGTTATCCAAAAAGCTCATCCTACGGCCGATCTGTTCCGATCCGCCGGCAACGGCCGGGCCGAGCGCTCCCCTATCCAGGTCAATAGGGGCCACCGCCCCGCCGGCACTGGCATTGTCAACTATCGCCCTGGAACTGGCAGAAAATCTGAGCATGGCGCGGCCCACCCTGGCCACACCATCTAAAGCGGTATAGGTAATTATCCGTACTGTGGGAGTAGCCCGTTTCCGAAAAGGCTCCAGGTCGGGGTGGGGCAGCACCAGGGGTTGCACCAGGAATGACTTGTAACGATGCCGCCGTGCCAGGGCAGTGAGCCTTTTCATCAGTTTCCTGGAGCTAAGGGTCTCACCATCAAGGTTTACATAACTCTGCTCACCTTTCCAGTACCAGATCTCTGCACGTCTCCCCCGGTTGTCAAGATCGGGCTTGCAGAAAAGATCTTCTTCGGGCAGTTCTCCCGGACTGCTTGAATTCTGGCGGAAATCATGCACTGTGCCGTCGGCCATAAACTGCATCAGCACGGGAACCGTGCTTAAACCTTTCTGCAGGCAAAAGTTGAAGAAGTCCAGTTTTCGCTCCATCGAGTATCTCTCTGACGTCTCCCGGTGCAGATAGCTGCCGTAAGAACTGAGCAGGCGGTATAAGCCCGCCTTCAGCGTCTTTTCAATGAAAAAATTGCGGGCTCTCTTAAGGCCGTCATCCCGGTAGAATTCCTGGATGTAGTAGTTCTCGGGGTTGATCGAAAAAAAGAAAGCCATTTTTCAAGGCCTTAATAATCCTTTTCGGCGGCAAATAAATCACTCTTTCCTGTTACATCTGCTACATAATGAGAAAACCTGCTGCAACAGCTTTTCTCCAATATCTTTCATCGACTATTTCGACATGCAAATCTGAAGATAAAAATGACTTGAAAGAATCTATGTCTCTTTTTTTGCCGGCTAAAACTACACGTGTATTTCCGTTTTCCAGATCCCGGGCATGGCCAAATAGATTCAATTTAATTGCCCTTCGCTGGAGCTGTTTTTTTGAATCCTCCGGAATAATACCCTTGAGCTCCAGACGCCTGTACCGTATCCTTCCGGGGGACAGCTGCGGCAAGACAATACTGTCAACAGATCCACCATTAAAGAAATCTTTCAAAATTCTTAGATCAAAATAAAGCCGGCTGCGGCTGCCTCTTCGGCCCGCACTTTCCGGGAAATAATAATCCACTATGGCCGCTGCCACATCACGAGCTTTTCCCTTTACCGGGAACAGGTGCAGCCCAAGATGAGCCAGGTAATTAAGCTCGATCACCACGCCGGTTTCTTTGCCAGCTTCAGTTTTGCGGAACAGTACATCCACGCCACAACTGTGGAGATT
>JAKORA010000404.1 GCA_029778075.1 Bacillota bacterium | reverse complement strand
CACAAGGAGTTAAAGACCCCCTTCGCTGTTCTTACCTATAAGGAGGCCATGGAGAGGTTTGGTTCTGATAAACCCGATACCCGCTTTGGCATGGAGATAGTGGATATTTCCGAAATCGCCGGGCAATCCGCTTTCCAAGTGTTCAAAGGGATTGTGGAAAAAGGCGGGGTGGTAAAAGGTCTGAATGCACGCGGGTGCGGGCATTTCAGCCGCAAAGAGCTGGATGATCTAACCCGACTGGTACAGTCATGGGGAACAGGGGGTATGGCCTGGATAGTGTTAACAGAAGACGGTTTTAAGACGCCTTTGACTAAATTTTTTACTTCCTCCCAGCTCCTTGACATTAAAGAAAAATTACAGGGTGAGCCTGGCGATCTTCTGCTCTTTGTGGCGGATCAATGGGAAACGGCATTGAAGGTAATGGGTCAGCTCAGGCTTCATCTGGCGGGGCGTTTGGGGTTGATACCCCAAGATCAGGACCACTTCCTCTGGGTAGTCGACTTCCCGTTACTGTCTTATGATCAGGAGGCAAAAAGGTATACGGCCAACCACCATCCTTTTACCGCACCCTTGGAGGAAGATGCCCCGAAGCTGGATGAAGAACCCTTAGCCGTACGTTCCCAGGCTTATGACCTTATCTATAACGGTGTCGAAGTTGCCGGCGGCAGTATTCGTATTCATGAAAAAGAGCTTCAGCAGAAAGTTTTCCAGCTGTTAAACATAAATGCCGTTGAGGCGGAAGAAAAATTCGGTTTTTTCTTGACGGCCTTCGAATACGGGGTGCCGCCACATGGCGGTATTGCTTTCGGCCTGGACCGCTTAATTATGCTCATGAGCGGTAAAAAGAGCATCAGGGATGTTATCCCCTTTCCTAAAACAGCGGCAGGAACATGCCTTTTAACAGGTGCTCCAGCCCCGGTCTCTCCTGAACAGCTAAAAGAGTTGCATATTTCAACCATATTAAGAGAAAATAAAAAGGAGAAGATACCCGGTTCCAAGACCTTTGATAACTGAAAATAGGTGGCGCAGATTGATGCTCGCTCCGGGTTCCGCTCCGAAATTTTCATGGCTTGCCCGGGCTCCAGCGGGCCTACCCAGCCAATTATAGTATTAAATGACTGTCGAAATTTTCTCTTGCATAAGAGTTGTATTTATGCTATCATAATATTGCAAAAAATTAAGAAGCAAAATACCCTACTGTGAACGTGAAAAGTCGCTAAAGTTTTGAGCTAACACTAATCATATGGGAGCCTGGCTTTATGTGTGGCGTAGAAGCCCCAAGTTCAAGGGGACCTATAAAGCACATAAGAGGGCACCCACCTGCTGGGAGAGCAGTTCAAAACAGCGGCTCATACGTCATGGTGGGGTTATTTTTTTTATTAAGGGTTTTTATAAAAACTTATATCCTTTGTAAGAATATGCTATAATAAACCTAGTTTTTTCAGGGAAAGGGTAGCTTCCCTGGGGGGTGAGTAAAGTGTCAATCCAGCAGACTTTAGAAAAGATACTGCGCCAGGTAAAAGAGGGCTTGCATCCCAGCGACCTTGTGGACCTGGTAGACGAACTGACAGACGCACAAAAAAAAGAGCTTTTTGAACTGCTTTCCGATGAAGAGGCCGCCCTAATAATACAGGAAATGGAAGAGTTTGACCGGGTATCCTTAATTAGGCTGCTGACCAGGCACAGAGCTTCCGCCATTCTTAAAGAAATGGCTGTTGATGATGCTGCAGACTTACTAAGAGAGCTTCCCCCGGAGCTAACCAGAGAGCTTCTATCTTTAATCGAAGAAGAGGCCGAAGAAATACGGGGCTTGCTGAAATACCGAGAAGACACGGCCGGCGGTATCATGACCACGGATTTTATTTCCCTGCCGGAAGATATTCCTGTAGAAGAAGCCATTATCCGCCTGCGTGAAGTTGCCCCCGAAGCAGAAATCATCTACTATGTTTATGTTGTCGATGAGCAGACCAGGTTAAGCGGGGTTCTCTCCCTGCGGGATTTAATTGCTGCACAGGACGGGACTTTGCTCAGGGAAATAATGTACCGCAATGTTATCAGCGTTCCCACTGATATGGACCAGGAAGAGGTTGCCCGGGTCGTAGCTCGCTATGACCTCCTGGCTGTTCCCGTTGTGGATGAAGAACAACGCCTGCTGGGTATTATTACCGTAGACGATATCATTGACGTTATTGAAGAAGAGGCTACGGAAGATATATACCGGCTGGCAGGGACCGGCGAGGTTGAAGGGGTAAATATCCTTGATGCCTCTGTTTTCGTGCTGGCTCGCCGGAGGTTTCCCTGGCTGGTATTCAGCCTCCTGGGGGGGCTTCTCTCCGGAAGTGTAATCGGGGTTTTTGAAGCAACGCTGCAGTCCATAGTGCTCTTGGCTGTTTTTATTCCGGTAATTATGGGCATGGGCGGCAATGTTGGGACCCAGTCATCGACGCTTTTTGTCCGGGGCCTGGCTACAGGTGAGATCAAGCCAAGAGATGTCTGGAGCTATCTTTTTCGCGAGGTCAAGGTAGGGCTGGCTATGGGTTTGGCCAATGGTGTTATTATAGCAATGGCAGGCTTGCTCTGGAAGGGAATACCGGTGCTGGGCCTTCCCAATGGTCTGTTAATAGGCCTCGCTGTTGGCCTGGCTATGTTTCTTACCACTACTCTGGCTGCGGTTATTGGCACCATGGTTCCCGCTATTTTTAACTATTACGGTGTTGACCCTGCTATCTCGGCAGGACCCTTTGTTACGACCATTCAGGACGTGACTGGCCTATTGATTTACTTCTATACGGCCTCCATGTTTTTAAACTATTTAACTTGATTTTGTCGATCTGTAAAAAAACAATTTTTACTTTT
>JAKORA010000403.1 GCA_029778075.1 Bacillota bacterium | reverse complement strand
GCTCGGTCTCACCGGAGAGCAGGTAGCAAACATCGGTAAAGAAAGCATAGAAGCATCAAAGGTTATAGAGGCATTGCTGCGAGGAATGGAAAAGCGCTTCGGAGGCATGATGGACAACCAATCCAGGACGGCCAAAGGTATGATATCAACCCTTAAGGACACTCTCGAAAATTCACTTTTAAGACCATGGGGACAAGGTCTGTGGGAAGGTATAAAACCGGGACTTGAAAGGATCACAACCTGGATAGATGAGAACCAGGATATCATCGCAGAATGGGGAGAAGCCTGGAAGAAAGCAGGAGCAAATATCTCCAAATGGGTAATGGCCAGAGTAGATGGATTGAGAAACAGCATACAGCGTATGGTTAACTCCCAGGAGTGGAAAGACGCCAAAAACTTTGGAGAAAAGCTGAAGATAGCATGGGATCAGATAATAGCGCAGCCATTCAACGAATGGTGGAATTCAACCGGCAAAGCCTGGCTTGCAGATAAAGCCAGTAAGATAGGCGAAGGAATAGGAACTGCACTCTCCGCAGGATTACTGGCCATACTCGGAATAGACGCAAAAGGCGCTGTAGAGGAAGGGACCAGCATAGGTGCTTCATTTGCTGAAGGCTTCAAAAAGGGATTTGACGGCAAGAAGGTAGGAGAGGCGCTCCTGAATGCTATAAAGGGAGTATTTAAGGACGCAGCAACGCTACTCCCAGGAGGAGAGGAAGCAAGCTCAACGTCCTGGCTGTCGGCTGGAGCAATAGTTCTCGCAATGCAAAAGCTCGGAATTTTCAAGCTGTTAGGCAAAGGCGGTAAAGGATTAATTAACCTCTTTGGCAAAGGCAGTAAAAGCGGAGCACCGGATACAACTGGAATACCATCGGCTTATGGAACAGACACCGTTTATATGACAGCTTCAATAGTTTATATTTACGGGAAGACAATCCAGGGCCCAGGAGGATCCCCAACAGGCGGCTCGCCATTAGGAGGATATCCTTCACTGCCAACAGCAGGAAAAACCCCGTCATTGCCGCCGGCCGGAGGTTCGCCTTTAGCACTTCCGGGAGCTGCAGGATCAGCGGGTAAAGCATTAAATACAGTGCGGCTGGCCAACGGAACTTATGTAGTCACAGGCGGAGCATTAGCAACTGGCCTGGCCAAAACCGGAGTAGCGCTCGGCAGCGGAGCAACAACCGCCGGCGGAGCCATAGCAGCCGGAGCTTCAAGCGTGTTGGGAGGTGCGCTCGGAATTGCCGGACTTGGAGCCGGAGCTATAGACATATACCAGGGCACCAAAAAGACCGGAAAAGAAGCCAAGGACGAATACTTCCAAGGCGGAACCAAGATAGGTATGGTAGGAGCAGGCGCCG
>JAKORA010000038.1 GCA_029778075.1 Bacillota bacterium | reverse complement strand
GGCCTGGGCTTGGCCTTAGCCCTGGCGCCGAAGCCCGATCTGCTGCTGCTGGATCGGCCCACTGAAGGCTTCGATCCGGTGCGGCGGCGCCTCTATTTCGATCTGGCCCGGTCGGAAATGGATTCCCGCGGCGGGACGATCATCATCTCTTCCAGCACGCTGGACGAGGTATCCAGTGTGGCTGATCATGCCGCCCTGCTGCACCGGGGCCGCCTTCTGCATACCGGGCCCATGGCGGAGCTGCGCCCGGCCGCAAGAGAAATACGCGTCGTTTTCCAGAAAGAGCCGCAGGAACTGCCTTTTCATCATCCGGGCATAAGCCGGGTAAGGCGTGAAAAAAACGCTTATATCGTTACTGTGACAGAAAACCTGGAAGAAGTCTGGCAGAAAATCGCCGCTGTTCCCCATTTCGCCCTGGAGTTGGACGATTCCGGGCTGGAAGGCCTTATATCCCGCTATGCCAAGGAGGAGAGAAAAAGTGGTACAGTACTCCCTCTTCGCTAAAGAGCTACGTGAAAACCGGGTTAAGTTCTTCCTGCTCATGGCTTCCCTGACCGCCCTCGGCCTGTTGATCCCGCTTTTCTTTGAGCAGGTACGTACCATACTGGAGCAGCCGGACCTTTCCCGCTTTGTCGGCCCGCAGGATCTGGCCTTTATTACCGCCAGCTACGGCAATTATGCCTGGAGCCAGTGGAACGCCAAGAACCTGACCCAACTGGCCACAGTTGCCGCCGTGGTGTTCGGCGCCGGGGCCTTGAGCGGGGAAAGGCATTACGGTACTGCTCTTTTCCTAACTTCCCGGCCGGTTACACGCCGCGAGATCTATACTACCAAGGCGGCAGCGGGGCTCTTTTTGCTGGCCGTCTGCCTTTTCGGCTCGACCCTGGTGCTGCTGCTGGTTTCAGCCCTGAAAGGCTACCGGTTGGACTATGGCGCTTTTCTAACTGCAGCGCTGATTACCTTTGCCTGCGCGGCGGTGGTCTACCTGGGCACAGCGGCCCTTTCGGCGGTGCTTCCCGACCCGGTTAAAACAGCGGTAGTCGCCGCCCTGGGCTGGCTGCTCCTCTCCATACCTGGCTACTTCGGTTTGCCCGCTGCATCCCTCTCCATTTTTTTTCAGATGAAGGCCATTCCATACTGGATTTACGACCAAAATCCCATCGTGCCCCTGGGCATCTTTTTGGTCCTGGCCGCAGCTCTCTATGAGCTGGGCGTCTGGCTCTGGAGCACCCGGGAATTGTGATGGAAGGAGCAGTAAAATAAGGAGACAGGAGACAGAATAAAGGATACAGGAAAAGCGAAAAGCGGGCGTTTTACGATGTAAGATGCAAATTGCGTAGGCCTAAATATTTCGCCTTGTCCGATATAGTTTTCTGCCCCGAAGAAAATTCTGGAGGTATACCCTTTTTTAGGTTAAAACCGGTTGATACCGATATTACTGCTGCCCGCTAAAGTGTTTTTAGAAAATTGCGCTTTGCGGCAGTATGGCAACTTGTTTTCTTTTTCTACAAAGGGGCTATTTTGCAAAAGGCTCAAGTAAAAAGTTTTTGAAGGAACTTTCGGGGATATTGGAGAAAATATTTATAACAAGTTTGAAAGGAGGGTCTCTATGCTGCTGGCGCGGGATATAATGAGGGTCAAGCCGGTTACTTTTGCACCTACTGACACAATTAAAAAAGCTTTGATGGTGTTTACCCGGCAAAATACCTGCAGTGCTCCCGTAGTTACTGCCGACGGGAAACCTGTGGGACTGGTTACCGGCGATTTGCTGTTACAGGCTGTTTTTTCTGAAAGCCTTGCCAACGGTTCCGGTAAAACCATTAACGAAACGCTGGATAAGGTCATGTCCACTGACCTGACATTTGTTTCCCCCGATATGCCCGTTAGAAAAATACATCAAATGGATCCTCCTCTGCTGGTGGTAGTAGACAGCGAACGAGTCTTGTTGGGTGTTATTACCGTTTCAGATTTAGTTACCGGGTTCACGAAAGAATTAAACAATGTGCTGGATCGCTTTAACACCATCGTCGAATCGGTCCATAACGGTGTCCTGGCCATTGACGAACAGGGTTATATAAGAATCTATAACAAAACCGCCGAACAACTACTCGGCCAGCCTCAAGAAGTGGTCCTGGGTAAACACATTTTGGAAGCAATTCCTGACACTGCCTTGCTAAAAGTGCTGCAGTCAGGGAAACCCCAGTATAATCAAAAAATGCAATTAAAGAACGGAACGGTTCTAACTAATTGCACTCCCGTCATTAAGGAACAGCGTATAGTCGGAGCCGTTGCCGTTTTGCAGGATATTTCCGCTTTAGAAGCCGCTTCCCAGGAACTAAGTGTCGTAAAACAGCTGAATAAAGAATTGGATGCAATTATTGATGCAGTTTATGATGGCCTGTATATTGCTGACGGTCGCGGTTATACAACGAGAATCAACAAGTCGTATGAACGGATTACCGGTATTAAAGCCGAAGAAGTAATCGGCCGCCATATGCAGGAATTGGTAAACGAAAAAATATATTCCGAATCCGTCACTCTCCGTATCCTTAGAGAAAAAAGACGGACACCGCTAACCATCATTCATACTGTTAAAGGAAAAAAACAACTCTTGGTCACCGGCAATCCCGTTTTGAACGAACAAGGGAATATTATTTCAGTGGTGACAACAGTGAGGGACATTTCTGAATTAGTTCACTTAAAAGACGAATTAGAAAAAAGCCACCGGCTGGCTAAACGTTATCAGCTGGGGTTGGAGGAATTGAAAAGACATCATGACCGGCCCAGCGGTTTAGTCTACCAGTGTAAAGCCATGCAACAAGTAGTGTCCGTGGCTCAAAAAGTAGCTCAAGTTGATGCTAATGTCTTATTGTTAGGGGAAACAGGGGTTGGCAAGGAGCTTCTGGCCAAAGAAATCCATTTAAGCGGTCCCCGGGCAGACGGCCCCTTTATCACGGTCAACTGTGCGGCTATTCCTGAGACTTTATTGGAATCAGAATTGTTTGGCTATGAAAAAGGCGCTTTTACCGGTGCTGACCAACGGGGAAAACCGGGAATGTTTGAGCTGGCCAATAACGGTACTATTCTTTTAGATGAAATAGGTGACTTGCCTTTGCCCTTGCAGACTAAACTACTGAGAGTCCTACAAGAAAAAACAGTCACCCGCATTGGCGGCACCTGTCCCATTACTTTGAATATCCGCATTATTGCCGCCGCCAATAATGATTTGGAGGAACAAGTAAGTAAAGGAAGCTTTCGTGAAGACTTATTTTACCGGCTGAATGTATTACCCATCTATATCCCCCCTCTGCGCCAACGGGTAGATGATATTCCGCTCTTGATCAGGCATTTTTTGCAGACTTTTAATAACCTCTATGGCAAAAAGGTTTCGTTAAATCTTAGCACCTACCGCCGGCTCCTTGATTATGACTGGCCCGGCAACGTACGGGAGCTGCGTAACGCCATTGAAAGAATTGTAATCATGTCCGATGAAGACCAGGTTTCAGCCCATCATCTGGACGACCTGATCTTCGAGAAAACGAATCATCTTCCTTGCCTGCCTACGCAAACCAACAATTTGTATGAAGCGGTGGCCCAGTACGAAAAGGAACTGCTGCAACAAGCCTTAGCTAAACACGGCAGTACTTACAAAGTTGCCAAAGCATTGGGTATTAGCCAGCCTACGGTGGTGCGTAAAATACAAAAACACCGTATACAGTCCAATTGGCAGTAATGGCGATTAAAGCCGTTGTCTGATACAGAAATGCATTACACCTAATACATTAATGTATCACCATGCGTGCCGGGTCTATCGCTTTTTTTTTTGTCTAAATACTTCTTTTTTTGCAAAACAGGCAATTGTTTTATTAGGCTTCTTTGATTGAACTGGAAACATTTTCATGGCACAATTTTTGCATTATTGCAGGTTAAAAGTTTAAGTTAGCCGGAGGGGTGAAGGTAGATGCCTGTGATTGTTTCCGCTGAACAAGCCGTTCAGCCCATTGAAGCCGGTCAATCCATCCTGATCGGCGGATTTATGAGTGTAGGTACTCCAAAAACACTGCTCAACGCCTTAGTCAAACGCAATGTATCTGACCTGACGGTGATCGCTAACGACACCGGTACTCCGGGTGAGGGAATCGGCCTTTTGGTCCGGCACCGGATGTTAAAAAAGCTCATCGCTTCCCATATCGGTCTAAACCCGGAGACAGGGCAATTAATGAATTCAGGCCAATTGGAAGTGGAATTAATCCCCCAAGGAACTTTGGCTGAAGCGATCAGGGCCGGTGGGGTCGGCTTAGGCGGTTTTTTGACACCGACGGGGGTAGGTACGGTAGTAGAAGAAGGAAAACAAAAAATTACCGTAGACGGTGTAGAGTATCTTTTGGAAAAACCCATTAAAGCAGGTGTGGCCCTGATCAAAGCCTATAAAAGCGATACTGCCGGCAATCTGATATTTCGTAAATCAGCCAGGAACTTTAATCCCCTGATGGCTACCGCTGCTGACTACGTGGTTGCCGAGGTGGAGGAAATAGTGGCTGTAGGTGAAATTGACCCCGATGATGTAATGTTACCCGGTATTTTTGTTGATGCTTTGGTGAAAGGTGGTGAAGACGCATGAACCAGCGGGAACTGATTGCTCGCCGGGTTGCCGCCATGTTGGGAGACGGTGATGTGGTCAACCTAGGCATTGGTCTTCCCACCATGGTGGCCGATTACATCGAACCCGGCATTAACGTCATTTTCCAGTCAGAAAACGGTTTTTTGGGCCTCGGTCCGGCACCTCAACCGGACGAATTTGACCCGGATTTGGTAAATGCCGGTGCTCAGCCGGTCACCATCAAAAAGGGCGGTTCCTTTTTTGACAGCGCTTTGTCTTTTGGCATCATTCGGGGCGGTCATATTGATTTTACCGTGCTCGGCGCCTTAGAGGTAGATGAAAAAGGCAACCTAGCCAATTGGATGATCCCGGGAAAGATGGTTCCCGGCATGGGCGGCGCCATGGATTTGGTGGTTGGGGCCAAGAAAGTGATTGTGGCCATGGAACACACCACCAAAAAAGGGCAGCCGAAAATCCTTCGACAGTGCACCCTGCCCTTGACTGCCAAAGAACAGGTGGACATCATCGTTACGGAAATGGGTGTGATTGAGGTAACCCCGGAAGGATTGGTTCTTCAAGAAATCGCAGCCGGTTTAACCCCTGAACAAGTGCAAAATGTCACAGCAGCTCCGCTGAAGGTGGCCTCAGATCTTAAAGTGATGAATGAAATGCTCGCCGGAGGAGGTGATTAAAAAAAAGATTAACCGTGACTCAGATTTTATAACATTTTAAAAAGGAGGTATAAGGATGTTTCAGCGATTTACCCGGGCATGTGTTGCTTTGGTTCAAAAGTACCTGCCGGACCCATTCCTGTTTGCCGTCATTTTGACTTTTATCGTTTTTCTAATGGGCTTGTCTGTCGCCAAGAACAGCTTTATGGAGATGATCCAGCATTGGGGCAACGGCTTTTGGGGTTTGCTTTCCTTTTCCATGCAAATGGCTTTGGTCCTGGTGACCGGTTATACTCTGGCTAGCAGTCCTCCATTTAGAAAAGTCTTGGGAGCTATTGCCGGAGCTGTTAAATCTCCGGCTCAAGCCGTGATAGTGACGAATTTTATTGCTTTAGTTGCGGCTTGGATTAACTGGGGATTTGGCCTGGTGATCGGTGCCCTGATTGCTAAAGAAATGGCGAAAAAAGTTAAAGGTGCCGACTATCGCCTCTTAATCGCCGCAGGCTATATTGGCTTCTTAGTCTGGCATGCCGGTTTTTCAGGTTCCATTCCTCTAACCATTGCCACCGAAGGGCACTTCTTGCAAGAAACCATTGGCCTTATTCCCACTTCGGAGACTATCTTTGCCGGCTTTAATATGATACCGATGCTCATTATTCTCATCACTATGCCCATTGTAACCAGGTTTATGATGCCTCCCAAAGAACTTACAGTCACAATTGATCCGGAGTTGTTAAAAGAGGCCCCTCTTGCGACAATTCCGGAGGATCCAACACCGGCCGACAAGTTGGAGAACAGTATGCTCATTTCCATGATCGTCGGCATCATGGGGCTGATCTTTATTGTTTACTATTTCGCCACTAAAGGTTTTGCCTTGAACCTGGATATTGTTAATTTTATCTTCCTGTTCCTGGCTATTATCTGTCATGGCACTCCAAGAAGATTTCTTAACGCTATTGCGGAAGCAGCTAAAGGGGCAGCCGGTATTATACTGCAATTCCCGTTCTATGCCGGCATTATGGGGATGATGACAGGTTCCGGCTTGGCTGCCATTATCTCCGACTGGTTTGTTAGCATCTCCACTGATACCACTTTCCCATTTTTCACCTTCCTCAGTGCAGGATTAGTCAACTTGTTTGTTCCTTCCGGCGGAGGCCAGTGGGCTGTCCAAGGACCCATTATGATCCCGGCAGGTATAGAGTTGGGTGTTTCATCGGCCAAAACAGCCATGGCTATTGCCTGGGGTGATGCCTGGACCAACATGATTCAACCTTTCTGGGCTTTACCTGCTCTGGGTATTGCCGGGCTGGGTGCCAAAGACATCATGGGTTACTGCTTGGTGGCCCTGATTTACAGCGGTATTATTATCAGTCTCGCCTTTCTTATTCTATAAGTGTTTAGCTTGCATGTCCTATTCCTCAAGTTGGATCCCAATGTCTAAATGACCTTGGGAATTTTTTTTGCATCAGTTGAAGAAGGGGATGACACGGCGTTCACTGTCACCGGAACATTTTACCCCTGGTTCCGGCCTGGGCTTGGCCTTAGCCCTGGCGCCGAAGCCCGATCTGCTGCTGCTGGATCGGCCCACTGAAGGCTTCGATCCGGTGCGGCGGCGCCTCTATTTCGATCTGGCCCGGTCGGAAATGGATTCCCGCGGCGGGACGATCATCATCTCTTCCAGCACGCTGGACGAGGTATCCAGTGTGGCTGATCATGCCGCCCTGCTG
>JAKORA010000402.1 GCA_029778075.1 Bacillota bacterium | reverse complement strand
GCGACACGTATTGATTGCCCGGTGAGAGCCGCCGGCTACCTTCTGAAGTACATCACGAAAGAACTTGCAGTGGTTACTTTTAACCGTAAACGATATTGGGCTTCTCGGAACTTGGACAAGCCCGCTGTAACAGATTCATTGCTCAGCCATTACGCTTTAGAGGAATTGAAGTCAGTATTAGAAGAAAATGCTTCCTGGCGGAAGGAAGCAAAGATTAAAAACAGCGACTATACGAATACGGTTACCTATTACCAGTTATGATCCTGTATGGATCCATGCATGATCCGTTACCGTTAACAGTATATCATAACATACCGCTTTGACAAATTTGGGGGGTCCTCTAGGGGGGCTTCCCCTTTTGCTTTTGCGGGGAACCCGGCGGGGTGCGCGCAAAAGCAAAAGGGGAGGTGCCCTGGGGGTTGACAAATGTGCCAAAGGTATGTTAGGATTCTGTTGGAGGTGTTATTATGGCACGTATTAATATAACTATTCCCGATAGGGTAAGGGACCGTGCCGCTATGGTAGCTGAGGACCTTGGGTTGTCGCTGAGTTCATTCTGCGTCTTGGCTGTTAGTTTAATTAGTAAGCCGGGCGAGGATGGTTTTTTTACGGTAGTAAAAAAAGCATCCTGCCCGGGGCGTCCGGAAGAGAAAAAACCTGGGGGAGAAAAAAGTGTTGCCTATACTTGACATAGGCAACACTTAAGGGGCACTTTTCGGTGTTCAATGTTCGTAGGGTTGAGTACAACGATTTTGTAGAATTTAGGGTGTACGATAGACCAATTTTTCCGGGCGTTCCATCTCCTGCAGGAAAACGGGGTGAAGGTTCACCCCGTTCCCTGGAGGAAAGCATAAGAAGGACTGAGCGGGCAATATATGATTATGCTTTGTCTAATACATGGGATTGGTTCGTTACCTTGACCTTTAATCCTGATTTAGTAGATAGCTTTAATTACGATGAGTGCGCCGCAAAGGTTTCCCAGTGGCTTAAAGATTTGAGAAAAAGGAAAGTGCCGGATTTTGCTTATCTAGTGGTGCCAGATTTGCATAAAAGCCGTAGATTCCATTTCCATGGACTATTTAGGGGTATAGAGCCGTTGCTGACGGATAGCGGTAAAAGGGATTTAGCTGGGCGCACAATATATAATGTCGGCGCTTATAAGCTGGGCTGGTCCACTGCGACACGTATTGATTGCCCGGTGAGAGCCGCCGGCTACCTTCTGAAGTACATCACGAAAGAACTTGCAGTGGTTACTTTTAACCGTAAACGATATTGGGCTTCTCGGAACTTGGACAAGCCCGCTGTAACAGATTCATTGCTCAGCCATTACGCTTTAGAGGAATTGAAGTCAGTATTAGAAGAAAATGCTTCCTGGCGG
>JAKORA010000401.1 GCA_029778075.1 Bacillota bacterium | reverse complement strand
GTGTGAGGTTTGCGGTGCGCCGTGGAAGAGGGTTGTGAAAAAAGGTGCACCCATAGATGATTGGAAAAAGGCTTGCGGTGCTGATAGCAATGGAGAATATGAAGGTAGGGCGCAAAAAGATTACGAAAAGGCAAGGGCAGAAAACGCAAGCGAGGTCAAGAAAAGAATACTGGCCGGAATGTTAGAGAGGAAAACTACCGGCTGGCAGCCTACCTGCACCTGCCAAAACTCCGGTAATGCCCGCTGCATAGTCCTAGACCCTTTTGCCGGGAGCGGGACAACCCTATGGGTAGCCGAACAGCACGGGCGGGATTCGATAGGCATAGAGCTTTCGGAGGAATACTGCAAGCTGATTCATAAGCGCATGGATAAAATGCAGATGAATATTTTTAGCTTGGAGGTGTCCGAATGAACGTCAACCGCCAACTAATCGACATAAAAAAATGGCGTCCACAGGAAGAGTTATACATCGCTTTATCCGAGCTTGACTTTTCCTGGTATCCGGGCGAAGTCGAGCAGGTTGCCCAGCTCTGGCGGAAAGGGCTGCCTGTGGCAGATATAGCGGAGAAAATGAAGAGAGACATTGACGAGGTTGTAATCCTGATTATGGACCTGGCACGGCGGGATGTAATCGAGCCGCGAAAAAACGGAGCGATGGGGGAGGTGCAGAAAAAATGAGCTACACTGAAAAGCAGAGAAAAAACACTTCATGGCCGCCGGAAAAAGAGCAGTACCTTAAAAATAAATGGGGGAAAGAAAGCGTCCAGGTAATAGCCGAAAAGCTAAAAAAAACAACCGGCGCTGTACGCAATAAAGCCTGTCGCTTAGGGCTAAGCCGTAGAAAAAAGGCGGGCGGCAAAAAGGAGCAGTTATATCAATACGATTTTGAGCGAGGAGGAGTCAGCTATAAAAAGGTTTTGCCGCCTGAAAAGTGGCCCCTGGTTGAGGACTTCCTGGCCGCTTTTTCCAGATATGCGCTGATAGCAGAGGCGGCGGGAAAAAGCCTTGATGTAAATTATTTCCTGATCGAATATAAGAAGATTTACGTCAAAAAGGACGTGGCGGCAATATGAAAATAACGGAGGGAGGCGCAACCAGTGGCCGCTAATGAAACAGCTATACGCAGACAGATACAAGATTATCTTAGGTGGACAGGCTGGTTTGTCTATTACAACCTGGCCGGGCTGGGGAGCTACCCGGGCCTTTCGGACCTGGTGGCGGTGAGGGATGGCCGGGTGGTGCATATCGAGGTAAAGACACCCAAGGGCGTGCAGAGCGAAAAGCAAAAGCGTTTCCAGCGCAAACTCGAAGCGGCCGGTGGAGAATATGTCCTGGCCCGGAGCGTTGCGGACGTGGAACACCTGGCCGGGGAGAAGCAGTTACAGTTGGATCGGAGGTGACGTCCCATGCGGAGAAAAGGGGCGATATAATGCTGATCGAAAAGCGCATCACTGAAAATGGGATAGAGACGGTAAACAAGGTTGAAATAGCTGTTGCCCGGTTTAGAGAGTTTGAACCGCCAGGGACGTTATGCGCTGGTGGATATATAACCCGCCAAAAGGCGATCCAGACCAGGGGGTACTTTTTGAGTGAAATCGGAGATGGCCCACTTAGAATGTGGAGCATCTGGGCACTATGAGGTGACATAGATATGACCGACACCTGCACACGACTAGTCGCCTGCATGGTAGTGGCGGCAATAGCTGGTGAATATGAGCGAATGCATGAACTATACGATGAATTTGTGAAGGAGAACCGCCTGCATGTGACGGTGAGGGAGATTCTCGAATCGAAGGAGGCGGGCGCAGAAACTGCCCTCGTTGTGGGCAGGGAATGTTAGGTGTGTAAACCCTAGGAGAGGGGGCAAGAGAGTGAAGCTAAAAAGAGCGACATATAGGCATATAGAGGCAGAGATACATGCGTACAATGATACTTTGAAAGCTATAGAAGAG
>JAKORA010000400.1 GCA_029778075.1 Bacillota bacterium | reverse complement strand
CAGAAGGGTAAAAGATACAGAAGAAAAGAGCTGCCGTTAGAGCAAAAAGAGAGCAGCAAATGGCTGCGCAGCTTTACTAAGTTGGCGGAGATACAAAAGCTATGTCCTGATACCATGCTGGTGAGCATCGGGGACCGTGAATCGGATATCTATGAACTTTTTTTGGAAGCAACCAGGGATCCCGCTGGGCCGAAGCTACTTATTAGAGCTGAGAAAACCCGAAATCGCAAACTCAAAAATGCCGAACAGGTGCCGCTATGGGATTACATGGCTTCCAGGGAAGTTGCCGGGGAGCTAAAAATACATATCCCCCGGCGCGGTCCGCGCAAAGCCAGAGATGCCTGGATGGATGTGCGCTATGCTGAGGTTACCCTCTCACCTCCCCAAAGAAATCCTTCCGGTGCCCCGGTAAAAGTCTGGGCGATATATGTTACCGAAAAAGATGAGGCGGAAGGGATCAAGCCGGTTGAATGGATGCTTTTGACCACAGTACCGGTAGAGACATTTAAAGATGCCCAGAAAAGGGTGGAATGGTATTCTGCCCGCTGGGGCATAGAGATGTATCACCGCACTTTAAAAAGCGGCTGCCGCATTGAGACTCGCCAGCTGGGCACAGCAGAACGGCTGGAAGCCTGTGTGGGTATAGATATGGTGGTGGCCTGGCGACTTTATCATCTCACCATGCTGGGCCGGGAAATACCTGATGTTCCTTGTACTGTGTTTTTTAGTGATATTGAATGGAAAGCACTTTGCGTTTATGTTAGCAAAAACCCCATTCCACCAGAAAAGCCACCCTCGCTGATGGAGGCAATTCGCATGGTGGCGGGAATCGGCGGTTTTCTGGGTCGAAAAAGCGACGGTAACCCCGGCACCAAAACCATGTGGCGAGGGCTGCAAGCCCTGGAAATAGCAGCAGAGATGTATGGAATCTTTACACAGAGAGGAGCACCACCCCCCACATAACCTTAGCTTGACCCCCGGTGTCATGTACGGGTAAAGATCAGCCCCTCGAGGGGGAGGGCAGGGTGGGGGGGCGTTACTTTTTCGGCCAAAGCCTGGTTGCAAGATTCCTTTCCCCCTCTCCCTAACCCTCTCCCACGAGGGGAGAGGGAACTTCCTTTACTGCACTGAGCACCGCTACACCGACCGGGGGTATTGAGGCAGGGGAGAGAATACAGGATACAGGAGACAGGAGAAGCAAGTTTTGTTACGAACTAAGGAATCCCAGAATTCGGGAGAAAGCTTTTTAAAAAGGGATAAACGGCACCGATGACTTTAGAAGGTCGAAGTATAGGAAAAGGTGGTTTTTAATCTAACCTCCTACCTCTAACCTCTAACTTCTAAAAGCCCCT
>JAKORA010000399.1 GCA_029778075.1 Bacillota bacterium | reverse complement strand
GGGGGCTTTTCAGAGGGCATTTAGGCGAGATGGGCCAGTGGCAAAACGGTATCTTTGAAATCATTGATCCCGGCGAAAACCGGACCGCACCGCCGATAATAAAGCCCGAGTGGCCGAAGCGATAAGGCCAAAGCTGCAGAAAAAATGAGCATTAAATTATTATACTCCTAAACCCACCTTGTTGGTTTAAATTAAAAACCGGCAGATTCAAGCGGAGTTACAACGCTCATAGTCTGCCGATTTTTATGGTGGGGCTGCCGAGGATCGAACTCGGGACCTCTTGAATGTGAGTCAAGCGCTCTCCCCCTGAGCTACAGCCCCGTATTTTAATACTAAAGAAATTATAAAGCTTTAAAGGGAGGATGTCAAGCGGAATTCTGCCTGCCCGGGCTGCCACCGGATAATGTCAGGAGCAATGATGTTCCGTCGGAGAGTTTTCTTGGTTCCCCTCCGAATGTTGGGATTCGGCCTGACTTTCCTCGGTCGCATGGCTGCGGCCGGAAAGTTTCGTATAAACAATTACCACTGCAATGGCGGCGGCAATAATGATAAAAAAAAGTATGTATGAATAAGATATAATAAAAGACATGAATTTTGTTATAATCATACTTCCCAGAACAGCCAGAAAGGAAAAGATCGCTCCTCCGGCGGCGGTGAAGATTAAAAAATGCCAGAAGTTGATCTCCAGTAAGCCCGCCGGGAAGGAGATAAATGTGCGTGTAAAACCAAAAATTTGGGCCAGCAGTACGGATAAAGGGCCATATTTTTTGATATACATGTTAATTTTTTGTAAACGTGTTACTTTGGCATGATCCAATGCCGGCAGCTGGTAGCCGTCGGTTACATAATGCTGTTTATGAAAAAGCAGCCAGAGTACTTTTCCCAGTTTTTTGCTGTAATAACCGGCTGCATAGCTGATAGTGCTCCCCAGAGTAATCCCAAGCGTGGCGATGCCTACTATCTGCCAGATAGAGAGCTTTCCTTTTTCCAGGAGTGTCCATGCCGTAACTACAAAAAAAGCGGAAGAAAAGGGGATGCCAATACTTTCAGCAAACATGCTGATTCCCAGCCCCCAGGCGCCATATCTGTGCAGCAGCATATTGAAATAATTAATAAACTGCATAGAAAACTCTTCCATGCTTGATTCTCCTTACCAGCCAGGCAGCCATTAAGAATTTTGTAAGCACTGCCATCGATAAAAGCTTTAAACGTCAGTATATGGCTGAATATCTTGGGAAAACGGCTGGGTAATACGGAATTGTATAGACTACTATATTTTAACAGATTTATTTTCATATTAAAACCTTTTTTAGCATGAAAATAACCTAGGCTCCTGTGCTTGAATTTAAATGCTATAATTGTAGACAGGAAGGTGATGAATTATGAATGTTGAGGAAATAAAGATCAGGGTGGAAGGGAACACCCTGGTTGGACGTGCTTACCGGCCCGGTAAAGAGTATGCACGGAAAGGGCCACTGCTGATTTTATGTCACGGTATCCCCCGTGGTAATACTTCTCCCGGGGAAAAAGACTCCGGCAAGGAGGTGGACGGGGGCTACCCCGCTCTGGCCGAGCGCTGTGTAGAAGAAGGGTTTCACTGTTTTCATTTCAATTTTCGCGGCACAGGGGAAAGTGAAGGGGACTTTTCCCTTCCCGGTTGGGGGCGTGATCTGAGAGCTGTACTGGACTACTGGGAAAAACGTGACATCTATGACGGTTTTTACCTCTGGGGCTTCAGTGCGGGAGCCGCTGTTTCCACTTATGTTGCCTCGACTGATCAGCGAGTGAAAGCTGTCGCGCTGGCAGCTTGCCCGGCAGAGTTTGACAGCCTGTTTACTTTACGGGATCTGGATGGTATTATTGCCCGCTTTCGCACTACAGGTATTATCAGGGATAGTAACTTTCCTGCTGACCCCGTAGCGTGGCTTAAAGATCTCCACTCTGTTAGGCCGCTCTCTTATATTGCCCGGATAGCCCCAAGGCCGCTATTTATCGTTCACGGAACCGGCGATGAATTAATCCCTTACCAGCATGCTCTTAAACTTTTTGAGCAGGCCGGGGAGCCTAAAAAGCTTTTAATTATCCCCGGAGCAGCCCATCAGCTGCGCAAGGACCCGGAAGCTGTCTCAGAATGCCTGGAATGGTTTAAAAAAATATCCTCCGGCAAATTGTAACGCATCAGAAGGTTGGCAGGATTTTTAATAGAGGAAATTGAACATAAATATAGATATTGTTTTGGAGAAATATTTAATTCCCTTTTTATAATTAACTATACCAGGGAGGAGCAAAAATGGGCAACGATAAAAAAATCGGGTATACTGTTATCGGAACGATCAAGGAGGTCAAGGGTACATGCAGCGCCGGCCATAAGGTTGGAGACCAGATGGAATTGAGCATGCATAATACAGGAGGATTATGCGGCGCATTCTACCACGGCATTTATCCTTATGTCGTTATGCTGCAGATGGGTGGAAGTTTCCCCCCTGAGTGGGGGGATGTAGACACTGTCCATCTCGATTGTATGGACAAATGGAACGCGGTCAGCATTGAACTGAAAAGGCTAAGGGATTAATCCCTTAGCTTCTCCTTCTCTGTACTACGAAATAATACGATTTTTTTGTTCCAGTAGAGGAGGCAAAATCATGAAAAACACACCGAAAGAAGAAATTGAGGCAAGAATCCGCCAACTACAGTCTAAGCTGGCACAAAGGGAAATCGATGCGGCCATAATTGTCCAGATGATCGATCTTTTTTATTTTACAGGGAGCTGCCAGCGAGGCCACCTGATTATCCCGGCCGATGGGGAAGCGTGCTATCTGGTCACGAAAAGCTTTTCAAGGGCTCAAAGGGAATCACCTTTAGCAAATATCAAACTGCAGAAAAGCTTTACTGAACTGCCTGCTCTGCTGAAGGCGGTTACTCCAAAGGCAAAAAGGATCGGCATGGAACTGGACGTTCTGCCCGTTAATATTTTCCTGCGTTACCAGCAGGCCTTTCCGGGTTTGGAGATAGTGGATATCTCCATGGAAATAAAAAAAATGCGCATGTGTAAAAGCCCCTACGAAATCAGCATAATTAAAAAGGGCGCGGAATTGAGCCGGAAAATGTTCGAGGTGGTACCGCTGATTTTAAAAGCGGATCAAAGAGAGATCGAATTTGCCGCGGAAGTGGAGCGGTTCCTGCGCAGGCACGGGCATCAGGGCGGGGTCCGCATGCGGCAGTTCAACCAGGAAGTTTTCTTCGGGCATATTATGTCCGGGGAAAATATCACCTGCGCCAGCTTTTTTGACGGTCCTACCGGGGGGCCGGGGTTGTCCCCCGCTTACCCTCAAAACGCGGGATGGGAAAAAATTAAAGCCGGAAAGCCGGTGCTGGTTGACTATGTGACTGCCTTCGAGGGATACAATGTGGACTGCACGCGCGTTTTTCACCTGGGCGAGCCTGCCGAAGAGTTGCAAAAGGCTCACCACGCTGCGCTGCAGATACAGAGTGAAATTGTCAAAGCAGGCAAACCCGGGGTGCCATGCTCCGAACTGTACAATATGGCCTGCAAAATGGCTGCAGACTTTGGCTACGAGGAGAGTTTTATGGGTAACGGGCCGGATAAAGCCGCCTTTATCGGTCATGGCGTGGGCTTGGAATTGGATGAACTGCCGGTTTTAACCGCAAAGCATAGCTATCCCCTGGAAGAAGGCATGGTTTTCGCCCTGGAACCGAAGATAGTTCTGCCAGGCGTTGGGGTGGCCGGAGTAGAAAACACCGTTCTCGTAACCGCTAACGGTCTGGAAAAGCTTACCCTTTACCCGGAAGAAATTACAATAATTACCGGAAGCTAGCATGCCAGGGAATTTTATCTTTACTAAAAGTATCACTTCCAGGAAAAATTAATCCTGGAGGCGATTTTACGCTATGCTAAAAATTAAAGACCGCATTTTGCACGGAATGATTACCGGTATTATCGCCGGTACACCGGATGCAATAATAAATGCGTTAGAGTATCGTGCCGGATTGACAGATCTTACATATGGTCAAATGGGAGCAAATGTTTTTTTGCCGAAGAGCAAGATAAACGACAAAAGAGCAAAGTTTTTGGGGATACTGGCTAATTATACGTTGATCGGTGCTTCGGGAACATTATTTACATATCTTCTCTCGGTAACCGGGCGCGATAAGGCGGTAATAAAAGGCATCGGCTACGGAATTTTATCATGGCTTGCTATATATGGCATGGGTGCCAAAGTCGGGCTAACTGTTCAAACCAAAAAACCTTTGGCACCTTTGCTGAGTTTTGTTGATCATGTTCTTTTTGGTGGTTTACTTGGATTAATAGCCCCTAAAATAGGCGATGACTCTTTGTTCCCGGATAACAAACAGCAAACAGGTACACAGCCTCTAATAGCAACAGGAGAGGAAATTGCTAAAAAATAAAAAAACGGTTAGAAATCTTAAGAGCCCCCGGGGCTCTTTTTTCATTTAAATATGATATAATAAAGAGGATTTCCCGATGGTCGGGACATCCTCATTTGCACTATTTAGGCTTTTTTAACCACTGAAGAACTGACTTGGAATAGTAAGTTACAGGAACTTCTGAAGCGAGGCGAAATAATAATTGTTTAACTGGTATTTAGTGGTTTTGAGTTTTGGTCATCTCGTTGTTGATTTGGGTCAGGGTGTGTTGCCCATTTTAACGCCATTACTGGCGGAAAGCTTAAATCTCAACTACTTTCAAGTAGGGACAATTGCCCTGGCTTTTACTTTAAGTTCAGCCATTATCCAGCCGGTTTTCGGAGTGTTGAGCGACCGTTACAGCATGCCCTGGTTAATGCCTATGGGTCTTTTCCTTTCCGGTTGCGGCTTGGCACTGACAGGAGCGGTTGGCTCTTACGCACTACTGCTGCTTATGGTACTGTTGAGCGGCATCGGGGTAGCGGGATACCACCCTGAGGGTTCAAAATTAGCCCATTTTGTTAGCAAAGAAGACAGGGCCGGCTCCTCAATGGCCGTTTTTTCGGTGGGGGGGAACCTCGGCTTTGGCCTTGGTCCCATACTGGCCATGTTTGTCCTGAGTTTTTCCGGCCTGGGCTCAGTCTATGGTGTAGCGATTCCGGGATTGCTGGCTGCTCTTATTTTCATGTTTTTATTGCCCAGATTTAAAAAAATACTGACGGAAAGCAAGCCCAAGGAAAAAGTAAAAGGAGAGCCTGCCGGCAGCGGCAATAGGAAAAGATCAGTAAGCTTAATACTATTAATACTGTACGTAACCGTAAGATCATGGATTCACGCCGGGCTGGTTTATTTCATTCCCTTTTATTTCCCCATTTTTAAGGGTATTACCGAACCCGGATACCTGGTTAGTACGTTTTTAATTGCCGGGGCAATAGGCACTTTGTTGGGTGGTCCTTTTGCCGACCGTTTCGGTGGGCGTAACGGTTTATTGATTTCCATGATTATTTCTCTAATCGCTATTTACCCCTTTTTACATTTAAATGGCAACTGGATCCCTGTCTTGGCTTTTATTGTCGGTGCTTCACTAATCTCGACTTTTTCCACTACAGTGGTTTTCGGGCAAAGGCTTTTGCCGCATAACATCGGTCTGGCTTCGGGTTTGTTGCTGGGCTTTGGAGTAGGTATGGGCTCCATCGGGGTAACAATACTCGGCGCTATCGCCGATTCTGCAGGACTGCCCTTTACCATGAATATTATCAGCGTGCTTCCGGCTCTGGGGATTATACTTGCTTTTACCCTGCCGGATGTTAGAAACGGTCAATTCACTGCCATGCCGGAAGAAGCCCTGCAGCCACAAGCCTAAAATTTCTTCAACAAATATTGGAAGCAAACAACTCCTTTCCCGGCTCCCAGCGCAGGACATAGCATTCACTTCCACTTTCTAAAGTGTGACGGGAATGCCCGGAACCCCCGGCGGGACAATGAGCCTGTCTCCTAACACAATTACTGGCGCTATTAATAGTTAACCTTATTCCTGCGCCATTTTCTCCTTGCATTCTCTTGACTTGTATTTTATAATTAAAAAGAGTTATGCACCAATCTGCATAACCAACGCATGCCCGGGTGTAGTTATTTACTCATTTTTAGTAAACAATCTTTATAGGAAAATTTGCCTAAGGAGGGTGATAATCGACAGCATCCTGAAGCAGTTTTTTTTGCATTTGTTATGAACAGGGGTGCATATCGAATTTGTTGTGGTTAATTATATTTATATTTTCTTCGGGGAGGAGAAATGGATGAGAAAAATATTAATTGTATTCTTGGTTGTGGTTTGTTTGCTTTTAAATACGGGAATGGCATTGGCAGCAGAAGAGATTATATACACTGTAAAAAAAGGCGACGTTCTATGGAGGATCGGCCGTGATTATGGCGTGGATTACATGACTATTGCTGAAAGGAACAACCTGAAAAACCCCCATTTAATTTTTGTTGGGCAGAAACTCATTATTCCCAAAAAAGCTGCTACTACCCCGGCGCCGGCGCCAACTCCTGCGCCGAAACCGGCTCCCGCCCCCGCCCCTGCGCCAACACCTGAATCAACCAAGATAACAGTTACGGATGTTACCGGGCGGGTAGTTGTACTGGATCGTCCGGCAAGCAAGATCCTGGGTACCCATAATCCCTCGCTTAATACGGCTATTGTTTTAGGCGGAGGGGACAAGTATATCGCCGGATTTGGCAACAAACAGATGGCCAACAAACTCTACAATTATGTGATGGATGATTATGAAGGAATCGTGGAAATCGGCAAGGGAAAGAACATCAATTTTGAAACAGTTGTTTCTCTGGGCAAAAACAATGTAGCCATATTGCCGGAGCGCTTCAAAGACCAGGTGGAGCAATTTGAAAATGTTGGCATCAAGGCTGTTGTGGCGCTTCCGAACTCAGAAAGCTTTGACACCATTAAAAACTCCCTTAACATTGTCGGTAAGGTTTTAGGTGAAGAAGATAGAGCGAAACAGATAAACGGCTTTATTGACAAGAGCATTGCTGAAACAAAGGCCCTCGCGGCAAAAGCTAAAACGCGTCCAAGCGTGCTGTTCTTGGGAAGCTCCACACCCTTTTCCGTGGCAACATCTTCCATGATACAAACAGATATCATTGAAATGGCCGGCGGCACTAACGCGGTAAAAGGAGTAGATGTAAAAGGTGCTTTTGCGGAAGTTAATATTGAGCAAATTATCGCATGGAACCCGGATATTATCTGGGTGCCACAGTATGCAACCTACACAGTTGATAGCCTGCTAAATGACCCGAAATGGAGCAGTATAAAAGCAATAAAGAATAAAGCCGTATATGTATTCCCGTCAGAACTTGAACCCTGGGATTACCCGACAGCGTCAGCAGCCCTTGGCTTGCGCTGGGGATTATATAATCTTCACCCCGAGCTGTACAGCCTTGACGATTTAATGAAAAATGCGGATGAGTTTTACAACATGGTATATGGTGTGAAGTTTACTGCCGAACAGATGGGAATTAAGTAATTTAAAAAGCAGTGATATAAGATAATAAAACATATTTCAAGGCTACCCCTGCTTGTGGGAGTAGCCTTGAAATATATTAATTGAGGTAAGGATTGTATGAACAGAAATATATATTTACGAACCGTTTTCATCTTATCCCTTTTACTTTGCACCTTTGCCCTGGCAGCTGTCTGCATTGGTAGACTAAGCGCCAATCCTCTCGACGTTTACCGCGTAATAACCAGCAAATTGGGAATGGGGCCGGCTATGGACGAAGTCCTGGAGGCTATGGATACGGTCCTGTTTAAAATTAGAATACCGCGTGCCCTGGCTTCGATGATGGTTGGGGCGATGCTTTCCCTTTCGGGAGCAGTTTACCAGGGAATATTTAGAAACCCCCTTGTTTCCCCTGATATTCTTGGTGTATCATCCGGAGCAAGCGTGGGGGCGGCCGGTGCCATATTGCTTGGTTTGGGGATGGTGGAGAGGCAGTCTTTTGCCTTTTTAGGGGGCGTTTTTGCGGTTATGCTGGCCACGACGATTCCCAGGCTGCTAAGAAACTATTCAAACCTGGTTTTTGTGCTGTCAGGCATTATCGTGGGCGGGTTTTTAACATCTATGCTGGCCATAATGAAATTTGTGGCCGAAGAGCAGACCGAGCTTGCAGCAATCGTTTTTTGGCAGATGGGAAGCTTTGCAGATATTAACATGAGTGAGGTCGTGGAGATTAGCCCGGCGTTTTTAATCGGTACTATTTTGCTTATAGGCTTATCGTGGCGAATCAATATCCTGTCCTTTGGTGAAGTCGAGGCGAAAACCCTTGGCATGAACGTAAGGCAAATAAGAGGTATTACTATTGCCTGTGCAACCTTTCTTACTGCCAGTGCTGTCAGCATCTGCGGTACGATTGGCTGGATTGGATTGGTAATTCCACATTTGGCACGCTTGCTTGTAGGCTCCGACCATACGAGGATGATTCCGATTACAATAATTTTAGGTGCTTTGTTTATGCTAATTATTGATACAATTGCCCGTACATTATTAACAGTAGAAATACCCCTTTCGATTCTTACGGGAGCAGCCGGGGCCCCCTGCTTTTTGTGGCTGCTGTACAGGCAAAAAACGAATATTTCTTAGGGTGGGTAAAGAATGATCCTTGAAGTTAAAAATATCAGTTTTGCCTATGAAGGCTTTCCTACATTATTCAGCAACATTTCTTTTTCCGTAAACCAGGGGCAGATTATCAGTATTATCGGTCCTAACGGTGTTGGGAAAACAACATTGCTTAACTGTATGGCCAACCTTGCTGTGCCCACAGATGGGAAGATACTGTTGGAAGGAAAAGATTTGAGGCGCATGAAAGCGAAGGAAATAGCGATGAGGATTGCTTATGTTCCCCAGTTTATAATCCCTTCATTTGCCTATGAAGTGCTCAGCTATGTTGTGACAGGTTGCGCACCGAGGATAGGCACTTTTGAAAAACCGAAACAGGAACATTATGAAATCGCGCAACACGCCCTTGAGCAAATGAACATATCTCATCTTGCACATAAATACTATACGCAGATCAGCGGAGGGGAAAGACAACTGGTAAGCATAGCAAGAGCCCTTGCCCAACGGCCAAAAATAATATTGATGGACGAGCCAACCGCTCATCTGGATTACGGAAATCAAATAAAGGTGCTTAAAATTGTTAAAAAGCTGGCTGCTGAAGGATATGCCGCTGTGATCACCACCCACAACCCTGACCATGCCTTGCTGCTGGAAGGAGAGGTGGCGGCGCTGAATTTTAACGGGCAATTTATCTTTGGCAGCTCCAGGGATGTAATTAGCGAAGATTTTTTATCCTCCCTTTATGGCGTTAACCTGCATTTACATCATATTCCTGACATTGGCCGGGATGTTTGTGTTGCTGCTCCTTTATAAAGGCGGCAAAGAGTCCTGCAGTAGCACAGCCCCAGATATCCCTGCGTTCTCATACCGGTATTATAGGCTGTCCCTCTTCCATATCCACAACGGCATACAACTGATCAAACAATCCCGTGAAAATGGCAGCATCCAACAAGGGAGCAGCCTTACCGGTATTTTCCTCCAATCTGGCACGTTAGTGTGTTTGCGTGCTGACACCGAAGACTTCCCGTATGCCGGCTCTCGACGGCCTAATAGTCCTAATAATCTGTAAATATAAAAACTTTTAATAAGTAGATTAAAAAAATATTGACAAACGACTTTAATTATAATAATATTGTATTACAAAATAATCTAACATATTTGAATAGTTAGTTATAATAAGTGTGCAAATCGAAAGGAGTTGGGAAGCTATGAATGAAAATATAACGACCGTTCTTGCCGTAGGTGACCTTGTTCTTAATATTCCCGATGTGGATTTTATATTTGATGCGGCTAGAGCAACACTCCTGGCAGGAGATGTAGTAATTGGTCATGTGGAGATACCACATACAACAAGGCCAGCCGTCAGCAATTTTGAAACATCAATAGTTCCCGCTGGAGATCCGGAAAACCTTAATTGCCTTCCAAAGGCGGGCTTTAATGTGGCTACTTTCGGTGGAAATCACACCTTTGACCAGGGCGAGCCAGGTGTTGCCGATACGCTTAATAAGCTTAAATCCCTTGGTCTTCAAACAGCAGGTGCCGGCATGAATATCTATGAAGCTCATGTACCAGCTTATATTGAAAAGAATGGAATCAAATTCGCTATAGTGCAGTATACGGCACTGGGTCCCAGAGAATCTTGGGCATCTCCAATGAAAGCTGGTGCCGCTTACATTAGGGTTATCACAACTTATATTTGTGATAGAGCAGAGCCAGGGGCAGCGCCGACCGCAGTTTATACGGCAGTAGATCCTGGAACGCTTAATTGGATGGTTCAGGATATCGAGGAAGCAAAAAAGAAGGCTGATGTTGTGATAGCGTCCTTCCATATCGGTCGAATGGGTTCTCCCGAGCTTCTACCTTACGAATTTGAAATTACTCATAAGGCCATCGATGTCGGAGCGGAAATGGTAATCTGTTGCCATGCCCATTCTTTAAGAGGCGTTGATATGTACAAAGGCAAGCCGATATTCCATGGTCTCGGAAACTTTGCTACTGTAACTAACCATTTTCAGGAGGGGTCGGAAATTGCCATGAAACTTCATTCTTACAACCCCTTCAAGTGGCAGGGAGTAACACCACCATTTACGCCTTTTGCTGATCCCCAGGGCGGCTATAAAGTACCCAACTATCCCTCCTCTGAGATTTCTAGAAATACTCTTATTGCGAAAGGGCTATTCACAAAGGACGGTCTTGTAGAAGCCAGGATGATTCCATGCTATATAAACGACAAGGCACAACCGCAGCCCGTTACGAGAGAAGGTAAGGGTATGGATGTTTTGGCGCATGTAATGAAGCTCAACGAAATAGAAAACCTAAAAACTGTTTTCACATGGAATGAAGAAGGTAGTGAAATTATCCTCAGCTAAAAGACAACACGATAGCCTAATAGTCTGCAGATATAAAAAATTTTAATAAGTAGCTAAAAATAATATTGACGAATAATTTTAATTATGATAATAATGTATTACAATAAAGTATAACATGTTTAAATTAGTTTCTCCTAATTTTGACTCTTTGCAAATAATATATGTAAGTTAAACCAGTTTGGTAAATTTTTATTGTAAGAGGAGAGGAGGTTACATTTTTTGTTACATCAAAATAAGCCGCCTGAATTAAATTTAAAATCATTGAAGCAACTTATTCTTGCCTACCGAGACCGTGACCGTGCCGCGCTGGAGTGGAAATCCCGCGGCGGCAAAGTAGCCGGCCTGCTGGGCAGCGACGTCCCGGAAGAGCTCCTCATCGCCGCCGGGTACCTGCCCGTGCGCATCTGCGGCGACCCCCATGCTGAAGATGAACATATTGCCGATCGCTATATAGAACGCGCCTTCGATCCCCTGCTGCGCTCCCAGTTCAGGCGCATAGTAGACGGCACCTACTCATACCTTGATCGCCTCATCATCACCAGCTCCTCAGATGCACTGGTCCGCATCTTCTACTACCTGCGTGAACTGCGCCGGGTAGAGGCCGAGCTGCCCATCCCGGAGCTCTACTTCTTCGACCTTCTACATACCCGTTACCGTACTAGCGCCCTCTACAACCGGCAAAGACTAATCGAGCTTAAAAAAGCAGTAGAACAGTGGCGCGGCCGTCCGCTCCCAGAAGAAGAAATACACAAAGCCATCGATATCTGCAACGAGAACCGCCGCCTGCTTAGCGAAATGGCTGCCCTGCGCTCCAAAAAGCTGGTCAGCGGCCTGGAAGCCCTGCAGATCACTGGCGCCTCAATGTATCTACCCCGTGAAGAACACAGCGCGCTGCTCAATGAGTTCCTGCAGGAAGCCAAGAACCGCCCGGTACTAAACGGCGTCCCCCTCTTCGTCACCGGCAGCGCTCAGGAGCACCCCGACTTTTACCGGCTGGTCGAAACCTGCGGAGCCGTAATCGTCGCCGAAGACCACGACTGGGGTAACCGGCACTTCGAAGGAATCATCGATACCGAAGCAGACTGGTGCGACGCCATCATCGACCGCTACCACCTGCGCACCCCAAGCATTAACCAGTCCACCGTCTCCGAGCGAGTCGACGCCCTGTTAGCCCAGGTCCGCGCCTGCGGCGCCCAAGGAGTCATTTTCTACATACTGGACTTAGACGATGCACCCGCCTGGGACTACCCTGAACAGCGCCGCGCCCTGGAAAAGCTCGGCATACCGGTCCTGCTTTTTGAACGCCAGCCGTACAGGTTGGCAAATATTCCAGAACTCCGCCGTCAAGTCCAAGCATTCGTAGAAGCCATCAGCAAAAAAGAGCCTTTTATGCAAACAAGACCCGCTTCCGGCCTTAGCTCCGCAGATGATGAGCCGTCAACGCCGGCGCCGTCAAAATCCGCGCCGCGCGGCGCCGCCAGCGTCAAGCGCCTGCGCTCGGCCATAGAAGCCACCGCCTACCAGCGTGACTGGTTCCTGCGCACCAAAGAGCGCGTCCAGCGCGGCGAGCCCTTCGCCATCGTCAACGCCGACGTCCCCCAGGAGATCTTTCGCGCCATGGATCTGCCCTACGTAGTCAACCAGTGGTGGGCGGCAGTCTGCTCAGCCAAGCAACTCTCCCCGCGCTACCTGGGGCTGATGAGCGCGCGCGGCTACCGTCCCAACCTCTGCCGCTACTGCTCCTTATCCCTCGCCTCTGCCCTGGACCCGGACAAAGACAAAGCCCCCTGGGGAGGCCTGCCCAGGCCCACCCTGGCCGTAACGCGCCTGACCTGCGACGCCCAGGGTAAAATATTCGAGCTCTGGGCCCGCGAATTCGGCATTGCCTACTACCCCCTGGAGAACACCGTCCCGCAGTACCTTCCCGAACGCTGGTGGGAAAAAGCGCCCCGGCAGTGGGAGCAACTCTTCGACCCGCACCGCCTCGACCTCATGGTAGAAGAACTCAAAGGCCTGATCCGCTTCCTGGAGACCACCACAGGTCGGAGCTTCAACGAGACCAAATTCAAAAAAATCATGGAGCTGATCAACGAGCAGGAAGAGTATAACCGCTTAACCCGCGACCTCATCGCCCGGACCGTACCCGCACCGGTCAGCGTAACAGACCAGGTGCCCAGTGTCATGATCCCGCAATGGCACCGTGGTACCGAATGGGGTGTCCGGGCAGCGCGCCTCTTCTACGAAGAAGTAAAAGACCTGGTTGACCGCAAAGTAGCAGCCTGCGAAAACGAGCGAGTCCGCCTGATGTGGCTCGGCACCGGCCTCTGGTTCAACCTGGGCTTCTACCAGCACTTCGAGCAGCGCTACGGCGCCGTCTTTGTATGGTCGATCTACCTGGGACTCGCCGCCGACGCCTATGCGCGCTACGGCGGGGACCCCCTGCGTGCCCTGGCCAGCCGCTTCGTAGGCATGGAAGACATGCTGCACATGCCCCCCTGGAACGTTGACTGGTACCTGAAAGAAGCGAAGCACAACGGGATTAGCGGCATGGTCCACCTGGTAGCGGAGAGCTGCACCCAGGCCGTGCAGGGCTCCTACTTCATCAAAAAAGCCTTTGAAGAAGCCGGCATCCCCGTCCTGGAGCTGCGTGCCGACACCGTAGACGCGCGTGCCTGGGACGAGGCCAAGATGACCGCACAAATTGAATCATTTCTAGAAAACAGACTGGGGGTAGAGCCAAGATGACATCAGCAGCCCTGGAAGGCATAATTGTCCTGGACTTCACACAGTTCGAATCCGGCACCACCTGCACAGAAACCCTG
Source organism: Bacillota bacterium (assembly GCA_029778075.1). Classification (GTDB taxonomy): domain Bacteria; phylum Bacillota; class Dethiobacteria; order DTU022; family UBA8154; genus UBA9862. The sequence continues at coordinate 350 of JAKORA010000399.1, read as the reverse complement.
GCCTGGCTGGGCGCCGAAGTAATCAAAATCGAAAGGCCGGGGACCGGCGAGCAGGGCCGTGCCGGTTACGGCGACAAACCCGAAGCAAACTCCTACGACTTCGTCCTGCTCAACGCCAACAAAAAATCCATTACCCTGGACATCAAACATCCCCAAGGCCAGGAGCTCGTCCGGCGCCTGGTCGAGCATGCCGACGTCTTTGTAGAAAACTTCAGGCCCGGTGCCATCGAAAGGCTGGGGCTCGGCTACGATTCCCTGCGCAAGCTAAACCGGCGACTGATCTACGCGCAGATCAAAGGCTTCGGCAGCGACGGCCCCTACGCAGACTTCCCCGCCTTCGACCCCATCGG
>JAKORA010000398.1 GCA_029778075.1 Bacillota bacterium | reverse complement strand
CGCCGGAAGGCATTGCCAAAACCACCGCGAAAAGTAGACCCTTTGTAAGGCGGCAAAATCATTGGTTCTTGTACTGTCATGGTAAAAAGAAAACGGGCTGCTGTTAAATTAAGCACATAAGACTCTCCTTTATAAACTGTTATCTAGCAAAGCCGTATCATATCCTGATTTTTATAAAAACTGGTCATTAATCTGTAAATTTTTTCTAAATTCCGGAGAAACCCTTGACATATGGAATTCGATTATAGCAACCCCAGTAATGGATCATATCTGGCCTCTGTGAGCCAGACTTTTCGTTTCTCATCCCACCGGCATTGTTGGGCAAAAAATCGACGTCGGTTAATGGAAACCAGCAAACTATGGGCTTCAATAAGAGACTGCCCGGCCAGACGGTCATACTCTTCCAAAAGTGAAGAAGATAAAACATCCATCCCATCAAACATCCGTTCAAAATCTCTTTCCAGGTCTTTGTCTTCATTAAAAGGACGTAAAGTATCAAGACAATAGCGGCGAAAATTCCTCCGGGATTCTTCTACCTTGGCCAACCATTCCACTTTCAGCCCGTCTTGCTCATAGATCCAATCCAACCAGTCAATAACCGCATCTTCTGCGATAATTTCTCCGCCATTGCGTATGAGTATCTCGAGTGTATTCTTCACCAACCGGCGGTCATAGATATCATAATCTCCGCTCTGGCGGGTAAGAATGTAAACTGGGACAATTCCCTTTTTCCCACGCCGGTTAACCCGGCCGAATCTCTGGAGCAAAGCTTCTAGAGGTGCGGGTTCAGTAATAATGGTCTCAAAATCCAGGTTGAGACTCACCTCCACCACTTGTGTAGCGATGGCAATACATGGACGGCCCCGGTTTTTGAATCCCACTCTGTCTTCCAATTCTTTCTCCCGGGCAAGACGGTCCCGGACGTTCAAACGCCCGTGCAGTAAAACAAGGTCTTTTTTATTATATTTCTTTTGTAGTTCGGTATAGGTTTCTTGGGCAGCCTTGATACTGTTGACAGCAACCAAAACAGATTTGCCCCTAGAAAAGAAATCATGGATAATCTCCAGTGTTTTGCCTGATTTTAAGTCACCGTCGAGGATATTTATCCGGTGACGTACCTCTTTTTTATATAATTCTCTGTCCGGTAAGACCAGTGGAGCTCCAAGACTATTTTGCCATAGTTCCCGCAACCAGGAAGGCATGGTGGCGGTCATGACCATTACCCGGCATCCCAGGTTTTTAATTAGTTCTTTATGTAGTTCTAAAATCATACCCAACCGGTCCGGTTCATAGGCATGCACTTCATCCAGAATAATTGTTGCTCCCAGCAAAACAGTGTAAAGGATTTCATAACCCGGCAGTTTAAATGCCGCCTTCAGTAATTGATATGGTGAAGCTACCCATACTGGCTGCCGGTAAAGACGGCCCAATTCATTCAAATGTTTTGCGGTTTTTTCTGCTTCCGCTGTTTTTTCCCCTGTTTCCGTCAGTTCCCTGTAGAGAGCCTGTAAAGCGCGGCTGTGTAATAGGGCGACTTCCACACCTAAGATTTCTGTCAGCCTTTTTTTCATCGCATTCATGCTAGCTTGAAAAGGAAGAAGATAAACTAAGATCCCTTTTCCTTTTCTCTGTCGTGTTTGTTGAAACGCCCATAAAAATCCAGCTTCGGTCTTGCCGCTGCCCGTGGGCGCTGCCAAGACCACATTACCGTTTATGTTAGCACATTTTTCTTGATGCGTATGCCAATTTGCCCCTTCAGGCAGGGCTTTTTCTCTTAATTCACCCGGATCCGGTAAAGTAAGGAAGCCCACCTCATATCCGGCGGAGCCTAAATGATCAGAAAACTGGAGGGCTCCTCTCATTATAATCCCCAAACGACTCTCTTCTGAATCTGCCGGTTTTTTATTTACTGTTTTATATGTTAAAAAATACTCCTTTAGCCCTTTGTAAACCGCCTCCCCCGAAAAACTCCAGTCGGAAAGCGGGGAAGGAGGGTATAAAGAAATATTTATTTCGTTGAATCGCAGTTGCCACTCGCGCCATTCCTCATCCATCCATTCATTAAGGGCTGTAATCCGCTCTATCGGGATAGAAGCGGCCAAGTCATTGTAAAAATCCATTTCATCCAGGGCAAGACTGTAGTATTTAGAGGAAAAAAGCCGCTTCGGCTTTATATGGTGCGAAGCTACTGCTGCCAATATCCACCGGTAATCCGGAGTACAAGGCGAAACCACCCTTGAAACAAAAGGGATAGAGAGGACCTCGTGACGATGCGGCCAGCGAGGCCGAAGACGGCGAAGAGACTGCTGAAAAGGCTCCGCCGCTTTCCCAAAATCATGTAAAAAACAAGCCCAAAATAGGTTTGACCAAATCCTTTCCTCCGCATACTCCCGGTGCCGCGCTGCTAAACCCCATAGTGAAGTAATGACCTTACGGGTATGTACCAGGATACTCTCGCCTGGCTTCCCGTTCCGGCCGCTTTTTGCCCAAACTTCCGAAAGGACTTCGTAATAACCCATCCGCTTCTCCCCATCAATCAACAAAAGTATGCCAGTAGACTACCCGGTGT
>JAKORA010000397.1 GCA_029778075.1 Bacillota bacterium | reverse complement strand
GTTCACTGCCATGGGGCATGTATGCGTTGATCACCGCAACCCCGTTCACCCGGCAGGAGATGATGCGCTTCTGATCGTCCCACTCAGGATCCCCAAAACCCTGCCTGATCTCGGAAAGGCCGTTTTTTGCGCAAACAGCCACACCGTTGTAGCGCGGCTGCCCAAAAACGGCTGCTTCATAACCCCGGGCGGCAAACTGCTCAAAGGGGAAGTCCTTCTCCTCCGCCTTTAGCTCCTGCAGGCAGAGAATATCCAGATCAAACTCCCGCTTCTCCAGCCACTTAAACAGAAGCTCCTTCCTGGCCCGGATCGAATTTATGTTATAGCTGCAAATTTTCATCGCTTCTCCCCATCCAGGCGCAAAACTAAGGCACCCTATCCGGTTATTCAATACCTTTTCCCGTAAGTCCTGCCTGGAAACGCCGCATAGCCGGCACAAAGCTGAAAACCTTTTATCGATTCTTCCCCAGGCGCCGAAATATGACCCTGCTGCAGGCTGATCCCATGAGCTTGACCCGTGCCAACCATATGCGCCGGCTAAGAGTTAGTGGTGGAAGCGCCTCTGAGCCAAAATATTTCTTATTAGCTGATCAATCATTTCCATCTCTACTGGGCCGGGGAGGGCATCGTAATAGTACCCATAAAAATAAGAGCTGTTCGCAAGAGGGCAGACAGCTCTTTACCTACAGGGCGCCTCCCGGGGCCCTAAGATCAGCAATATTACCGCAACCCGAAGGTTTAAATATTTGATTGTTTGGCCATATCCTCAAGGGCACGCAGCTCTTTTTGCATCAGCTCGAAGACTTTCCCCTGATAGGCTCTTAAATGTTCTGGCACCTGGCTCATGATCATCGCACATTTTTCAAGCATTTTTTTCTGGCGGTCAATCTCTTCCTTAACTTTTTCTTTTACATCCAGTTCCATTCTAAACCAACCTCCTTGCGGAAATTTATGGTAATTTTCTTGTTTAAGGAGCAGCGCACGGTTGATCGATATTATTGAGGATAATG
>JAKORA010000037.1 GCA_029778075.1 Bacillota bacterium | reverse complement strand
TCATGTTCGGCAAGCTCCGCCGCCTGGCCGAAGCGCACCCTGTAAAAAAAAAGAAGGAGGACTGAACATCTTGCAAGCCAAGAAGGGTATTGTCAACCAGCGCTACAAAACCCTTCTTGTCAGGGAAACAGCAGCAGTACAGAAAGCTCACCTGAAAAAAGAATTCGAACTGGCGGAGGCTTCCCGCGTTGCCGAGGCTGCCTGCGCGTTAACGGCCCAGGCGATCGAGTCCTTTGAGAAAACAAAGGGTAAAAGACGCCTTAAGCCGGCAGAGCTGCTTCTGGAAGAAAACGGCCATAAAATCGTGCTCCCCTTTCTCAATGACAAGGCTCTTATGCAGCTGAAAAAAGGTACAAGCTACCGTGCCGTTAAAAGGGAGCTGGAGATCTGCCAGTTTGAACAGCTGAAAAACGCAAATCCTGAAGCTACTATGGAAGATCTCTGGTACCTGGTGAACCAGTCGGAGCTGACTCTAAAACGCGGTGGTAACGACTTTTTACCGGAAAAGAGGCTCGATTCCGAAAAGGTCCAGGTCTCCGGCCGGAAATCTATCCAAGGCGAGATCCCTCAAGAGGCTCTGGAGCCCGCTTGTCGCTCCCTGGTGGAAGACTGGGGGCTAAGGCCCGCTCAGGCTGAAGCGATGACTGCTTCAGCGGCCCGGATCTATACCTGGTGCTGTCCGCTAATCTCTGAGCTTCAACCCGGCCAGATGGTCTGGCTGGCCCATGGGACTAAAAAATCGAGACGTACCGACCCCGGGCTCTTCCAGCCCGTTGTACTGACTCTCCTGTCGCCACAGGATAAAGAGCTGCCCCTTGCTACCACGGAAGATGTAAAAAGGCTCAAGACTATCCAGCTGGAGAGGATCACCACCGAGGCCTGGAAGCAAGATGCGGTGCTCACTACCCTGGATATGGAATGGATCCTGCAGGTCTCCCCAACGATGCTGCGGAGTTTGCTGGAAGCGTACTTCGAGCAGTTCGGGATCATCCTGCCTACCGCAGGCACAGTGCTTGATATGGGACGTACGCTTACCCACAAAAAGATTGTGATTGAGTTGTCCTTAAGTGGGCTTAGTACTCAAGAGATTTCTCGCCGGATCTATCATACCCCGGAAGCAGTGGACAACTATCTGCGTCTCTTCGAAAGAGTGCTGCTGTTAAAATATTACGGGGTGCCGATGTCAGCACTGCCCAGGGTGACCGGCTACGGTAGAAGTCTTCTGGAGGAACATCTTGCATTGGTTGAAAAACATTTCCCTACAGAAGATTCCCTGAAGGAATATCTTGGCCAAAGAGGTATTAAGTTGGAAAAGAGCAGTTCGGGAAAATAGCGGTTATCCATGGATGTAGACAAACTATTAGCTTTCTGTGAAAATGAATGTAGTTTCGAAGATGGCAAACTTATCAATAAGACTACTAAGAAGCATATCAAGGCATTATTAGTGGTTCATGTTTTTGGTAATAT
>JAKORA010000396.1 GCA_029778075.1 Bacillota bacterium | reverse complement strand
TCGGCAGAATACTTGCACGTGGGAGTTAATGTGCCAAAAACGTCCAAAATGGTCGGATGCATATGTGACTCATCTACTAGTACGACGTACTCATCAGTGATGTAACCGTGACCGTAGCTAAGCCAGTGGTATTTGTGGGCTTTTTTAATCCAAGCTTTCACCTTCGTCTTGTTATACACGGATTTCATGTTTTAACCTCCTCCTTTTTAATTTTTTGTTGGCCTGCCTGCTTGAGCCCGCCGGCAGACCTGCTTGCTTGAGTCTGTCGGTGGTTTTTGGTTTGTTTTTGCCGGGATTTAAGGCTCCCGGCGGGCCGAAATTAACTAAATGTCCGTTGAACGTCCCCATAACGTATCCCCGCAATCAATGCAAAAATGCGGGGGCTGTCAACAAGACGTGCGTTCTGGTTATGCTGGGAACACACCTCACTATTGAATGAGGTGCGATCCCACCCGTTGATCCCAACGGGTTTAAGCGTCTCTCTAAACCAGCAGCCGCAAGGCCACTGGTAGTATATAACAGCATTTTCTCTCGGTATTGGTCTTTCGTACATTTTTTCATTCCTCCTTTTAATAATATTTTTTTTTGTTTTGCCGGGATTAGAGGCTCCCGGCGGGCCTATTTTCCCATCCAGTGCTGGAACAGGGTGGATGTCATTAGATTCGAAAATGGTTGATGCCGTCCATCCACTCCTGAAACTGTGCCGGCTCCTCCGCACATTCATTGAGCGGGGTGCCGTCCTCTGTTGTTACTTCAGCGTCTGGAAACTGTGAGAAATCAACATTCGATCCGACATAAAACGTCAATCTAAATAATGTATGTTCGTTGACCTCAAACCCTGCCCATTCCAAAAATTCCCTTGCTGTCATTTTTTTATTCCTCCTTTTTCGTTTTTGGCCTGCCTGCTTGAGTTTGCCGGTGGTCTGCCTGCTTGCTTGAGCCCGCCGGCAGACCTGCTTGCTTGAGCCCGCCGGCAGACCTGCTTGCTTGAGCCCGCCGGCAGACCTGCTTGCTTGAGCCCGCCGGCAGACCTGCTTGCTTGAGCCCG
>JAKORA010000395.1 GCA_029778075.1 Bacillota bacterium | reverse complement strand
GTTAAGAGCCGCCCCGCTCCCAGTGTGCGGGCCGTCTCCTGCACCTCTTTGCCCCTGCTGCGGATGCCGATCATCGTCAAGGCAGCGATGATCGGAACGGCCAGGACAAACTGGGCAATAATCATGGCTGTCGGCGTATAAAGCAGACCCAGGACCCCCAGGGGGCCCATACGGGAAAGCAGGAGATAAATAACCAGCCCTGCCACCACCGGCGGCAGCCCCATCAGGGTATAGAGCAGTTTACTGACAAAACGGGTCCGCTCCGGGGCTTTAAGCCCCAGGTATGTCCCCAGGGGAACCCCCGCCAGGGTGGCAAAAACAACTGCCAGCAACGATACCTGGAGGGAGAGCAGCACGATCTGTACCAGGTACGGATCGAGAGTTAATATAAGGGAGAACGCCTCGGCAATTCCTTTTAGCAGGAGCAATTGATCACTCCTCAAGACGGTTATAGTGGATACTTCATTTAGCAGGCAGCTTAAGCCTATGCAGACAGGCTTAAGCTGCTGTAAGTAATACAACCCTTCCCGGAGATCTCTCCGGGAAGGATTATGAGAACAGTCTCATCTCTTTCTTATTTTTTAATCGGCCACGCCTTTGCCCGGGAAGAAGAGACCTTCACCACCAATCTGGAAGGAGGCGATCAATTCCTGCCCTTCCGGTGACATCATAAAATCAATAAGCCTTTTGGCGCTTTCGTATTTAACGTGCGGATGCTTTTCAGGGTTTACGGCCATGATCCCGTACTGGTTAAAGAGGACGGGGTCTCCTTCGAGGACGATCTCCAACTCCAGGGATTCCTTTAGCGAGAGATAGGTAGCCCTGTCCGTCAGGGTATACCCTTCCATCTCGTTAGCCATGCGCAGGGTATCACCCATACCTTTTCCTACTGACTGGTACCAATCCCCGGTGATATCGATTCCTGCAGTTTCCCAAAAAGAAAGTTCCTTACGGTGTGTGCCGGAGTCATCGCCACGTGAGACAAAGGTATGCCCACCAGAAGCAATGGCGGTAAAAGCTTCGGTTACACTCTCAATACCCTTCAATCCGGCAGGGTCTGCGGCCGGGCCGACAATAATAAAGTCATTGTACATCACGTCCTGGCGGTCAGTAAAATAGCCCTCCTCGACCAGCTGTAATTCCGAAGCGCGATCGTGAACGAGAAGAACATCAGCGTCTCCTCTTTTGCCGGTTTCCAGGGCTTGTCCTGTCCCCTGGGATACTATGCGGACTTCGGTGCCGTATTTTTCAGTGAAAACGGGCAGCAAAAAGTCCAGCAGCCCAGAATCGTAAGTGCTTGTTGTAGTGGCCAGGATGATAAATTCATCAACTGTAGCTTCTCCCTGTCCCTCCTGTTCCTGCGCTTCCTGTTCCGATGCTGCGGATTCGCCGTTATCACCTTCAACAGTAGCCGGCGCCTGGGAACAGCCTGTTGTGAGCAGGCCGACCAGAAGAAAGCATACTGCAGCGGCAAGGAGAAAAAGCTTTACCCCTCTCTTTATTTTTTTCAGTTTCGGCCGTGCTTTACTCATTTTACTACCCCTTTCCTAAACATAATTAATGGTGCTTAAATAGCTCTCGCGGGTTTGAAAAAATAAATATGCAACACTATGCATAACCCGGATAAAAAAACCATCCCCCTCCAATTTATCTCTTCATCATCACATCCTTAAAAAATGTTATCACCCGCATGGGCCAAGCTTATTATACCTAAAAAAAATAAAACATGTCAATCCTTTCACCTGGCAATCGATATAAAGCAAACCCTGTGAGCGGCACTGCTCACAGGGTTTACTGATGAAGGGTTACCGGATCTTAGCAGTTTTTATCTGTGCTGGAACGATAAAAAAATACACGCCAAATATTGACACAGTGGTATTCATCGCCATGTAGTAAGATAAAAATAGCGGCAGAAGCCCAAACAAACACAGAAAGCTACGCAAAGCCAAAGCACCTGGCTCATACAGCCCTAACCCTGGAAAATAAGGGCTTGCCGAATCTTTCCTCCCCAAAGCTGGAAATGACCTGCTGTATCTCTTTTTCCTGGATCCACTGTGCAAAGAGCAGGGCATCGGAATAATTTACAGACGGTACCCGCTCCGGATTGACAAGAAGCAGTGAAAAAACGTTCTCCAACTCCCCGGGAAGTGCGGTGCCCTCTTCTGTCCCTATGAAAATGCGCATCTTATGCTGGCTGTGTGAAAGCAGATAAGTAGCCCGGTCCACCAGGGTATAGGCCTGCTTCTCCTGGGCCAGGCGCAAGACACCCATGTTGCCGACGATTCCGGAAGATACGATGTACCACTCCCCTTCGGGGGAAATTCCTGCAGCATTCCAGATCTGGAGCTCCTTTAAATGGGTTCCGGAACGGTCGCCGCGGCTGACAAACGGGGCGCGGGAAAGAGCGATCTGCCGGAATGCTGATTTCACACCGCCGCCATCAAGTTTTTTTACTCCGGCCGGGTCGAAGTCAGGGCCGACCAGGACAAAGTCATTGGCCATGACAGGGATTCGCGTTTTACCCCATCCTTCGGCCATAAATTCCTTTTCCATCTCCGGAGCATGAGTAAGGGCCATGTCCACGCGCCCTTTCCTTGCTATCTCCAGGGCACGCCCGCTGCCGAGGGCAATATGCCTGATCAATACGCCGGTGGCCTGGAAAAAAGCCCCTTCCAGGAGGTCCAGCAGCCCCGTCTCTACGGGCTCCATCGTGCTGGCCAGCAGCAGGTGCCGCTCGCCTGAAACGCTCTTAGCCGCCGCATCGTCAACGGAACCCGCCTGTTTTCCAGAAGCAGCCCTTTCAATAAAATGTTTCAGCTGGATATCCACTTCTTGTTTAAACGTCTTGTACTCGTCTAAAAGCTCCCGGCCTTCCTTGCTGAGGGATGCTCCCCCGCCGGCATAACCGCCCACCTGCCTGATCACCAGCTCCAGGCCGAGGGCTTTTTCAGCAGCCCCGATCAGGCCCCAGGCATAGCGATAAGAAATTCCCAGCTCAGAAGCGGCCCGGCTGATGGAGCCATATCTCATAATGTTCTCCAGTAAATTGAAAAGGTCGTTGCCGGAAAGGCGTTTTTCCCCTTCAAGCTCCAGAAACACTTTAAATTCGGGTGAAAAATCTTTTTCCATTGCTTCACCTTCAACTCTTTCAGTTCTTGTGGTTTACGCTGGATATTCCAACATAACATTATTATAACAAAATCTTGTCGCTATGGCGAGAATTCTCTTTATTTTTTAGGCGCTTTTTGTTTTTTTCATGAATTAGCCTTGATAAATATAATTGCCGGAATTTTTCGCCTGATAAGGAGGCAGGAAATTACAGCCTCCTAAGAGAATTTTAATTAAGAAAAATATCCTTAAGGAGACTATTTTGGCTAATGGCAATGAGAAAAATATTTTAATAAAAATTACATCTCGTTTCAAGGCCATGTTCAGAGCAGTAAAACAGCGCTACCGGCTAATCATAACCGAAAAACCTCTGCTGGCTGCACACCTAAAATTGCTCCATGCTCTTATTGTAATCGTTTTACTCGTCATTTTCACAGCAAAAAACCATAGCAGCTTTAAGATGTTCCTCTACCTGCCAGTTATCTTTTACAGCTTAAAGTTCGGGGCCAGGTGGGGATACCTTATCTCCGCCTTGAGCGGTCTCCTCCTTGCTTCTTTTTACTTTATACCGCATGAAAAAAACACTTTAAATATTGAAGCCGATCTGATGTTGCTCGGGACATTCTTTCTTTTCAGTTGGCTGGTCGGAAATGTCATCGCCCTGGAGCGTTCCTTCAAGAATCAGCTTTCCGAACTGGTTGTCAGAGACGAGCTTACAGGGCTGTACAACTACCGTTATTTTCAGCAGCAGTTGCAAAAAATGATTGAAGATTACCGTCAGGACGGCAGCAAGATCGGTTTAATCATGATCGAGCTGGACAACTTCAAGATATATAATGAAACAATGGGAAACTTTTCCGGGAATATCCTGCTGCGGACTGTCTCCGATATGATCAAAAGTAATCTGGATAAAGGGGATTTTGCCGTTCGCTACGGCGGGGATAAGTTTATAGTTGTTACACCCTTTCAGGAATCATCACAGGTAATTAACAAGGCAGAAAAGATACAAAAAGAAATCAACACCATCAGTGAAGAGACGCTGGGCAGTGAATGGCGCCTGTCAGCCTCGCTGGGTATTGCCCTGTTCCCGGATCAGGCCAAAGACAGGCAAAGCCTGCTGCAAAAAGCTGATGAAGCTCTCTACAAAGCCAAGATAACAAACGGCAACAGGGTTCAGCTTTATTACTCCATTTTCGATCGCCTGAGCGGCAAAATGCTGAATAAGGAAAAAGAATTCCTGAGCACCGTTAGGACCCTCATGGCCATTATTAATGCCAGAGATCGCTTTACTTTCAACCACAGCGAAAGGGTCCTTGTCTATGCCCAGGCCATCTGCAGAGAGCTGCGCCTGACCACCAGCGAGACGGTAATCGTTGAATATGCCGCTTTTCTTCATGATATAGGAAAAATCGAAATCAGCAGGGATATCCTTAACAAGTCCTCACCCCTGACAGAACGCGAGCGCAAGATCTGGGAGCAGCATCCCCTCTGGGGTGCAGAGATAATTAAACCCCTTAAAGAGTTGGAACCCGTCCTCCCTGCTATTATTCACCATCACGAAAGATTTGACGGGAAAGGATACCCGCAAGGGTTAAAAGGCAAAAGCATACCCCTGGGGGCAAGAATTATTCATGTCGCCAACGCTTTTGACCTGTTCACGGCGGAGTTCCCCCTCCATGAAGGGAAGGGGATAAAAGAAGGAATAGAATATTTAAAAAAAGGCAGCGACATTCTTTTTGATCCGCTGATTGTCGAAGTTTTTACCGCCTTTCTCAGCCGGCACCGCAATGTCTTCCAGCTTTTAGAGTGGCCGCGCGACCTTGGCCGGTTGGTGCCGGCAGGCTATTTCCCCGGCAGTTTTTTAATGGGATGCCAGTACTTTGATTTTTATAGCGGCAACTTCCACTTTATTATCAAAACAACAGCCTATGTTGCCGCAGCTATTATTAATAACGAAAAGTGCCTTTATTATACAGATGAAAAAAAAGAGGAGTTGCTTTTAAAAGAAATAAAAAAATACTATTACCGCGGCACGCCGATCAGTACGGTCTTAAGGAAAAATCAGCTAAACAGGATGGTTGGACCTGAAGAGTTGCTAAAATTAATTCACCGCCGCGCCAAGCTGGAGTTAGAAACCAGAAAATTTTTTATGCAACTAAAAGATGAGGCCTTAAAGGAAGGTTTCATCTCCCTGCGGGTTATCCTGGACGGAGCATTAATCCCCCTGTCCGAGCGTGAACTGGTTTTATGGGAAAAGAATCTTTCACGGTGCATAAAAGATCTGGAGATCGTGGTAATCTGTCTATACAACATTGATGAAGAAAATGTCGATATGTGTCGTTTTCTGGAAGATTTACATGATAAACCGCTGCTGAACAGGGAGTAAAACATGATGCCGCCGAAGATCGCTAAAAAACTTCCCCCCGCAGAGTTTCTTAGAGAAGCTGAATATCTCTTATTAATATAAATCTGCTAGAAAAGC
>JAKORA010000394.1 GCA_029778075.1 Bacillota bacterium | reverse complement strand
GATGGTATATTTGGGGTTAAAACCGAGGCTGCGGTAAAAGCCTTTCAAAAAGCGTATGGTTTAGCGGTTGACGGTATAGCTGGGCCAGCTACGCTAGGAAAAATTGAGGAATTACTTAAAAAGCAGGCTGATAACACGGACTATAAAGCTAAATTGGATGAGGCTAAAAAGTTGGCCCAAAAAATCCTTGATCTATAAAGGGGGGCAAAAAACGTGGAACTTACAAAACTGATAGTACAGGTAATCGTCCTGGCTATGCTGGTAGAGGCAGTCTGGGAAACTCTAAAAATGCTGTGGCAAAGCGGTAAATTCAGCATTGACCGAGCTGGTGCCCTGAGCGTTGGGTTGCTTCTAGCAATCGGAACAAGGCTGGATTTGCTGGAACTGATTAAAATTACCGTTTATATACCATATCTAGGCATTGTACTAACAGGAATACTTATCTCGAGGGGAGCAAACTTTGTTCATGATTTGATAAAATCTATAACCAAGCTTACTGTAGATGAAAGATAATATATATACTGATGGCGAGAGAGGGGTAGCAAGCCCCTCTTTTTTTGTTTTTGGAGGCCGTGCATCTTTCGAGGTGCACGGCTTTTTTTGTTTTTGGCGAAAAAATTTTTAAAAAATTTTTGAAAAAGTGTTGACAAGGTAACGATATCGTGATATTATATAATTGCAAGGTAACAATAATGTTACCAATACAAAATCAAGAGGGGGATTGAAAATGAAAAGGTTTGATAGGTTTGAACATAGAACAGAGGTTATGAAGGAAATCAAGAGGAGGTACAACATACCAGCAGGGAAGCAGCCCAACATCCACTTTTACGAATTCCAGTACGGCAAAGAAAAATACGGCCGGTGGCACATACAAGTTAAGGAGGGGCAGCCAGATGTACTCGGCATGGGCACAAAATACGACCCCGGCCGAGGCGAGTGGTGGCCGTTCGAGATGTGGCTCAAGAACCCCGTTGAGCCAGTGTGGAAGTAAACAATTTTAAACTTCGGCGGCACAAGAGCCAGGCGGGAGACACGAGAGCCGAACGAGGAGACCCGTGTTCCGGTGGTGCGCAGGACACGGCCGTGTTAGTGCCTCTCAAGAGAGGGGACGAAAGCCGGGCAACCCGCCACGGGGTCCCGGTACGGATGGGAAAAGTGGCGCTTCGGTAGTTGAGCGATATCAGCTACCACCAAAACTATCGCCACCGGCGGGGCGATTACAAATACCGCCGGATTGAAAGGAGATTAAAATGGTTATTTATCAGAAAGACAATGATTGGTATGTTAAGACCGAAGGTGGATATGTCAACAGAGATATTATACCTTCCGAGGTCAAGGGACCTTTCACGGCAAAACCCACTTCTGTTGTCAAGTGGCAAGAAGAAGAGAAAACCAAGGATGGTCGAGGCAGGAAAGTGTTTACACAGTTTGCTACTCCCGAGGGCAAATTTACTGTTGTAGAGTTCAAGTGGTATCCTGCGTGGGGGTACTCCTGGGAGGAAGAGTGGGAGATGTTTACTGCCGAGCCAATCGTTCCTCCAGTGCTGGGTGAAGCTTACCGCTGGACGGGTGATGGCTGGGAGCCAATCGCCCACCCAATGGGGGTGGAAGCATGAGTGAAGATAAATGGCTCTTTCTCCCCGAAATTGTACAACGGTGGGGCATCGCCGATTCCACAATACGCCGTGCTATCATGGAGGACCGTATCCGGGAAGACGAGCGCAAGAAAACCGGATACGGGCCATACGGTGGCGTATGGTTGGTGAAAGAGTCGGCAATACGCCGGCTGTATGGCAGACCAAAACTTACATCAAAACAGGTATCCCAAATCGAGGCCATTCTCGGGGTTAAAAACCTCGGGGTAGACTACGACAGCTTTGAAAACGGGGACGAGCTGGCCGATTACCTAGACGGTCGGCAGTTCCCGGAGTTTGATGAGCCGATGTCGGTGTCGGAGCAACAAAAGGAATGGCTCCGGGAAATATATGAGCGGCTATAGCCGCTCTTTTTTTGTTTAGCCAAAATACATTATTTTAGCAAAATATCAAAATTTACGTAAAAATTATAAAATTATTATTGTAATTTTATTAAAATTATATTATAATTATATTTAGATAATAGAAAATTATTCCT
>JAKORA010000393.1 GCA_029778075.1 Bacillota bacterium | reverse complement strand
GAGGATCTGTTTTACCATATTGAGAAGTACAAAGTTACCACCTTTTTCGGCACCCCTACCCTTTGCCGGATGATTCTGGAACACGATAAGCTAAAGGACTATGATTTCAGCTCTTTAGGTTATGTATTCACGGCCGGAGAAGCCATGCCCGCAGAAGTTGCCAAAAGATGGGAAAAAGTATTCGGCAAGAAAGTGTACAATGGTTACGGCAGCACAGAAACCTGCGGCGGTATTACCGGAACACCGGTAGAAGAAGAATTTCCTGAAGGTACGTCCGGAAAAGTCGTTCCGACAAAAGAAGTGAGGCTAGTTGACCCTGAAACCTTAGAACCCGTGCCGCCGGGTGAGCCGGGAGAGGTTTTAGTCCATGCCGAGCATATGGTAACCGCTTATTTGAACAAACCGGAGGAAACCGCCAGGCATTTCATCAACATTGACGGTAAAACGTGGTACAGGACAGGTGATATTTTCCGCATTGACGAGAACGGCTGGGCCTTCTTCGTGGATCGTGCCGTGGACCTGATCAAGCATAAAGGCTACAGGGTGGCGGCTACAAAAGTAGAAGGTGTATTATACAAGCATGAGGCTGTTCATGAATGCTGTGTGGTAGGGGTTCCCGATGAAAAGGTTGGTGAAAAGATCAAGGCTTTTGTCGTCCTTAAATCGTCCGCCAAAGGTGTCACGGAAGACGATTTGATAAAGTGGTGCCAGGAAAGACTTGCCAGTTACGAAATTCCCAATTTAGTTGAATTTCGGATGGAACTGCCCAAGTCCCCCGTCGGAAAGATACTGAGAAGAAAATTGAGAGACGAAGAGCGGAAAAAGCTGGGGCTATAAAGCGAGCCAAATGACAAGGCAAAAAAGAAGGATAATTAGCGTTGGGCGTTATCTCGTGCAGAGGAGAGCGGACAATGCCTGAACGTTTCATTACCTTAATAGTAAATAACCAGCGGTATGAGCTAAGGGTTGGGAACCGGGCTGAAGATGTACGCCCTTCTCATACCCTTGCCCATACCCTCAGGGAAACGCTGGGGCTCACCGGAACCAAAGTGGGTTGCAACAAGGGAGAATGTGGCGCCTGCACCGTCCTTCTCGAGGGGAAAGCGGTACTATCCTGCCTTACGCTTACCGTGGAATGTGACGGCAAAAACATAACCACTATCGAAGGACTGGAGGATCCCCAAACCGGCAAACTGGATCCTGTCCAGCAGTCCTTTCTGGAAGGCGGCGCCTTTCAGTGCGGCTTTTGCACGCCCGGGATGATCATGAGCGTCAAGGCATTGCTTAACCAGAAGCCTTTGCCCACGGAAGAGGAGATCAAGGAAGCCCTTTCCGGTCATTACTGCAGGTGCATAAGCCATTATCATGTTCTGGAAGCCGTGACCAAAACCCTGCCCGGGTCTGAAAGCAGGTGAAACCGGTGGGAAAAGCCTCCAGATTTATCGGGAAAGAGATACCGCGTAAAGATGCCGGGGATATTGTGCGCGGGAAAGCCAAGTTCATCGGTGACCTGAAACTTCCGGGCATGCTCTACGCCAAAGTATTAAGGAGCCCCTATTCCCATGCCCTCATCAAAAAGATCGACATAGTCAAGGCAAAAAAATTGGCCGGGGTCAAAGCAGTCCTCACCTACGAAGAAGCCCCGAACTGGAGAGCAGGCCTGCCTGTCCATCTCGGTGTGCTCAGCAGGAAGGTGCGCTATATCGGTGATGCTGTCGCCCTGGTCGCCGCGGAGAGCGAAGAGATAGCCGAAGAAGCCCTGGAACTGATAGATGTGGAGTACGAACCGCTTCAGGCTGTCTATGATACAGAAGAGGCCATGGAGCCGGGCGCCCCCCAACTATACGACCAGTTTCCAGGCAACCAATTCCCTTTGGCCTGCCCCTGGATGGGGCCCAACTCCCTGCAGGAAATCGTCATGGGAGACGTGGAAAAAGGGTTTGCCGATTCAGATATTGTCGTCGAGGGGACCTGCTCCTATGACAATATCCCCAACCCGCTCCCCCTGGAGCCTCCCGGTGTAATTGCCCATTGGGAAGGCCCTGAAGACCTGACGGTATGGTCTTCGGCGCAGAGCCCCTATTTTCTCAAGATTACACTGCACTATGCCATGGGAAGGATAAATGTAAGATCTATCGCTGCCCAGTGCGGCGGTAGCTTCGGGACCAAGGTGCTGCTGTGGCAGCTGGCTTTCTATGCCGCCGCCTTGGCCAGGGTAGTACGAAGGCCTGTCAAGCTGTGTTACACAAAAGAAGAGCATTTTGCGGCTTATACCCTGCGCCTTGGCTCCCGTTTTAAAGGAAAAGTAGGAATTAAAAAAGACGGCAGCGTTATGGCCGTATCAGGCGACTGGCTCATCAATACCGGTTACTGCTCCGATGCGGCCCAGGGAATGGTTGCCGTCGGCTGTGGAGAACTCCAACTGGTGGTAAGATGCCCCAACTGGCATGTAAAGCCCAGGCTGGTCTGCACGAACCGCAACGCTTCTAAAATGGTCCGGGGCTACGGTGGCCAGGAACTGGAGGCGGCCTTTATACCCGTCCTCAGCATAGCCCTGGAAAAAGCCGGGATAGACCCCTTTGAATTCTTCAAAAAGAACTATGTCAAACCGGGTGACGGCTACTATTGGCGTGACGGCAACTGGTGGGTCTGCCGGGGGCTTGATTATACAAAAGCCATGGAAAAAGGGGCTGAAGTATTCGGCTGGAAGGAAAAATGGAAAGGCTGGTTAAAGCCCTCTGCCGTTAACGGTACCAGAAGGACAGGTGTCGGCGTCGGCGTACACGGCAACGCCGACGTAGGCGAAGATGTATCCGAGGCCTACGTACGCCTGGACCCCGACGCCACAGCTGTGATCTACTCGTGCGTATCCGAACACGGTACAGGGCAGCGAAGCAGCCTCTGCAAAATGGCAGCCGAAATATTAAACCTCCCCATTGAACGCGTCTCCCTGGCACCGCCCGACTCCCTTGTCAACCCCTACGAGTTCGGTCCTGTCGGTTCGCGGGGAACCTATGCCATCGGCAGCGCCGTGATACGTGCCGCCGAAGACGCCAGACAGAAACTCCTGGAGAAAGCAGCTCGGCTGTTCAATGTCACCCCGGAAGAGCTGGAGACAGAAGACGGGACGATCTTCGTCAAAGGACAGAAAGATAAAAGGGTTCCCTGGAAGGCAGCAATGGGCTTTGATCGCACCTGCATGGGATACGGTTATTTTGAGCCCGATTTCTCCGTCCCCAATTTTATGATGATCTTCGTAGAGGTTGAAGTAGACACTGAAACGGGGAAAATAGACCTGCGTCGCGTTGTCGCCGCCACTGACGTCGGCCGAGTGATTGATTCACAGAGCCTGAAAAATCAGCTTCATGGATGCCTGGGAGCCGCCGGCCTTGACAGCGCCACCTTTGAGGAGACGGTTTTAGATAAAAAGCTGGGGCGTATCCTTAACCCCAATATGATCGATTACAAATGGCGCACCTTCCTGGAGCTTCCTGATTTCGCTACAGTAATACTGGAAACCCCTATAGAGACGCATCTTTTCAAGTCCGTAGGTGTGGGAGAAATAGTAACTTCGCCTGCCCCTCCGGCTGTGCTGATGGCCGTTTCCAATGCTATCGGTAAAAGACTGATGGATTACCCGCTAACCCCGGACAAAATTCTTAAAGCCCTGGGGAAACTCGGGGAAAAGTAAAGCGAGGCCAACACATGAAACCTTTCCGTCATGTCAACGCTTCGACCGTTGAAGAAGCTGTCAACATCTTGAAGGATAGTAACGGCAGGGCTGCGGTTATTGCGGGGGGGACCGATCTCCTCGGTGTTCTCAAAGATCGCATTCTTCCTGCTTACCCCGAAGTTCTGGTAAACATCAAAACCATCCCCGGGCTGGATTACATTAGAGAAGATGACGAAGGTTTAAGGATAGGCTCCATGGTAAAACTGGTAGACCTGGCCGGGTCCCCGCTAATCAGGAAAAAATATACAGCCCTTGCCGAGGCCGCCCGGACTGTCGCTACTCCCCAGATCCGCAACATGGCTACCATTGGCGGTAACCTGTGCCAGGATACGCGCTGCTGGTATTACCGTTATCCGCATTCCCTGGGGGGAAGGCTTCTCTGTCTGCGCAAGGGAAGCGGCCCGTGTCTGGCTGTGACCGGCGATAACCGCTACCATGCCATTTTCGGTGGCAGGAAATGTTTCGCTGCCTGCCCTTCCGATATGGCAGTCGCGCTTATGCTTTTGGATGCCGAACTGAAAACAATCAGCGCTGCGGGAGGCAGGACCGTTCCGCTCCGGGATTTCTTTAATCCCCTGGGCAATGCCCTGGCAAAAGATGAGGTAATCCTGGAGATCCGGATACCAGGCCCTCCGGAAAACTCCAAACAGCACTTCCTCAAATATACCCTCCGGAAACCGGTGGATTTCGCCGTCGTGAGCGTGGCCGCCCTGGTAGCGATGAATGGTGGGGTTTGCTCTGAAGCCCGGATCACGCTGGGCGCTGTGGCCCCCGGTCCGGTAAGGGCAACTGGGGCGGAAGAAGCCTTAAAAGGGACAAAGCCGGAGACAATGATGCTGGAGCAGGCAGCCGGGCTGGCTGTGAAAGGGGCAAAGCCCCTGAGTATGAACGGCTATAAAGTGGAAATAACAAGGGCGCTTGTTGCCAGGGCTTTGGCAGCATGCCTGTGAAAAGCTTCAAATTACTGTGCAAGTTGTACCGGTCTACTGCTTCCGTAAGAAAAAAACTTGAACTATACATACAAGATACTGGGGAGATACTGGTAAAACCTCTCACCTTTGAATGCTCTCCAAATATCCCTTAAGTACAAAAAAAGCGCTGCGGCGCTTCTTCATTTTTCTAGGATTTGCTCGGGATTTGAATTAATAAAATTGACATGGTTCATTTAATACTGCTATAATATTTAAAAAATTACTAATTGCAACATATTAATTCTAGAGCATAAACCGAAGAGAGTTATGTAGGCAAAACAGGATTATTGAAGCACATTTATAGCTCTTCACAACGCCAGCGTTTTGTTTTATGATTAAGCTGAACAGATGAGAGGGAATAAAGGCGGATGCGGAGGTGAAAAGGAAATGGAAACAGAGAAAAGACGTTCAGAGCTTTTAAATCTTCTTCGCAGGTCATCTGCACCGCTTACGGGCACAGAATTGGCTGCCCATTTTAATGTTAGCCGGCAGGTTATCGTCCAGGATATTGCCATACTGAGAGCTTCGGGTGAGCAGATCTTCGCCTCCCTCCAGGGATACCTTATCCCGTCACAACTCCAGGAGCGCCGGCAGCAGGCTGTAGTAGCCTGTCGGCATACCAGGGAAGAGATCGAAGATGAGCTGGGTATCATCGTGGATCTAGGGGGCAAGATCCTTGATGTAATTGTAGATCACCCTGTTTATGGGGAATTGAGGGGTAATCTCATGGTGGCGAGCCGTCGCGATCTTAGTTTATTTATGGAGTCGCTGAATAAAACGGCAGCCCATCCTCTTCTGACCTTAACGGACGGCGTACACCTGCATACCCTGGAGGCACCTGACAAGAGGGTAATGGACGAAATTATAGCCGGGCTGGAAAAAGCCGGCTATCTTGTAAAGTAAGAGAGGGGTAATTTCCCAACCAGGGTGATACCGCGAGAAGATTAAACTTCCGTCCCTAGAGGCGGAAGTTTTTATGATGGACTCATCATCAACCCCGGTGCTAATACTTAGAAGGAAAAATATGATTATTGTGGAATTAAAAACTAGTGGGATGTCAACTCTTATACCGTTGTGAACACTCAAATAGGCAGGTAGGATCATTAAATAAACCCCATTTTAGTGTTGATATTGAAGTTTATACTAGTAGTAGCTTTAGTATTTTTTCCGCTTTGTGGAGGTATTTTATCTTGATCCGTATACTTCATTTGGCTGACTTACATCTGGGCTACAGACCGGCTTTTCTGGATGACCAACGGGCGGCGATCCGGCAAAAAGAGCGGGATCAACTGCTGGAGAAGGCCGTAAATTATGCCCTGGAACCGTCAACCCGTATTGATCTGGTGCTGATTGTCGGGGATCTTTTTGAAACCCATCGACCCGAAGAAAAGTTGACCAGGAGTGTTATTGAGCAGCTCGGACGCCTGGTATCCGCAGGAGTGTTTTGCGTTACAATCCCCGGGAACCACGATGAGATATCTTATCACGATTCTGTTTACAGGATAAAGAAAGATGAATGGCCCGGTGTTTTGGTGCAGAACCCCATGCCGGAGCTGGTTGCAGCCGTGGAGCTGAAAGGGATCCCTTTGCGGATTTATTCTCTCGCTTATACAGGCGGGCTGACCAAAGTAAACTCACTGCAGGATTTTCCCAGGGAACCGGGTGAAGGGATTCATATCGCCGCTTTTCACGGGACCCTGGATTGGGACCCGGGGGAGAGGAGTTTGCCGCTAAAGTCAGCCGATTTGGCCAGGGCCGGTTACGATTACATAGCATTGGGCCATCTGCACCAGTTTCAGCAGCAAAAAGTGGGAGCGGCTTTAGCGGTCTATCCCGGTGCGGTGGAAAGTAAAAGCCTTTCCGACAGAGGGGTTGGGCACCTTACAGTGGTAAATTTTGGTGATAGTAAAATCAGTATTGAAAAGCCGGAAATAGCAGTAAGGGAACACGAACAGATTAAGCTTGAACTCTCTACTATTGATAGCAGGGAAGCGCTGCTGGAGCAATGCCTGCAGTACCGGGATCCGGAAAAGATTGTGGAATTTCAACTCCATGGGACTCCGGGCTTTCCTGTGCAGGCCGAGGAGCTGGCGGAAAAACTGGAAGAGAGCTTTTTTTATGTAAGCGTAACCGATGCGAGCAGCTATATTGACTTGACCAGTCTGGAAAAATATGCCGGCGAGCATACAGTAAGGGGAGAGTTTGTCAAAAGGATGCTGGCGAAAATGGCGCAGGCGGAAGGGGAAAGGGAAAAAGAGGTGTTAAGGCTGGCCTTGCTTAAAGGGCTCGCGGCTTTCAAGAGAGGAGAGCGGCTTTAAATGGCGGCGAAAAAAGTTGCCTTCAAAAGGCTTCAATTAAGGGGTTTTGGTATTTACCGCGATGGCATAGAAGTACTCTTCGAGCCGGGGCTAAATAACCTGGTTACCGAAAATGAGAGAGGAAAATCAACCCTCGTCGCCGGATTACTAGCAATACTTTACGGTCTCCCCGGCAAAAGCAACCCCGCTGAATTTGGACTGGGCTGTTACCGAAACTGGGACAACCCCTCCCGCTGCGACGGTGAGCTGGAGTTTACGGTTAATGATGAGCATTACTTTTTACAGAGGGACTTTGACACCAACAGAATTTCTTTCTGGAAAACTACCCGGGAGGGTAAGACCATTCTCGCCGAAGGGGTCCACAATCCTATTGCCCGCCGGAAGCACCCTCATTATGAAAAAACGTTGAAAGAGATCTTCGGGCTGAATTCCAAAGAGCTTTTTGAAAGCATCTTCTGCATCATCCAGCCACTTCCGGAGATGAAAAGCTTGAGTAACGAGGTGCAGAAGCTTTTATCCGGCGGAGGCGTTGATTTTGCGGCGGTGCAGGCTGCGCTGGAAGATGAGCTTAAAGAGCGAACCAGGTTTACCGGAGATTTGGGGATTACACCCCGAAATTTGCAAAAAGATAAGGAACTGGAACTTTTGGAGGCAGAAATAGCAGCTTGGCGCAGGCGTATTGAAGAGGACAGGGAGGCCGTTGACTCCCTGGAAGAGCTCCAGAGGGAGCTTTGGGAGCTTGATCTCCAGATCCAAAATACCCGAAAGGAGCAGCAGAACAAGCGCAGAATCCTTGAGGCCTGGAGCGAATGGAAGCGACGGCGCGATAATTATGACAGTGCTTTCCGGCAGTATAAAACGCTCCGCGAGTCCTGCCAGAAGGCGGAGAAGATCCTGCAGGAAATTAGCTCAAGCTCCGAGTACCTTAAGGCAGAGTACCCGGAATTTGAGGGAGCGGCTGAGGAAACGGCCAAAAAGCTGGAGGAGCTCTCCCTGCTGGAAGATAAAAAACGGGAATACGAAAAAGATTTAGAGGAACTGCAAAGATTACTTGGTGAAAATCTGGCGGAAAAAGAAAAGCTTGAAGCCGAACTCCAAAATTTCCCCCGGTGGCAGGAGTTGGGCGCCGGCCCGGTAGCCCGGGTGAGAGACACAAGAAAAAACGCCGCCGCGTTGCGGAAGGAGTGGAGCACTTTCCAGGCTAAACTGAAGGAACTGGAGAAAAAAGAGCTCTTTCTGGAAAAAGAATACAATCTATTTCAGCAGGCCCAGCCTGCGGAACTGGAAGCAGTGAAAAGCTATTCCAGAAGATATGCTGAAATACTTCAGGCCAGGGAAAAGGCAAATTTCGCCCTGGAGAGTGCCAGGGCAAAGCGTGATAGCTACGAAAAAGCCCTGAAAGCTTTTAAAGAAAAATTTTTTGAATATGAAGCGGATATTCCTGATGAAGAGGCCGTGCACCGAAAACTGGATGCCCTGGAGAGAGAAAACGAGGGTCTGAAAAAAGTTGAGGCGCTGAAAAAAAAGCTTTCTCCCTCTTTAGTGCTGCGCCTTATTTTTGCTTCCCTTGTTGCTGCCCTCGCCGGTGGGGCAGCAGGTGCCGCCAACTCTTTTTTACTGGTTGCCGCTGTTATTGTGGGAGCCCTGGCCGGATATTTCGCCGCCGGTTTAGTAACCGGTATGTTAAAGACGTCTGTTAAAAAAGAGCTTCAAGCTGCGGAGCAAAACCTTTCCGCCTGCCGGGAGGAGATTGCCCAGCTGGACGGCAGGTTGGGACGCTTTTCCGCTGCAAGCCCGGCCCGGTTGGGTTCCCTGTTAGAAATTATCAGGCAGTATAAAGAAGAAAAAGCCGGGCTGGAAGAAAGGGAAAAAGAGCTGCCGGGAACGGAGGAAATAAACAGCCTGGAAGAGGAGTGCCGGAAGGCAGAAGAGGAATACCGGACATTTACAGCTCTGACTTCCAAATTTACTGCGCTTTTTCCCCATGTGGATGAGGCTTATAACGAATGGCAGAAGACTCTGAAGGAAAGAGATTACTTGGTAGCGGAAACGGAAGCATATGCGCGGGGCTCTTTTGGCTGTGATGTGAAAGATATTTTTAAAGCCGATCTCCGGTCTCATGAGAGCGCAGACATCTGGAAGGAAGTTGCCTTCTTCCTGCAGATCTTCTTTCCCGAAAGGGCGCCGGCCACAGTCCAAGATATGATTGCGCTGCTCGACAGTATCAGCGATGCGACGTGGGAACAGGTGGAAGAGAAAGCCCGGGAATATGATACTATCGTAAACAGAATCAAAAAAATCGAGGTTGCCAGCGAAACCCTGGAAAGCAGCAGGCGGGAACAGGATGACAGACTGGCTGAACTTCAGGATAAAATAGAGGAACTTTACCGAATGCATTCAGGCATACTGGACAGGGCAGATGGAGATGTCCGTAAAGCCAGGGAGAGATGGAGCGCCAGGCAAGCCCTTTTGCATGAGATTGAGATAAAAAAAGGCAAACTCCAAACTATTCTAAAACAGTTCCAGGTAGATGCGCTGGAACAATTAGAGGAGAAGAAACTGGAAGGGGAAATATTGCTAAACAAACGTCTGGGAGAGTGGCAGGGGCATATTGAAAATTATCCGGGGCTGCCAGGTATCGAAGAAAGCAGGGACGCGGAGAAGATAGACATACGCATCCGGGCCTTGGAAGCTGAAGTAGGGCAGAAAGAGGTGCAGCTTGAAAAACTTCAGAAAAAACAGGAGGAGTGTAAAACCCGGCTGTTGTTGCTGCAGAAGCGGGAACTTTTAAATATCGCCCATGCTGAAATAGAGTTGGCCGCTCTGGAAAAGAAGAAACAAGAGCTTGAGCTTATCAGAGATGCCCTTGTTACCGCCTATAATGAACTTTCCGCAGCCGTTGTCGATTATCAGCGTTCATATCAGCGGCATCTGCAGGAGGCGGCTTCGGATTATTACCAGAAAATAACTAAAAATACGGCTCGAAAGATTGTGCTAGATAAAGAATTTCAGGTACAGGTTGAAGAGGGAGGCAGACCCTGCGACATTAACCAGTTAAGTAAAGGGGCGCAGGATCAGCTTTACCTGGCTTTACGTTTGTCCATCGCCGACTTAATTGCAGAAAATCTAAAGCTTCCTTTTATTTTTGACGATCCCTTTGTGAGTTCCGACAGCGGACGATTGGATAATATCCGGACCATACTTGATTCTACTGCTGAAGAGAGGCAGTATGCCATCTTCTCTCACAATAGCATCTTTTCCAACTGGGGTACGCCGGTAAAAATAATTAATGCCCCCTCCCATCGTCAGGAATAGGGTAACGCGGTAAGCACAAAGGGTAGTCCGGTAAGCGCTGCACTGCCAATAGCATAAAAATTCCTCAGGACTGAGGGGTTAATTTGTAATTATCTATGGGCATACACTTCGATTTTATCTACCGGAACGATCCTTTCCTCTTCAATGGATTTTATAATATCCGTTACTGTCTTCAGGTCGCCGTATTCCACCTCCGGAGTTACACTGATTTTCTCGCTGCCCGTAAGAGCGTTATAGAAGTTAAGAAGTTCATTATAAAAGCCCTTTTGTACCTCATAGGGGATCTGTTCTGAATGCCCGTCATTATATGCGATATTTATAGTTCCCGCATCACGCTCCTCCAGGTAAATCATGCCCTGTGTCCCAAAGATCCGCAGCCCGATCAAGGGGCGCTGCGCCTCTTTCCCTGCGCAGAAAAAGGTAAAGTGTCCTGTTACCCCGCTTTTAAAGAGCATATTCACATTCACTACGCTGTAGGGAGCAAAATCCGCGTTTTGCGGCCGCCCAAATGCCTGCAGCTTCTCAATGGGGCCGAAGATATGCCGCAAGCCGGCCAGATCGTGAAGGGCTATGTCGGTGATCGCTCCCGCTGGAAATTCAGGATGCTGGCGCCATTCCTTCGCCGGAAATTTATTCTTAAGCATCTCCTCAGGAAAATTTACCACCCTGTTCTGAATAAAATAAAGTATCTCTCCGATACGATTGGTGCGTACCAGGTCGCGGATAATATCGTTTTCCTGGTTATAGCGATAATTTTCGGCGATCATTATAGGCAGGTTATATTTCTGGGCAAGTGTCCGGGCTTCCCGGGCTTGTTGCAGCGTTGGGGCCAGAGGTTTTTCGCAGATAATTCCTTTTTTTTGTCCGGCCAGTTTCCTGGCCGCCTCTTCCGTAACTTCAAAGTTAAGCTCGATCGGCACGATGATATCGACAACATCCAGGTCGAGTTTTTTTTCTTCCAGCATCCGGCGGTAGTCTTCATAGAGAGAGTCTGCTCCTAAATTGAGGCGCTCGGCCCATACCTCAGCTTTTTCCCTATTTATATCACATAGAGCCGTAATCTCATAACGGTCGGCCAGAGCTTGAAATGCCGGGTAATGAAGGCGCTCAAAGGCCATACCAGTCCCAATGATGCCCACTTTTAACTTTTTCAATGAATCACCTGCTCTCTTGCTGTTAGTCTCTATTTTTTTATTATGTTCGTGAAGTTAGCGTTTATACACACTCTATTTTACGGGTATTTCCCGGGCAAGCGCAGGATTCGACGAAATTAATAATTAATCCAAGAGATAAAAAAATCTTCCGGCAGGCAGGTTTTTTTAGCAGCAATACCGAATTTAAAAATAAAATATGGTAATTAATAATGTAATAATGAAAAAACTGGAGGCACTGATGTGGGATAAATATTGGCGTATGCTCTTAGTTTTTTTGCTTGTGTTTATAATTCCTGGTACTGTAGCTGCCAGTGAGATAGTGATCCTTGTTGACGGAGAAGCCGTGCAGTTTGACCCCCCCCCCGCTAATGGATAACTGCCGAATATTGGTACCAATGAGAGAGATATTTACGGCAATGGGAGCAGTTGTTACCTGGGATGATGAGACCGGAACTGCCTCAGCTGTAGCGGATAATGTAAGAATAGTTATACCTATAGGAAGCTACCTGCCGACGGTTAATGACGTGCCTGTGACCATAGATGTCCCGGCCATGGTTATTGGAAATTGTACCTATATCCCTTTGCGTTTTGCCGTAGAGTCGCTGGGCGGCCGTATAAGATGGGAAGCATCCGGGGACACGGCTTTTATTACAACCGCTCACGCGGAGGGCGGGGTGGCGGCTAAAAGCCAGGATCCAGAGTGGGAATACGAAAGAAAAATTGATATCAACACGGTAACTCTTGAAAAAATGCTGGAGATAGATAGCCTGGATGAAACAGTTGCACGGGAATTGCTGGCTTATCGCGATACTAAAGGCGGGTTCAGGAACTTTGAGGAAATAGCAAATCTTCCCTCCATGACCGATGCTTTTTTTAAGGTTTTAGCTGACAATATAAAGATCGTCTACAGGGAAGAAGGCCTGGCCTGCTGGTATGGTGATAAGTTTCACGGCAGAATGACTTCCAGTGGCGAGGTTTACGATAAAAATTTGCATACTGCCGCCCACCGCACCGCCCCTTTCGGGACAATGGCAAAGGTAAAATTTTTAAAAACCGGCCGGAGCGTTTGGGTGCGCATTAACGACCGGGGCCCCCATGTTCCGGACCGTATTATTGATCTTTCCCACAGTGCCGCTGATGCCATCGGCCTGACTCCTTACGGGACAGGCTGGGTTGAGCTAGAAATGGTCATAGTCCACAAATAAATGCTATGACATTGTAAAAACTGCCTTACAACTCCTATTTTTCTCCTAAAATTGAACAGCCGATCCTTATTTAATAAAGAAGCGGCTTTTTTTATTCTTATTTTGAGTTACTTGTACGTTTATGCAGGGGTAACTATTTTCCTAAATCAGACATAGATTAGACTGTCAAATAAAAATGGAGGGCAAAAAAGATGATTAAAGAAATTACAATCTTTCCAGGTATCGATAAATCTGGACGCAAAGAAACCTTTAAATACATAACCTTAAAAGCCGGAGAAACAGTGTCTATAGTCGGTCCGACGGGAAGCGGGAAAACTGCTCTTATTACAGATATTGAACTGCTGGCCCAGGGTGATACTTCCACGAGACGGCGGGTTCTTATTAATGGCGAGATACCGGCCGATGAAATCAGGTACAACCCTGCCATGAAACCCATTGTGATGATCACTCAAAATACTAAATGCTTTGCTGATTTGACCACGGAAGAGTTCCTGCAAATCCATGCCCGGGCCCGGAAAATACCCGACATGAAAGTAGTCAGGGAAACCATTGAACTGGCGAACAATTTCACCGGAGAAAAAATAAAAAGTGACACCAAAGTGACTGTCCTTTCCGGCGGCCAAACCAGATCTCTTTTAATAGCCGATGCCATCCTGATAGGCGCGGCACCAATTATTTTACTCGATGAAATTGAAAACGCCGGTATTTTTAAACAGGAGGTCGTCAACCTTATTCAAAATGCCGGTAAAATGGTCGTTTTTGTAACGCATGACCCCGTTATCGCCTTGCTTACCAGGATAAGAATAATTATGGAAAACGGGGGAATCAAAAAAGTATTGCACCAGAATGAGACAGAGATATGGGCAGCCCAGAATCTTTTGGAACTTGATAAAAAAATAGGAAATGTCAGAGAGGAGTTAAGAGCGGGGAAAACTATTACTCACGATTTTCTGGCCGTGAACTTCGCTTAGACCCATGCAAGTACTGATAAACCGGGATGGTGAATGTTATGAAGCTTGTAATTATTGCCGGTCCTCCCTCTGCCGGTAAGACATCTCTTACCAAGCAGATTGTAAAAAGGTTTAAGGATGAAATTAAGATCGCTTTTTTGAAGATCGATGTAGTCAAAGCTTTTGAAGACATAGAGCTGAGAAAAGAGTTCGGTATCCTTACCAGGAAAATATATTCGGGGGATTTATGCCCGGATCACGCCGGGGTAATGGTCCTTGGTGATGCTGTTGAGTGGGCTGAAGCAAGCTCTGCTGATCTGCTAATTGTAGAAAGTGCCGGGTTGTGTTTACGCTGTTCACCTTATTTAAACCAGGGTCTGGGGATTATTGTCCTCAGCTCTATTTCAGGTATTCATGCGCCGGAAAAAATGGGCGCTATGGTTAGCCTGGCGGATATTGCTGTCATTACCAAAATAGATCTCGTAAGTCAGGCGGAGCGGGAAGTAATGATCCAAAAAATCAGGGAAGTACATACCCAAATCATTCTTATGGAGACCAACGCTCTGCAGGGAAATTCTTTGAATCGTCTGTACGACCTTATCCGGGAATCGCCTGATATTGACAAAGATAATCTTGTCCTCAAGGGAAACCCGCCGCTGGGCACCTGTACTATCTGTGTCGGGAAAAAAGAAATTGGCTGGAAACATCATTTTGGTGTAATTCAAAAGCTTGATGGTCAGGTTGCTGAATATCTCTACCGGGGTGAATAAGATGCATGTTAAGTATTCCTGGATACCTCCCGGGAAAAACTGTGGACTTTGCGGCGAAAGCAGTTGCAAAAATTTTTTGCGCCTGCTAAGCGCAGGGGAAAAAGTACATACAGACTGCCCGTACTACAATGATTCTCTTTCCGGCAGAAAAGTGAGTTTAGTAACAGAGGCCGAGTATCCTGAAAAAGATATCTTAGGGCACGCTTATGATTTTATCCTTGAACCTTTACCCGGGGAAATTTCCGCCCGGAAGATTGTCCTTCCTTTCCGGGGAGACATGGTGGAAAAAATGCAAATAAAGAAGGGGGACTACGTGCTGGGACGCCCTATGGGGGCGGGCTGCCCCATACCGCACGTACTGCAGGTCATTAAAGCGGAAATTGTTACTGGTTTGCTTTATACCTGGGTTGTAGGACCCAGATATTCCCGTGAGCATGAAGTTAAAGATGTAGTTGCTTACCATATGATTGGTTTTGAAGGTATTGCCTGCAGGATAAACAAAGAACCTTCCTTCGGCTGCCGGGTCACTTTTTTGCCGGGTTTCTGCATGATGTCGCTTAACCATACCGGCGTAGTAAATATGATGTTAAAGAAAAGCCATGGATTGCATGTGCGTATTGAAGATATTAGAATATT
>JAKORA010000392.1 GCA_029778075.1 Bacillota bacterium | reverse complement strand
CGCTCTCAGGCGTTCGATCTCCGCCATCACATCGGGAAGGCAGGTGCGGCATAGTATCGCACGGCCGACCCCCGTAACGCTTTTAGTCTGTTTGCCACATGCATCACAGATCATCATTTTTTCCTCCTTTCCTTTCCTTGGTTTTGTGCCGGGCTTTCGTCGGCGCCCGGCGGGCCGGTGACGAGCTTGCGCTTGCTAGAGTCCAAGGCTGTCCATCCACTCCTGGAACCGCGCCGGCTCCTGCGCACATTCATTCAGCGGGGTGCCGTCCTCCGTCAGCACCTCCGCATCAGGAAATTGGGAAAAATCTATGTCCGAACCAACGTATTCTGTAAGCGCAAACAATGTAGTTTGATTCACCTCATACCCAGCCCATTCTAAAAATTCTCTCGCTGTCATTGTTCACCCTCCTTTACCTTGCTGGGAATTGCGGCGGCTAGAGTGGGGCAGACTGCCTGCCCCAGAATCCCCCAATTACATGCGTATATATGCGAAGATTGGGGGGAATTTTTGCAAATATTGATATGCTTTAGTCTCAAATTCCGTCATTTCTCTAACTTTATACCATCCTCTTTTTGCTTCGAAGTGCGCCCAGTACCATTTTCCTGTTTTCTTATCGCGGCAAGCAAGTCCCCCAGGCTCAAGTCCTGGTGCGACTGGATAGCATGGATTGATAGCGTAGCCAAAGTCAAAGATGTTTCTACACTTAAACATCCCTTTTTCTTTTGTCTCTGGGTCTATAACCTCTACTATTACGTAAGGGTCGATCGCTTCGCTCCGTGTAGCTCCTTTTTTGATCACCTTAACTATCATGTCCTTCTTATTCATTTTCATTCTCCTTTCGGTTTGCTTTTCTCACTATCATTATATACACGATAAGCATGATTGTCAACACCTTTTTCACGATTTTTTCAAGATTTTTTTCATTTTTTTAAAAAAAAGAGCGCCAAATAAAAAAAGCCCCCGGATTTCTCCGGGGGGTGACGGGAGGGGTTCTGTGGGCTTGATGCTTATGACTTACCCAGGGCTGCTTTGCCCAGCGAATACACCCCGCCGGCGATAGCGCCGAGGGTCAAACCCTGAGCCAGGGCCTGGGTAACTGG
>JAKORA010000391.1 GCA_029778075.1 Bacillota bacterium | reverse complement strand
TTTGCCATTCCGCTGTGCCGCCTGTCTGGATAATTACATTGATGTTTTCTTCGGGGAAATCGGCTGAGACAATTTCGATAATATCGTCTGTAGCCATCCCCCCTTCGCTCTCCAGGTCGGATCCGTTTAAGTAAACCATGATGGTGTAATCAGCACTGCCGTCGGGCAGCGCATATTCCTGGCCGCTGTCATCGGAACAGAATACAAAAATGACGAACAAACAGATACAGATAATGGCTATTGCTACAAGGACTTTTTTCACTTATTTCTCCCCTCCCAAAAAAGAACTTGCCGTGAAGATGGCGACAAAAAGTTCCAGGTTTGCTTAAAAGTCCTTCTTTTCCATCGTTTTTCCGCCTTACCTGGCAATATATAGAGTTTTATGTCCAGAGAATTATAACAACTCCTATTTTGGCTGTCAATAACAACCCAGCCAGTATCTATAAATATCAGGCAATATTTCTCCAGTATGCAAATAAAAGCCGCCCGGCCGGGGCGGCGGCGTTTGCGGCTTACACCCGGCGGCCGAAATGGTCAACTTGCCGGTAAAATTTATTGAATTTTTTGCAGCAGGAACCATAGACCAAGTAGCTAATTTATACCCTGGTTGGCCTTTAAATAGATCATTTTTGCCAGTAACAATAGACCAAATGACGGACCTATGACCAAGCAAAGAAAGGAGATGAATAATGACTGTAACATTCTTAAACTTTTTACATGAGCTGCTGTCGAACCCTACTTTAATTCTGACCACCCTCCTTACACTGGGAGTTGTTCTGGTCAACGGCTGGACCGATGCTCCTAATGCCATTGCCACCTGCATTTCCACCCGATCCTTAAGCCCGCGCAGTGCCGTGATCATGGCCGCCGTTTTTAATTTCCTCGGTGTTTTAGTGATGACGCTGTTTAATACCAGGGTTGCCCATACGATTTATCAAATGGTCGATTTTAGAGGCAACCCCTATGATGCCCTGGTGGCGCTTTGTGCTGCTCTCGTGGCCATTGTGCTATGGGCCACGGGCGCGTGGTGGTTTGGCATTCCCACCAGCGAAAGCCATGCCTTGATTGCCGGTATATCCGGTGCGGCCATCGCCCTCCAGGGCGGTATGTCCGGCATTAACGCAACTGAATGGGTTAAGGTGCTTTACGGCCTGGTTCTTTCCACTATAGCGGGACTGGTGCTCGGCTTTGTGGTGGTTAAAACAAACGAGCATCTCTGCAGAAATCTGGACCGGAGGAAGGCTAATGGTGTATTTAGCCATGCCCAAATAGCAGGTGCGGCAGGCATGTCTTTTATGCACGGCGCGCAGGACGGGCAAAAATTTATGGGTGTATTCATGCTCAGTATATTTTTAGCCCGGGGAGAGGCCGGGGTGACGGATTTTATCATCCCTGTCTGGCTGATGGTTCTTTGCTCCATGGTGATGGCCCTGGGGACATCAATCGGGGGATACCGCATCATTAAGGCTGTCGGGCTGGATATGGTCAGGCTAAAACACTATCAGGGCTTTTCGGCAGACCTGGTTGCCGTGGTCTGCCTTTTGGCCGCTTCGATACTGGGATTACCGGTCAGTACAACGCACACCAAAACTACTGCCATTATGGGTGTGGGCCTGGCTAAACGTTTTTCCTATGTTAACTGGGCCATTGCCCGGGAAATGGTATCGGCGTGGATCTTAACCTTCCCGGGATGCGGATTGATTGGCTATCTCATGGTCCGTCTTTTTATGTTCGTTTTCTAACATTCAGGCCTCAAAATCCCCATCCCGCCTTTAAGAGGGGAAGCAGACTGGCACCCGTTTCATGGTGCCCCCTCTGGTAAAGGCATGGAGGCCTACCGCCTCTGATCGCGGGCAGTATCCGGGGGACCGGAATGGGAAAAGTTACCTTCATGCTGATGCCGGTGAAGGGAAACATGACAGTTTAAGCTTAAAGCCAAAAAAAACAGGAGAGAGAGGTACTATGGCCCGTAAAAAAGATAATTATTACTTCGATGCCTTTGTGGAGCTGGTAGATTATTCCTGCCAGGCTGCCAACCTGCTCCATGAAATTGTCAATAACTTTGAACCGGAGAAACTGGAGGAGAAAATCAAAGAGATGCATGCCATTGAGCATGCGGCAGATGAAGCCAGGAATCAGATGGTCCGCAAACTGACCCGGGAATTTATCACCCCCATTGAGCGGGAAGATATTATCGCCCTGGCCAATGCCATCGATGATGTAACAGACAAGATTGAAGATGTGGTGCTGAGAATGTATATGTACAATATCACCAGCATCCAGGAAGATGCGCTGCAGTTGGCCGGGATTGTGGTCAAGTGCTGCAACGAGCTAAAAGCAGCGCTGGTTGAATTCCCTAATTTCCGCAAATCGCAAACCCTGCACCAGTTAATCGTAAAAGTAAACAACCTGGAGGAAGAAGGCGACAAGCTCTTCACCAAGGCAACACGGCAGCTCTATGTGAACGGCAAAAGCTACCTGGAAGTGGCGGCCTGGGATCAAACCTTTCATTACCTGGAAAGATGCTGCGACGCATGCGAGGAAGTAGCCAACGTCATCGAAAGCATTGTCATGAAAAATTCATAAGTTTTCCCGGTGGTTGAACGGTGGCAAATTGTTAACTGACAGGGCACCGGTTGTTTTTGCAGCTACAGTAGCGTTCACGGGAGGCGTGAATCACTTCCCAGGCTTTCTCTTTGCTGTGCCAGGCGCCAATTTTCACCGGCTTATTTTCCAGCTCTTTATAGATTTTAAAAAAGTGAGCTATTTCCCGGGTTAAATGGAGAGGCAGATGGTCGTATTCGGTTACCCAGCCCCACAGGGGATCGCCGCGAGAGACACAAATGATCTTTTCATCTTTGCCTTTCTCATCCCACATTTCCAGCATGGCCACAGGGAAAGCCCGTATTTCACAGCCCGGGAATGTGGGGTCGCCGGCCAGCACAAGGCAATCCAGTTCATCTCCGTCTTCAGCCAGAGTTTCCAGGATAAAACCGTAGTCGGCCGGATAGTGGACCGATGAAAAGAGCATCCGGTCTAACAGGAAGCGGCCTGTGGTTTTGTCAAATTCGTACTTGTTTCTGGATCCTTTGGGAACTTCGATAAAAACGCGCACGTAATCCATACGCAAACGACTCCTAACCTTTGGGGGCCTGCTTTAAGCCGCCACAGTTGTATCCCCCATTTTCTTTATCTTACCCGAACAGGCCTATAAATAACTAAGCATGATTTTTACCTGTCTAAATCTAAAAAGTAGGGCCATAACGATAAAGACTATTTGCGTAGATCCTTATTTTGCCATTATTTTCATGCATCAGCTCAGACAAAAAAGGTTGTGTACATTTTTAGTAGGTGAATAGGGGTTGAATAGAGAATGAGACCTCTATCGGTGACTCAGCCGAACTCCCAAGAAAGGAGCAGAGGTCTCATCCATGTTTAAGATTCGCCAGATAGTAATTGTAGTCCTGTTATTAGCCCAAGGAATTTTTGAAGCACTAAAAGAGTCGGGAGATTTTACCCAGTTGGAGGAGA
>JAKORA010000390.1 GCA_029778075.1 Bacillota bacterium | reverse complement strand
TTGGAAAAATAGTAAAGGGTTTTTCCGAGAGAAGTCGAAATACTATACCAGATAAATACAAAGAAAAAGTTGTTTGGAGGAACTCATTTGTTTGTTCATTTGCATGTTCATACAGAATACAGTCTTCTTGACGGGGCGGCACGAATCGTTAAATTAGTGGAGAAGGCTCAGAAACTGGGAATGCCGGCTGTTGCCATTACAGATCATGGCAGCATGTACGGTGTTATTGACTTTTACAAGGCTGCGAAGCAAAGCGGCATAAAACCCATTTTGGGTTGCGAGGTGTACGTTGCCCCCAGAAGCCGTTTTCAAAAAGAGCCGGGACGTGACGACTTTAAATATCACCTTGTGCTTCTCGCTAAAAATCTGCAGGGATACCGCAATCTTATGAAAATCGTTACAGCGGGTTACCTGGAGGGCTTTTACTACAAGCCGCGGGTAGACAGGGAACTGCTTGAGAAATATAATGAAGGGCTCATTGCTTTGAGCGCCTGTATGGCCGGGGAGATTCCGGAACTCCTCCTGGCCGGGGAGGAAGAGAGGGCTTTGCAGGCCGCGCTCTGGTACCGGGACACTTTTGGGCCCGGCAATTTTTATCTCGAATTGCAGGATCACGGACTTGCCGACCAGAAGGAGCTCAACCAGAAACTGTTAAAGCTGGGAGAGAAAACAGGGATTCCTCTTGTAGCCACTAACGATGTACATTACCTGGAGCGGAGTGACGCCGCAGCCCACGACGTTCTATTGTGTATCCAGACAGGCAAGAGCGTTGAGGATCCCAACAGACTAAAATTTGAGGGGAGCGAGTTTTATTTTAAAGATGCGGAAGAAATGAAGGAAACGTTTAATACTTTCCCCTCCGAAGTTCTGGAAAATACCCTGAGGATTGCCGCTGAGGTGGAGCTTGATTTTTCTTTTGACAGGATGCACCTGCCCCCTTATGATATACCCCCTCCCTACCGGGACGCCGGAGAATACCTTAGAGCCCTTTGCTACGAAGGTTTGGCCCAAAAATACCCGCAGGTAACAACAGAGCTGAAGGAACGACTTGATTATGAACTTGATGTCATTAACAAGATGGGCTTTGCCGGCTATTTCCTAATCGTCTGGGATTTTGTGCGTTTTGCGCATAAAAACGGGATTCTCGTAGGGCCGGGCAGGGGCTCGGCCGCCGGGAGCCTGGTGGCTTATGCCCTCTCCATTACCAATATCGATCCACTGCGCTATGGGCTGCTATTCGAGAGATTTTTGAATCCTGAGAGAGTTACTATGCCGGATATTGATATTGATTTTTGTTATGAGCGTCGTGATGAAGTTATTCGCTATGTAGTGGAAAAATATGGTGAGGATAGGGTGGCGCAAATCATAACCTTCGGGACCATGGCGGCAAGGCTGGCGGTGCGGGATGTAGGAAGAGCGCTGAACTTTTCTTATGGAGAAACAGACCGTATCGCCAAAATGATCCCTTTTGAACCAGGCATGAGTATAGACAGGGCGCTGGAGATGAATAAGGAACTTGCCGAGCTTTACAAGAATGATGAGCGCATCCGTCTTCTGTTGGATACTTCCAGGGCTTTGGAAGGGCTGCCCAGGCATGCTTCAACCCACGCTGCCGGCGTGGTCATCTCAGGAGAGCCCCTTGTTGAGCATGTGCCCATGCAAAAGACCGCCGATAACACCGTTGTCACGCAGTTTCCCATGAACATACTGGAAGAGCTGGGCTTGCTGAAAATGGATTTCCTGGGCCTGCGCACTTTAACAATTATGGGGGAAGCCCTCCGGCAGATAAATATGCGGCGGGGCGAAAATGAAAAGCTTCGCCTGGAAACCATCCCTCTGGATGATGCCCGAACCTATGAACTGCTGTCACAGGGAGAAACAGCAGGTGTTTTCCAGTTGGAAAGCAGCGGTATGCGCTCCGTCCTGCGGGAGTTGCGGCCGAGTAAATTTGAAGACATTATCGCCGTGGTGGCGCTCTACCGTCCCGGCCCTATGGAGCAGATTCCCGTATTTATTGAAAGCAAGCACGGGCAAAAGCCTATTAAATATTTGCATCCCGATCTGGAGCAGGTTCTTAAAGAGACTTACGGGGTCATGGTTTACCAGGAGCAGATTATGGAAGTAGCTGCCCGGATGGCGGGGTTCACCTTAGGACAGGCTGATCTTTTACGGCGCGCCATCGGCAAGAAGAAAAAAGAGATCCTGGATGAGCAGAGGTTAATTTTTGTCCAGGGTGTTGTAAAAAAAGGGTATCCTAAAAAACTGGGTGAGGATCTTTATGATCTTATCGTCAAGTTTGCCTCTTACGGTTTTAATAAGTCCCATGCCGCTGCGTATGCCCTTATTGCTTATCAGACGGCCTATTTAAAGGCCAACTACCCTCTGGAGTTTATGGCGGCCTTGCTGACCGGGGTAATGTCCAGCAGTGAAAAAGTGGCGCTCTATATTGCGGACTGCCGCCGCCAGGGTATAGAAATACTGCCGCCCGATGTTAATGAAAGTGACGTCAACTTTACCGTGGTGGGCGAAAAACGCATCCGTTTCGGGTTGGCTGCTGTTAAAAACGTGGGCAGAACAGCGATAGAAACGATTATCGAGACCAGGGAAAAGGAAGGTAAATTTGCGGGCCTCCAGGACTTCTGCAACAAAGTGGATCTGCGTACCTGCAACCGCAAAGTAGTGGAAAGTTTAATCAAAAGCGGTGCTTTTGATTCGTTGGGGGGGCTACGCTCACAGTACCTGAATATCATGGATGAGGCCCTGAACAAAGGACACCAGCTACAAAAGGACAGGCTGAACGGCCAGATTTCCATGTTTTCCTATTTGGGCGATACAGCAAGCCATGTGAGCGTCAGTGACGACCTTCCTCCTATACCGGAATTTTCTCCCAAGGAAAAACTTCTCCTGGAGAAAGAGATGGTCGGCCTTTATATCTCCGGACATCCTTTAAACCAGTACAGCCTCATTATGGAAAACCTCCGCGGT
The DNA here is from genome assembly GCA_029778075.1 of Bacillota bacterium. Lineage (GTDB taxonomy): Bacteria > Bacillota > Dethiobacteria > DTU022 > UBA8154 > UBA9862. The sequence goes on along the minus strand of JAKORA010000390.1, from coordinate 3,612 downwards.
GTAGTCTCCATTGCCGAGCTCAGCGAGGTAGGCGATCGCCGCAGTGTTGCCGTTGCCGGAATGATCAGCGCTGTGCGGACAATTTATACAAAGAAAGGGCGCCCCATGTCGTTCCTGAAGCTGGAGGACCTGACCGGGGAAGTTGAGGTGGTAGTTTTTAGCGACGTTCATGAGAAATACCAGCAAGATCTGCAGGAGGACAGAGTTGTCCTTATTCGCGGGAGCACTGATTATAAAGAGGAAGAAGAGGTTAAAATTATCTGTAAGGATATATTGTTTTTCCCTGTGGAACCAAGCCAGCTTTTTATCAGAATTGAGGGGGAGAAACCTCTGGGAGAACTGGTTGCTTTGAAGGATATACTCTCCTCTTATCCCGGGGGGACGCCCGTTTACCTTTATTTTGAGAAAAGCGGCAAGCTGCTCCTTACAGGCCAGGAATGCTGGGTCAGAGAGGATGACGAGCTTTACCGGCGTATCCGGGAGTTGCTGGGGCCGGACTGTTTGAAGAGCCGGGCCCTGGAAGCGGGTTGAATTTTATGTGAGTAAAATACCACTTTCCGCTAATACTGAAAAAGAAAACAGCTTCAGGCAACAGGAGAGATGATGTAAAAGCGAAAAGTTAAGTTCTTATCCAGGAGCTGCCTTTGCTTTTGCTCTTTGGGTGCTGACTGAGTCGTTATTGGAGGGATAAAAGGCTTGAAAAAAATTGCTGTTTTAACCAGCGGGGGCGATGCCCCTGGAATGAATGCCGCCATCAGGGCTGTAGTGCGCAAGAGTATTTATCACGGTTTGGAGATATATGGGGTAAGGCGCGGTTTTGCCGGTTTGATTAACAGGGAAGCCATTCCCATGCAGCTTGGCTCCGTCGCTGATATTGTTCACCGGGGAGGGACAATCCTCCATACGGCCAGAAGCCCGGAATTTCTTACATCGGAGGGCCAGGAAAAAGCGGTGAGATTTTTGAAAGATGAAAAAATCGAAGGGCTGGTAATTATCGGCGGTGATGGTTCCTTCAAAGGAGCAAAGGTTCTGGGAGATGCCGGTTTTCTTGCTGTTGGGGTTCCTGCCACCATCGATAACGACATTCCTTGCACTGATTTTTGTATTGGCTTTGATACCGCCGTAAATACAGTAACTGATGCCATCAACAAGGTTAGGGATACGGCTACCTCACATGAGCGCACTTACGTAATTGAGGTTATGGGTCGTAATACGGGATATATTGCTTTAGCGGCCGGCCTTGCCGGGGGGGCGGAATCCATTATTATCCCCGAAGTTCCCTTCGATATGGCGGAGGTGTGCAGGCGTTTGATGAGAGGGGTGCAAAGGGGCAAGCTGCACAGTATCATTCTCGTGGCCGAGGGAGCGGCCAGTGCAATGCATGTAGCAGATGAAATTAAAAGACTTACGCAGCAAGAGGTAAGGGTCGCCATTCTGGGACATCTGCAAAGAGGTGGAACGCCTACAGCTTTTGACCGTATTCTGGCCAGCCGGATGGGAGCAAAGGCTGTGGATCTGCTTCTGGAGGGCAAGGGCAATTATTTTGTCGGATACTTCAAAGGAGAGATAAAGGCTATACCTTTTAATGAAATGTTTGCCAGCAGTAAAGAATTTTCATGGAGCGATTATCAGTTGGCCGGTATCCTGGCTATTTAATAGGGGGATGCACTGATGAGAAGAACCAAAATAGTCTGTACCATCGGTCCGGCCTCGGAGGACCTGGAAACTATCAAGGAGTTTATCCGGCGGGGCATGGATGTGGCCAGGTTAAATTTTTCTCACGGCACTCACCTGGAACACGAAGAAAGGATAAGAAAAATTAAGGAAGCAAGCCGGCTGTTGCATAAACGGGTAGGTATACTGGTCGATACACGTGGTCCGGAAATCAGAATAAAAGCTTTCCGCGAAGGAAAGGTGGAGCTGCAGGAAGGAGAGCGCTTTACCTTGACGACAAAGGAGGTGGATGGAGACAGCCGCAGGGTCAGCATTACTTATCAAGGGCTTCCCGGTGATGTGCGTCCCGGCACGCGGATCTTGCTGGATGACGGTTTGATCGAGCTCAGGGTAGAAAAAATAACTTCCACGGAAATAGAGACACTGGTAATTCACGGTGGCACTATTTCCTCATATAAAGGGATAAATGTGCCCGGTGTTTACATAAATCTCCCCGTTCTTACGGCTGCAGACGAAGAAGATATTGCTTTTGCCCTGCAGCAGGATATTGACTTTATCGCCGCTTCCTTCATCCGTCGGGCGGCAGATGTACTGGCGATCAGGCGCCTGTTGGAAAAGAGCAGCTCCACTGTCAAACTCATAGCGAAGATAGAGAATGCTGAAGGGGTGAAAAACTTCCACGAAATACTGCAGGTGGCTGACGGTATTATGGTCGCCCGGGGAGATCTGGGGGTGGAAATACCGGCCGAGGATGTGCCCCTGGTGCAGAAAAAAATTATTGCTGCCTGTAACCGTGCCGGGAAACCTGTGATCACAGCGACACAGATGCTTGATTCCATGATACGCCATCCCAGGCCGACCAGAGCCGAAGCCAGCGATGTGGCCAATGCAATCTTTGACGGCACTGATGCCGTGATGCTTTCCGGCGAAACAGCTTCTGGAGCTTTTCCGGCAGAAGCCGTAGAGACCATGGCCAGAATCGCCGCGAGAACGGAGAAGGCGTTGGAATACAGGGCGATACTGGAAAAACTGGAGCCGGCCCTGCAAAATTCCGTAACCGATGCGATTAGCTATGCAACCTGCCGTGCCGCTCAGGATCTGGGTGTAGCGGCCATCATTTCTGCTACCCATTCGGGGCATACAGCACGGATGGTCTCCAAGTACAAGCCCAAAGCTCCGATTATTGCCGTAACTCCTTCGGCCAAGGTTGCCTCCGCCCTTACTCTTACCTGGGGGGTTTACCCTTTGCTGTGCCCGCCCACCTCCACTACTGATGAAACATTTAATACCTCCATAAAGGTGGCGCTGGAAGCAGGGCTGATCCAGAGCGGCGATCTCGTAATTCTGACAGCAGGAGTGCCGGTGGGTGTGCCAGGAACAACAAATTTTATGCGTATTGATACTGTTGGAGAGGTGATTATCTCGGGGCAAGGGATCGGCAAAACGGCTGTAACCGGTGTTGTTCACGTAGCGCTGACTCCGGAAGAGGCCCTGGATATGGAAGATGGCCAGATCCTGGTAAGTACCTCCACTGATAAGGACTTTGTGCCGGCCATGGAAAAAGCCGCCGCGATTATTACTGAAACGGGAGGGCTGACTTCTCATGCAGCCATCGTGGGTTTAAACCTCGGCAAACCTGTAATCGTAGGAGCGGCGGGCGCAACCAGGAAACTAGCGACGGGCCTGCTGGTTACTGTCGACGCTGTGAGAGGTTTGATTTACCGCGGGCGCGCCAGAGTCAACTAACAGTGGGGCATAGTATGCCGTCGGGCGGAGCTTAAGGTAAGAGAGGGGATTATGCGCAATGAAATACAATGAAACTACTGTAAGGGTGCGTTATAAAGATACGGACCAGATGGGCGTGGCCTACTATGCCAACTATTTTGTCTGGTTTGAGGTGGGGCGGTGTGAATATTTTCGGGCGTTGGGGATGAGCTA
>JAKORA010000389.1 GCA_029778075.1 Bacillota bacterium | reverse complement strand
ATCCCGACAACAGGCAGAAAATCCCCAGGTAAGTAAAGACGACAAGGAAATTGCCCGCCGTTATATCCAGCAGATAGCCGCTCAGCGAGGGTCCCAGCGCCCCCGAAATAAAGCCGTAAGCAGTAAAGACCAATCCAAAAATAGCACCGAAATGCTTAAGGCCGAAACAGTCCGAAACCAGGGGGGCAGAAACAGCAAAAAGCGTCCCAAAAGCAAAACCTACCAGAGCGGCAAGCAGGCTTAAAACTGCCAGGTTACTAAAATACGGCAGCGCACAATAGGCAAACCCGGCCGTAAAGAAAGAGATGCTCATGGTAAGATTCCTGCCGGCCAGATCGGAGATATACCCCGTTAAAATGCGGCTGAGGCCGCTGGCCAGGTTAAAGGAAGTTAAAATAATAACCGCCGACTCCATAGAGAACCCCCTGGCCAGGCCGAAGGTAACCGCCAGGCTTACCATGGCAATTCCCGCCGCCCCCTGCAGGGCCCATGTTAGCCAGAGGAACCAAAAACTCCTGGTTTTAAGGCTTTCTCGTACCGTTAAAGAATGGCCCGGAGCTGCCCGGAGCCCAGAGATTGTCTCTCCCCGTCGCTCTGCCTGCGGTAGGTGCTTTACTCTTTCCGGGGTTTCCGTAAACTGCGCTGCTGCCAGCCCCACCAGCAGGCTTATAACGGCAATTAGCATATTCATGGATTTATAGCCCATGGAGTGGAGCATGACGGTGAATACAGGAGTCATAATCGCTGCCGAGATGCCGAATACCAAATTTACCACACCGGAAACAAGGCCTCGTCTCTCCACAAACCATCGCTGTACCGATGTTAGTGCAGGGGTGTAAATAAAGCTGGAGGCGGTGCCGTTTAAAAAAGCCCAGAGGTAGATGAAATAAAGATTGGAGGCAAAAGCGGCAATCAGGACATTAAATCCGCAGATGAGCGCTCCTATGCTGATCATGACCCTTGTTCCCACTTTTTCCTGCCAGCGGCCCACAAAAAACATGAAAATCCCCAGCGCGGCCAGAACAAAAAACAATGTGTTGCCAATGGCGCCGCGCCCCACAGAAAACATATCCTGCCAGTAGGGAGCCATTACACCAGAATAACCGAAAATCAAAGCTCCCGGCCAGAATATAGCGGCCGAACAGCCTATCAGGGCGAGAGTTCCCCTTCTCTTCACGGTCATTTAAACCAACCCTTTCTTGCCGTCCGGGTGCACTCGCTTATTCAGTTAGTTCTGCTTCTGCTCCTCTTCTTGTTGTTTCTTCTGCTCCTCTTCCTGTTGATTTAAATAATACTCTGCCGTTTGCGCCAGGTAAGAGCCTTCTTCCTCCAGCTCCAGCACCTTTTCCCAGTGCTCCCTGGCCTCATCCGCCCTCTCCCTGGCAGAGAGAAAAGCGGCATAATAGAAATGTGCCTCGGACAAATTTTCATCGAGCTCAAGCGTTTTCTTTAAATACTCCTCCGCTTGAGCGTCATCCTTTTGTAACAGTGCCAGGAGGGCGATCCGGAAAGTTATCCAGGGTTCCAGGAGACCTTCTTCCATCGCCTCCAGCAGAAGCGCCTTGCTTTTGGCAGCGTAGCCTTCTTTATCCTCACCTTCCGGTCCCTGCCCGCTGTAATACATGGCCAACTCAAAATAGGCGCTGGCAAGTTCAGCCTTTTTCTTGGTATCACCGGGACTCTCCTGTAGCGATTCCTCCAGGGAGGAGGCTAGCTGCTTGAGAGCCGCCAGGTAATCGTTGTCTTCTTCTGCAGAAGAAAATAAGTTGCCCGAGTAGAAATTGAATAGTCCGGCCGTTGCGCTTGCTATCAGGCCTCCTACCAGAAGGAGCGCCATAAAAACATAAAAATACTTTCGAAAGGCGCTCTTTATTCTTTTGCTTTTTTTACTGCTTTTCCTAGCCCTGTCCATTACTGCCCATCCTCTCTATCCGGCTTGCTCTTTTAATCTCCGCTGACCAGCAGAGAGCCGCAATTTTCACAGAAAACCAGTTCTCCCGGCGTAAGCAGGCGCGCCCTGAAAGAGGAGGGCAGCGATACATTGCAGATGCCGCAAAAGCCCCCTTTAACCAGGGAGATGCACCTGCCGCCCTGCAACCTGCTGGATAGCTCCCGGTACTTTTTCAGCAGATCGCTGTCGATGGCCCGCACCAACTCCTCCCGCTGCCGGGTTAGCTGCTGCAGCTCCCCCTGCGCTTTGTGCAGCTCGCTGCGGGCTTTTAACGCTAACTGTTGCAGTTCCCCGCTTTTTTTTTCT
>JAKORA010000036.1 GCA_029778075.1 Bacillota bacterium | reverse complement strand
TAGAAACCCTTCAATTAATGGCAAAAATATTTAAAATAAATGTCAGCTATTTTCTAGAAGAAGGTTACAACGAACTCACCCCAGAGCAAAAAATCCGCGCCGCAGTCTCTGGTGATCCGGAACTCCTTTAACCGCTCGGGTGGGAACAAAACGCTTTCTAAAATATAAAAAAATAACAAAAAAAGCGGGGCCTCTCACCCCGCTTCGTCTTTACGAAAAAATAACTGCACCGTTCGCAACGATAGAATTTTTGAACCCGCGAATCAATCATTGCCGTATAAATTTTTCTGCTGTTGCACCCTGGGCACCTAATCCTCGCTGCGAAATTTCTCGACGGTGTTTTTTGTCCCGCTATAAAGCCCTACTGCCGACAACCCTACTGCTAGGCCTAGCACTACAGCTTCAAATGCTTTCGTTTCTCCATAATAGCTCAGCCCAAAGGATGTGGCCAGGCCAAGAATAATTGCTACGACTGGGGCCATTTTCGTGTCTAAGCCGAAATTTTTCAATGCCTGAATAAGTCCGACAATAATCAGAACAGCCGAAATTCCGCCGATAAGCTCAATGTCCATTTACTTCTCACCTCGCTTTCCGGTAATGGTTAGCCGTGATAATATTACTCCCAACGTCCCCATATCAAGCTGATCTTCCGCCTTCCATCGACCAGGAGTAATGAATCCGTTTTCCTCAAGCCACTTCAGCCCGACTACTTTCCACTCGGGAGGTTCCGTTTTCTCCATATTCATCTTCACCTGTGCTATAAAATTGTCCCAGCCGCCAGGCCGGTTCCGCAACACCCTAGGGCAGTCCTTTTTAGCCCAGTTGCTATGCTGTACCACGTTTAATACCGGAATGTTATACTGCTTGCACAGCCAGGCCACAAGCTCCGCTGCCAGCGCCTCTGCCCTCGCCCTGTCGCCGTCGATGTTTTCACAAATTTCTACTCCTATGCTTGCCATGTTTCCCGCTCCATGCCCGTCGCCTGCGTGCCAGCCTATCTCGTCCGTTGGTAAATGCTGATATATTTGCGGCGGCTTAACTGTACCGTCTTTCGCTATACTTCCTCCATCCACAGAAAAATGCCAGGATACGGGCTTGCTCTCCGCTTCGTCGCCTTTAAGATACTCTGCATGGGCAAAGGCATCAGCTCCTGTCCTGGTGTTTGCTGTGTCGTGGATTGTGATCCATTTCGGATTCATTGGTATCCCCGGACGATTCTTTCTGTTTTCAGGAATAAAGTCTTTGATTATTTCCATCTAAAACAGCCCCCCGAAAAGCTTCGTCCCCGCCGTGGCTCCGGCGAGGACAAGGACTGCCCCGATAAGGATATAAATAAGTTTTTCTCTGTTACCCGGGTTGTTGCTCTTTCCGTTTGCGATTTTGCTTTCCAGCCGTGTTAGCCGCTTCTCCAGTTCCTGCCGGAAATCCCCCATATATTGATAAAACTCCGCTTTTGAAAGATATTCTTTGTTATCCATCGGGCAGTCCCCCTTTATTCGATAGTTACCTTACGCTCTTTACTGGCCCAGCTAACTTTTTTCCCCAGTGACTCGGCAATAAACCTGGCCGGCAGCATGGTGCGACCCTCAATTATCTTCGGCACTACTTTGGGATTCGCTGGGTCAATCATTACCTCCGCCCCGTTCACTATTGCAATGGGCCTGTCTATCCAGAGCTCGATTTTCTGTGGCGGCTGCAGAATTTCTTCAAACTCCACCGCCCAAGCTTCCAGTAGTCCCGCCATACCGATGTCGCTTTGCCAAGAGAAAAAGTCGTAACTAAGCCAGAAAAAGCCTTTATCACCCCACTGAAGCCCCCATGAGTTTACACCTCTTATGGCTTTTCTCTCGTCATCATATCCACAGAATACTACAGCGTGAGCTCCCAAAATTATACCTTCCGGAACACTGATCGTATTTTGTCCATTCCAATCCACGAATGAATTCGTAACAAGAATCCCACCGACAACAATTTTCCCGCTAGCCAGAGCCTGTTTAATTTCCTCAAGGGTCCAGAGCCTGGCATAAGCCTTAATTTTATATTCGGCATGAGCTTGTATGCTTTCTGAAGGAATAGGCGGCTTGTTGCAATCCCGCAACAGCACGTAAGGGAATATTGATTCAGGGACTGTTCCTTCTTTTTGCGCTATTTTTAGTGCCACCCGAGGATAAGTCCCCTGAACATCTGGAATTCCGTCTTCCTGTTTTGCCCGAGCATAAATAAAGAGGGAGCTTAATCCCTCTTTCGGTAGTTTCTTTTTTTGTTTATATCCGGTCTCTGTAGCACTGGAGACAGCCTTTCCGACGCAGGTGCCACACTGACCTTGATCTTTGATACGGTATATGAGGCTGTCCAGCCGGACGCTCCGGGGCAAAGCAACGGGCACTGCTATTCTGCTCAGCGGCCAGTCACGCTCGTCAGGCGGGCTGGGAAGCATACCCCAGTTTTCCCTCTTTGCTCTTTCCATGAGCTTTTGCCATCTCGAATAGCTTTGTTCCATCATCTATAAACCACCTCCCCGGAAGAATTAAAAAAGAGCCTTGCGGCTCTAATTGAACTGAATTTGCCAGAATAAACTTTCTATGTTATACTCAAGCAGGGTCTTTAACTGGCCCTGCTTCTTTTTCCTGCCTTTCAATCTCTTCCAGTATCCCCTTAATTTCATCTGCCCGATCCTTGAGAGACTTCACGCTTCGGACAATGCTTCCAAGCTCCGTCCTGAGTTTTCGCTTTAAATCCTTTATTTCTGCGCCATCGGCTAGGTTAATCTCTCTCGTTTCCGTAACAACAATTTTATC
>JAKORA010000035.1 GCA_029778075.1 Bacillota bacterium | reverse complement strand
ATAGCCGAAAAGCCCAGCGTTGGCCGGGATATTGCCAGAGTGCTGGGCTGCCGGGAAAAGAAAAACGGCTACATCGAAGGCGACAAATATGTTGTCACCTGGGCCATCGGGCACCTGGTGAGGTTGAAGATGCCGGAAGAGTACGACCCCGGGCTTAAGAAATGGCGGACGGAAGATTTGCCGGTAATCCCGGACAAAATGCAGCTAAAACCGGTGGAAAGCACTGCAGCACAGTTCAAGATTGTCCAGGAACTGTATAACAGAAAAGACATCGGCGAAGTGATCAGTGCTACCGATGCCGGAAGAGAAGGTGAGCTGATCTTCCGGTATATCTATGAGCTGGCCGGCTGCACAAAGCCAGTCAAACGCTTGTGGATAAGCAGCCTGACCGATACCGCCATCAGGGAGGGATTCTCCAGGCTGAAACCCGGCAGCGAGTATGAAAACCTCTACCACGCCGCCAGGTGTAGAAGTGAGGCCGACTGGCTGGTCGGACTGAACGCCACGCGCGCTTTTACTGTCCGGCACAGGGAGTTGCTCTCCGTGGGCAGGGTGCAGACGCCGACGCTGGCGCTGCTGGTGAACCGGGAAAAAGAGATCCGGGACTTTGTCCCGAAGGACTACTGGGAAGTGCTGGCTGCATACCGCGAAGGCTTTACCGGGAAATGGGAAGGTGATGCTGACGGCAGAACTTTTGAGCAGTCCAAAGCCGAAGCGGTTAAAAAGAAGGTAGAGGGAAAAACCGGAACCATTACCGGTGTCAAGCACGAAGAGAAAAAAGAGCCGCCTCCTCTTCCCTACGACCTGACCGAACTGCAAAGAGACGGAAACAAAATCTACGGTTATTCCGCGCAGCAGGTGCTCGACCTGGCACAATCCTTATATGAAAAGAAGCTGATTACCTACCCGCGGACAAACTGCCGGTATCTCTCCAGCGATATCGACACATTAGAAATCCTGCTGAAGCTGAAGGGCTACAGCCGCTATACTGATCCGGTTAAACTGCAAAACTGGTCTATGCAGGCCAGGGCCGTGAATGATGCAAAGGTCACGGATCATCATGCCCTCATCCCCACCGGGGAGAACCGGGCCCTGGCCGGAGATGAAGCCAGGATATACGATCTCGTCGCCAGGCGCTTTATTGCCGGTTTTTACCCTGAACACCTCTTTACCGTCACGGCGATTACGGTTGAGATTGAAGGGGAAAATTTTCTCAGCAGGGGTAAAACAGTAAGGCAGGCGGGATGGAAGGAGCTCTATGCTGCGGCCGAAAAGGAACAAGAGGGGGGGCGGCCAGGTAGGGCAGACAATGAAGGCCGTGAAGATCAGGAAGAGCAGGAAAATCAGGAACAAACTCTGCCGGCGGTGGAGAAGGGAGAGCAGGTAAGCGTCCAGGAGGTTATAATCAAGCGAAAGCAGACCAAGCCGCCGAAAAGATACACTGAGGCGACCCTGCTCAGCGCCATGGAAAACGCCGGGAAACTGGTCGATGATGAGGAACTCAGGGAGCGCATGAAAGAGAACGGGCTGGGCACCCCGGCGACCAGGGCGGCAATCCTGGAAAGGCTGCTCAAGGTTGGCTACATCGAAAGGAAAGGGAAAACGCTTTATCCTACGCCAAAAGGGATGGCCCTGATGGAGATCATGCCGGAGAAGCTGAAAAGCCCTGAATTGACCGGAGAATGGGAGAAAAAGCTGTACGATATCGAGAGGGGAAAACTGGCAGCGGAAAAGTATATGGCCGAAATCAAGCAGTACACCAAAGAACTGGTGGAAATAGCCAGGGAGAGCGCGAGCATCGCCGTTTCCGCCGCTGCCGGGAAGTCCATCGGCAGGTGCCCCCTCTGCGGGGCCGGTGTAATCAAAAACAGGAAGGGCTATGGCTGCAGTGCCTGGAAGGATAAGGGTTGTAAATTTTTCCTGGGAAAGATAGCCGGGAGGAAGCTGTCCGAAAAGCAGGTCAGGGACCTGCTGGAAAAGGGGCAGACCAAAACAATCAAGGGGTTTACCGGCAAAAGGGGCAACAAGTTTGACGCTGCCCTGAAAATTGTGGAGGGGAAAATTGAGTTTTTATTCCCTGAAACCCACGGGAAATCATAAGAAGCCATCCAGATTATCGCTGCCGGCCTGACAAAGGAAGCCGTTCCCTTAATAAAAAACCTCCTGTTATAACAATCACAACAAAGGGAAAAAATACCGGGCAGGCATAGCTTTTGCTTAATACTCTGCGCTGTACGCTACTCGTTCGCGGTATGTCTTGTCGCGACTTCTATTTTGCCGGAAAAAAGGCCGGTGTCGTTGTCTCATGGTTTGGCAGGTTTTTGTCATTGTATAAAGAAATATAGAAATTGAGGCTATCAAAAGAATTACAGTATTATTTGGAAAGGGCCGGTGGAATGAATTTTTTTGATGTGTTCCCGTACAATTTCTTTTCGCTCTTTTCTTCGCCCAACAGGGAGATATACGTGGAGGCGCTACTGGTGCTGTACCGACAGTATAGGCAGGAGACACGGCTGAAGAAGGCGGAACTGGTGTCGCGGCTCGTGGCCAACATGGAAAACAGGATGCTGGAGCTGCAGTGCGAGGAAGGCGAACTGTACGGGCTGGAAGAGGAGATTAATCTATCCGGCAGGGCTCACTTTCTGTTGCGGAAATTTTTGGAAACGGGATGGCTGGAGCTGGAACCGGATATTTCCTCCTTTGAAGAGTGTTATGTGCTCCCCGGTTACGCCAGCAAGCTGCTTAACCTGTTTTATGATATTCTGCACGGGAAACCCGTGGAGTACAACGGGTATGTTTATTCCACCTATTCCAGTTTAAAAACAGCCAACCAGGAGCGGGACGAGCATATGTACGATGCGCTTAAGTTTGCGCATCAGGCAACGCTGCAGCTCTGGGCAAATTTAAGAGAGCTGCTCGATAATATCCGTTTGTATCATCAGCGCCTGCAGGAGCAGTTGGAAGTGAAAGAGATCCTGGCTGATCATTTTGACAGGTTCAGGCTGCTTATTTCGGACAAGATCTACCATCCGCTGAAAACCTTTGACAGTGTGCCGCGTTTTAAGCAACGTATTCTCGGCATTCTAAAAGAATGGCTACGCGACCCCGGCGTGCTGAGTGAGCTGGCTGAGACGGCGGTCAGGCGCGGGGAGCACGCGGAGAAAGGGGAAGCGCGCGGGCGGGTTATCAGTATGATTGGGGAGATTTTGGACATTTATGATCGATTGGACGAACTGCTGGAGCAGATAGATCGGAAAAATGCCGGGTATACCCGGGCGTCCGTGGAGAGGATGCAGTACTGCCTGAATACAGACAGGGACATAAAGGGCAAGCTGGTAGAGTTATTAAAGGCGCTGCCGGAGATACGCCGGGAAAGCTCCCCACTGGCCAGAAAGATGGCTGAGGAGTTGCCGCTGTACACGGTGGGCTATGTGGATGAGTTTTCCCTTTACAGCGAACCAAAGAAAAGAGAACACCAACCGCTGGCAGAGGAGCAAGTAACGGTTACCGAGGAGGATATCAGGGAAGAGACTGATGATTTCAAAAAGAGGCTGCAGAAAGTATACTCTCATCAAAAAATTATCCGCTTTATCCTGGAGCAACTGGGTGAGAGATACAGCCTGACCACGGAGGAGCTGAGGCTGCTCTCGGATGACGATTTTATTAAGCTGCTGCTGGCTGTGGTGAAAAACGATGAAAAGGGGCTGCCGTACCGGGTAGAGTTCAAGGAGGGGTATCTTTATGTGGACGGCTACCGGCTGCCCGAGCTGGTAATCGCCAGGGAAACGAGGTTTGCCGATGTGGGAAAATGAATGGGAGCAGTTGAGTGAAAAAGACCGGGAGATGTTTGCACGGATCGTCAACATTCTCATGCAGAAGACGTTTATTGTGCGTGACGAGGTGGATCCCCGGAGCAAGAATATTGTCATCAACAGGGATTACAGGTTCCTGGAGAGGCATCGCTCACTTTTCCAGCGCTATTTAAATGTTATCGGCTGGGATATTCAACTGGATGCTCACAGCGGCGTGGCCGCTCTATATAACCGTTACGAATATAACCGCAAGCGTATCGACAAAAACACAACCTTCTTTTTGTATGTGCTGCGCCTGATCTACGAAGAGCAGATGGAAAAGCTGTCCATACACAAGGAAGTTATGACCTCCGTTGGCGAAGTGGTGGAAAAGATGCATTATCTGGGCCTCCTGGAACGGAAACCTTCTGATAAGATGCTGCGGGACTGCTTCTCTACCCTGAAAGGGTATAATATTATCGAGCGCCTGGACGGCAACTGGACAAGTCCCGAAACCAGGCTGATTATCTACCCGTCCATTATCTTTCTGGTTACTAACGAAAAAATCTGTGCGCTGTACGACCAACTGGGTCAGGAAGAAGCGCTGGGAGAGGAGGACGAGGATGAAACGCCTGGAGAAGATGCTTTTGATTAACTGGCACTATATCCGCCATGAGCTGCTGGAGTTTAAAGACATCAACTTCCTTACCGGCAAGAACGGAGCCGGCAAGTCCACCATTATCGACGCCCTACAACTCCTGCTATTGGGTGATACCACAGGCCATTTTTTTAACAAGGCGGCCAATGAAAGGTCCAACCGCACCTTAAAAGGTTATTTGCGGGGCGAGGTGGCCGAGGATGAGGAGGCCAATATCGTTTACCTGCGGGGAGACAGGGACTTCAGCAGCTACATTGTGCTGGAATTCAGGGATACCGTGGAGGAGAAGAGATTCTCCCTGGGCGTGGTCTTTGACTCCTACAGCGACGGGGATATCAAACACCAGTTTTTTTACCTCAAAGATGTGATCCCTTCGCACCATTTTTGTATAGATAACGTGCCTATGAATATAAAAACACTAAAGGCGTACTTCTATAACCATTACCCCAAGCAATATGATTTTTTTGAAACCAACAGAGATTACCGCGACGTCATGGCCGGCGTGCTCGGACATCTGAATGAAAGGTTCTTCCGCCTCTTTAAGAAAGCGGTGCCTTTTTCGCCCATCATGGATATCAAAGGATTTATCACGGAGTTTGTCTGCGATGTGCCCAATGAAGTGGATATCACGCACATGCAGGAGACAATCCGCCAGTATAAGCAACTGGAAGAGGAGCTGGGCCTGGTGGAGAAGCGGGTGCAGGCGCTGGAGGGCATTGCCAGGCAGTATGAGGCCTTCAGCGAAGAAGAGCAAAGATTTTTGGTGCAGAAGTACCTGATTGACAGGTCCAGGGAGGACAAAAGCGGGGATGAGCTGCGCGAACTTGAGCAGGAGATTGGTCAACTGGGAGAGCGGATTGCCCGGCTGCAAGAGATTATCGCCCGCGGTGAAGAGGAGCAGGCGGAGCTGCAGGGACAAAGGGATAGGCTGCTGCAGGAGCGTGCCCGCTCCGATCTTTATAAACAACAGCAGGATCTGCTCAGAGAAAAAGAGATCCTGGAGGCTAAACTGGAGAGGATTAAAAACAGTGAAAGCCGCCTGCACCGGATGCTGGAGGCGCACCTGCGCAGTTGGAGCGAGGTTACGACCTGGTGCGCAAGCAATCTCGCCGGCGAAGAAAGGCCTGTTCCGGAACCCGACAGGATGAAAGAAGAGCTCGCCCTGCTGGAGTCGGCACGGCAGGAGTACAGCCTGCTGGAATACGACCGCCTGGCCGGCTTGAAAAGTGCGCTGGAGCAATTTGCGGACGGGCTGGACAGGTTCTACTTTACCTGGGAGCGGGCCAGGGAGGAATACAAGAAGCGGCTAGAAACGCTGGCCAGAGAGCTCCAGGGTCTGAAGCGGGGGATCAAGCCCTATTCACCCTCGCTGCTGGCGCTGCAGGAGGCCATCGCCGCGGAGCTCTCGGAGAAATACGGAAAAGAGATTAAACCCCGGATTTTTGCCGAGCTGCTGGAGGTCAGGGACCCAAAATGGCATAACGCTGTCGAAGCCTACCTTCATTCGCAGAAATTTTATCTGCTCGTCGAGCCCCAGTACTTTGTCGAGGCCTTGCGCATCTATGACCGGCTGAAGTTTGAAAGAAAGTTCTTTGACCTCGGCCTGGTGGACCTGGAGAAAGTGATGGAGCAGCAAAGGCAAGTTTTGCCGGGCAGCCTGGCGGAAGAAGTGGAGACGGATGATCCTCTGGCACGGAGTTATGCAGATTTTCTGCTGGGAAGAGTGGTGAAATGCGAGACAGTGGAGGAGCTGCGTGCCCATCGGACAGCCATTACTCCGAGCTGCATGCTGTATCACAATTTTGTGGCCCGGCAGCTTAACCCCCGGCGCTACGAGACACCTTATATCGGGCGTAAGGCCATTGCCCGGATGATTGAGCAAAAAGAGCGCGAACAGGAGGAAAAAGAACGCTTGCTGGCCGCGCTGGCACCCAAGCTGGCAGAACTCGGGAAGATGAAAAACACGCCGCTCTTGACAGAGAACGACATAACAGTGCTGCTCAGCTTGAAAAACGAAGCGGT
>JAKORA010000388.1 GCA_029778075.1 Bacillota bacterium | reverse complement strand
GGGGGAAAGGGCCGGGGTTCTTTTTTTCTCCAGGGTGATTGCTTTTTTCTGGGCTGCTAACTGTTGTCACTGTCTACACCTCACCAAAAGCTGGTCAGCAGTACCTTACTTTATATGAAAGTTTCACTGCTGTCTAATAGATTTTATAAATAAGATTTACTCCGCTTATAGAAAATCTCAAAAACATGGTAAAAAAAGAACCGGTTTTTTAGGCCGGTTCTACCCTTTTTTACTTTTTATTTCTTAAAACATAATATATTTGGCAGCCGCGTGCATGCTCTCCACCCTATCGTATCTGTTGGTCACATGGTCTACCAGCAAGTCGTCCTTCAAGTTGTACCGGTGAGCCGTCGTTATATTTTGCCCAAAGCCCGCAATACTTTTTCGGGGGTGATAGGCAAGCTGTAGATACGCACTCCTATGGCATCATGAACAGCATTCCCAATAGCTCCTAAAATTCCTGCGACAGACCCTTCGCCTACCTCCTTCGCGCCAAAGGGGCCGCTGGGTTCAATCGTGGCCACTATTTCCTCGACAGATTCGGGAGTATCGAGGGAGACGGGAATTTGGTAGGTAAGAAAAGATGGATTGAAAAGCTGGCCGTTTTCAAAAACCAGCTCTTCGGAGAGAGCCTGGCCCGCCCCCATGGAAACGCAGCCTTGCACCTGCCCTTCGACAATGGTTTTGTTAAGGGGGAAACCGCAATCATGGAAAGTAACGGCCTTTAACAGTGTAACCTTTCCTGTTAATGTATCGACCTCCACCTCCGCTGCCTGGGCGGCAAAGCCATAAGCACCTGTAAATAATCCTTTTCCCTTGGCGAGACTGGGATAGCGGTCTGTCCGGGGATATCCCTTATAAGAACCTCGCCCGATAATGGGGTTGCCGCCCTGTTTTAATATGCTGGCCTGAATGGCCTGTTGAAAAGAAACCGATTGTTCCGGGTTATCTTTGAAAAAGATCTTTTTGTCACCGGTAGCCAGCCGGTCAATATCGTCTGTTCCCAGCAAATCGGCGGCGCCTTCCAGGAGTTGTCGCTTGGCATCTGCTGCAGCCAATTTGACTGCATTGCCGGTTACCAGAGCGGTGCCGCTTAAAAAACTGCCGATATCTATGGGACAAAGATCAGTGTCTCCGGCCACCACACGGATATCCTCGATGCTGATTCCCAGTTCTTCGGCCAGCACCTGTGACAGGGTGGTATAGCTGCCCTGCCCTATATCCTGGGCCCCGGTAAATAAAGTAGCCGTGCCGTCGTCATGTAATGTCACGACCGCCGCCGAGGCGAATGGATAGTACATGGCACCGCTGAACATGGAACAAAGGGATATCCCTACGCCGCGCCTGTAGCGCCCGTTATCTTCGCTGGGCTTGAATTGCCTCCGTTTGTTTTGCCAATCGATGGCCCTGGCGGCGCCCTCAATACACTCCGTTAAACCGCAACTGTCCAACCGGTCACCGTTGGGAAGCACATCACCTTTATGCCTGACATTCTTTAACATTATATCAACGGGATCCAGGCCAAGATCCCTGGCAATCAGGTCGATATGCGAGTCGATGGAGAATCTTATTTGTGGGGCGCCGTGGCCCCGCTGCGGACCGCGAATGCCGTTGTTCGTGTAAACGGAAAAGCCCTCGTAGCGGTAGTTTGCTATATTATAGATGGGAAAACTAAAGCCGTGGCAGAGGAAGATCACGACCGGCCCGCTGCCCCGGTAAGCCCCGTTGTCAGCTATTACCTTTATATCCTGGGCTACGATGGTTCCATCTTTTTTCACGCCGCTCTTAATCTTGACAATGATGGGGTGGCGCTGGCGCGTGGTCATAAACACTTCTTCACGCTCCAGCTCGATTTTAACCGGCCGGCCCGTCTTGATGGAGAGATAGGCCGCACAGCATTCATAGTGGAAAAGGTCGATTTTCCCGCCGAAAGCTCCGCCGACAAAAGTATGATGTACTCTGATTTTACTGGGCGGCATCTTGAGGACTTTGCTTAAAAAGAATCTCTTTAGAAAAATACCCTGGGTGGACAGCCACACATCAAGTTTTTGTTCCAGGGGGTCATAGCTGGCCACGGCCGCATGAGGCTCCATGGGACAGTGTGCGGTTGCCTCCAGGGTAAAGCGGTCTTCACGCACGTAATCCGCTTCACGAAACCCTTTTTCCACATCGCCAAAACTGACATAAGTATGGCCGCTCAAATTGTTGACCCTGGTTTCCGTTTCCCGGGAGGCTTTTTTTTGAGCAACTCCCCATTGCTCCCAGGCAGATGTGCCTCCCAACTGCTCGTCATGGATCATAGGTGCTTCCTGTTTCATCGCTTCTTCCGCTGTAAAAACGCCGGGAAGGATTTCATATTCCACTTTAATTAAAGAGAGCGCTTTTTCGGCAATAGCTTCACTTTCAGCGGCGACTGCCGCCACCTCGTCTCCGATATATCTAACCTTGTCAACGGCCAGGGGATGCTCATCGGCCGGATACCGGGGTGTATCAACAAAGGCGTACCTTACATCCCTGAACTCCTGCCCGGTGATAACCGCTTTTACCCCCGGCAACCGCTCGGCTTCACTGGTATCTATATGTAAAATACGCGCATGGGGATAGGGACTTCTTAGTATTTTGGCGTAAAGCATACCCGGCAGCTCTACATCGACAGTATATATGGCTTTGCCGGTGGCTTTGGCCGGGCCGTCCACCCTGGGAATCCCTTTCCCAACGATATTATAATTGTTCATGATTATACACCTTCTTTTTTCAAATTAAAGATATAATCAAGAATCAACCAGGGAAGAGATGGCTTCAATAATTTTTACGTACCCCGTGCAGCGGCAAATATTTCCCGAAATGGCCTCCTTTATCTCCGCCAACTGAGGTTTGGGGTTTTGTTCCAGGAGGCTTTTAGTGACCAGAATCATGCCCGGAGTACAGAAACCGCACTGAATGGCGCCTTTCTCATTAAAGGCTTTTTGGATAGGATGCAAGGTGCCGTCTTTGGCCAAACCTTCAATTGTGACGATAGATTTGCCGTCAGCCTTAACCGCCAGTAAAGAACATGAACTAACAGGTTTCCCGTTGAGCAGAACTGTACAGGCTCCGCATTCTCCCTGGTTACAGCCTCTTTTTGTGCCGGTTAGCCCCAGGTCCTCACGCAAAACCTCCAAAAGGGTTTTGTTCACATCAACCGATAAGCTCTTCTCTTCATCATTTATTACGAGATGAATTGTTTTTTTCATTTTATTTAAAACCTCCGGCTTCCCGTAGTGCTTCAGCCATAACCACCCTGGCCATCTTCTGGTGATATCTTGGGGATACCAGAGTGGTTTTAAAAGGACGTATCTCTGAAACAGCCGTTTCCGCTACTGCAGAAATCAAATCAGCGCTTAACTTTTGGCCGGCAAGCTGAGCGCAGGCTTCCCCGGCCTCAACAGGCGCAGGGCCCACACCGGTTAAAATTATGCGGGCTTCTTCACAAAATTTTTCTTCATTTATTTTAAGCCGGACCGCTGCTCCGACCAGAGGGAAATCTATGGAGCCGCGGAGCCGGAACTTATGATAGCTGCCGGCATAATTTCCCTGTGGAAGGGGTATCTCTATTTCCGTCAAAATTTCTCTGCTTCCCTTTAAAAGCTCATTGGGAAAACGGCCGTCACCGGTATAAAAGCTTTCCAGCGGCAGAACCCTGGTTCCCTTAGCACCTCTCAACTTAATCTTTGCTCCATAGGAGATGAGAACCGGGGGTAGATCAGCAGCAAAGGCAGAATTACAGCGGCTCTCCTTTTTAGCCACATGGCAAACGCCGCCCCCCGCTTTAAAACAGGCTTCACGGGAAGAACGCCAGAAAAGGGATTGGTTGTAAAAGCGGCACCTGGTATTCAGGCAAATATTGCCGCCGATCGTTGCTACCGAACGAAGTAGCGGAGAACCCACCTCCCAGGCGGCCTTCCTTAAAGCGGGCAGCTTTTCTTCAATCAATTTGGATTTAATAATCTCCTCCAGGGTACACAGCGGGCCTATGCTAATTGAATCCCCCTTATCCGTAATATTTTTCAAAGAAGGTACTTTATCCAAGCTAATAAGATATTTGGGGTTCTGCAACCTTTGTTTTAAGGCTACTACAAGCTCGGTCCCACCGGCAATTACTGTGCAATTATTGCCGTGTTTTTCCAGTAGATCAATGGCCTCATCCAAATAAGCTGGTTCAAAATACTCAAACTCCGGCAGCCTCAATATTGGCCCTCCTTTCCGGAAGCTATGTAACTCAGAAGTCAAGATTTTTCTGACTGTCTATTATAGTATAGTGGAAATAATCGCAATGTCAATGCTATTAAAACTTTACCTAACAAGCATTGGCTGCTTATTTCTAATTGATACTTGTTTTATGAACCTCTTATCTTCCTTTGATCCGGCGCTTTGGGGAGAAAATTCACCTCACTGCTACAGCAGCATAACAGCAGCAGTTTATGATATAATTGCTAAGGGAAAGACAGAAAAACATCTTTATAAATGAGGGCCTTTCGAATTATAATTGCTTCAAGCCGGGCTTCAAGCCGGCCGGTGTTCACAGCAGCATACAG
>JAKORA010000387.1 GCA_029778075.1 Bacillota bacterium | reverse complement strand
TGGTTATCGTCCCCAGTTTTATTTTAGGACCACCGATGTGACGGGCTCCATCAAGTTACCGGAGGGTGTGGAGATGGTTATGCCCGGTGACAACATCACCATGGAGATCGAGCTGATTACTCCCATTGCCATAGAGGAAGGTCTGCGTTTTGCCATCCGTGAAGGCGGGCGCACCGTGGGTGCCGGCGTAGTCGCCTCCATTATAGAATAAAACCGGCGGGGCTTCATCACCGCCAGGCTTCTTTGGACAACCACAACCTTAAACTGACTTGTTCCTTGCCGCACAATCAGACCGGGGCCGGGTGCCCCGGTTTTTTATCATATGGCTGAAGGTATAAGCTTTTAAAGCAGCGGTTATAATAAAGGTTTGACCTCTTTTGTTTGTGTTTTTTGTTTATGTTGACATTGTAAACAATCTGTGATAAATTGAATTTCGTGGCAATAACGAGGTCAAAGGAGTGCTTTCGGCGATGCGTGTTCATGTAACCCTGGCTTGTACAGATTGTAAGGAAAGAAATTATTCTACTACTAAAAATAAAAAGACCAACCCTGATAGGATCGAATTGAAGAAATATTGTCCCAGATGTGGTGCCCATACCGTGCATAAAGAGACAAAATAGAGGGCAATACAAACCGGTTGCGCACTGGGTAAATTCCTTTTAAGGAGAAGAGAAAGAAATGGGATCTTATGGGAGAAGAATCCAGCGTTTTTTTCACGATATCAGGATCGAGCTGAAAAAAGTAAACTGGCCTACCAGGCGTGAGTTGCTGGTTTTTACAGGTATTGTTATTATTGTTATCTTTGCGGTGGGAGTTTTTTTCTGGATTCTTGATGCCGGGTTAACTGCTCTTTTAAAGCTTATTATACGATAGCAAGATTATTAAGCGAGGAGGAGAAGCGGGAAGCGGAACTCAAGCTTCCTCCTTTTATGGGTGAAAAAGGCTGGTATGTAATTCACACATACGCAGGTTACGAGAACAAAGTTAAAACCAACCTTGATAAACGCGTGGAATCTATGGAGATGCAGGATAAAATTTTCAGGGTTCTCGTGCCCATGGAAAAAGAAGTCGAAATAAAAAACGGCCAGAAAAAAACCACCATGCGCAAGGTTTTCCCCGGATACGTCCTGGTGGAGATGATTATGGAAGACGATTCCTGGTTCGTAGTGCGTAATACACCAGGAGTGACCGGTTTTGTAGGCCCGGGTTCCAAGCCTGTTCCCCTTGATGAAAGAGAGGTACAGCATATCCTTACGCAAATGGGGCTGGATGAAGCCAAACCCAAGCATGATTTTGTTGTCAAAGAACAGGTACGGGTTTCCAGTGGCCCCTTCAATAATTTTATCGGCACTATTGAAGAGATCCATCCGGAACGGGGCAAATTAAAAGTAAGCGTTTCTATGTTTGGACGGGAAACTCCCGTCGAGCTTAATTTTGACCAGGTAGAAAAACTTTAGCTTTTAGAGAGGATGTGTAGGCAATGGCTAAGGGTAAAAAAATTATCGGACTGATAAAATTACAGATTCCAGCCGGCAAGGCAACTCCTGCCCCTCCGGTAGGCCCTGCCCTGGGCCAGCACGGCGTTAATATAATGGCCTTTTGCAAGGAGTTTAATGAAAAAACAGCAGGGGATGCAGGGCTGATTATTCCTGTGGAGATAACGGTCTTTGAAGATCGCTCTTTCACCTTCGTTACCAAGACACCTCCGGCCGCGGTACTTCTTAAGAAAGCCCTGAATATTGAAAAGGGCTCCGGTCAACCCAACAAAGTCAAAGTAGCTACTATTTCCCGTGATAAAGTCAGAGAAATCGCCCGGCAGAAGCTGAATGATCTTAACGCCAACGACCTGGAGGCGGCAGTAAAGATTATCGAGGGTACGGCTCGCAGTATGGGTGTTCTTGTAGAAGGATAAAAACGGGCAAATTGCTTCCCGTATGTGGGAGAATTTAAATTCGCTTGAACCACAAGGAGGTTAAATAAAAAGATGCCGAAACATGGTAAAAAATACCTTGAAGCAAGAAAAAAAGTGGATCGCAACCACCAATATGATCCGGCCGAGGCTTTTGCTTTGCTCAAAGAAATTGCCTCAGCTTCTTTCGATGAAACAGTAGAGCTTTCAGTTAAACTGGGTGTTAACCCCAAACATGCCGACCAGCAGGTCCGCGGTGCGGTAGTCCTGCCCGGCGGTACGGGCAAAGATGTAAAGGTTATCGTGTTCGCCAAAGGCGATAAGGCCAGGGAAGCGGAAGAGGCCGGAGCAGATATTGTCGGAGCTGAGGATCTTGCGGAAAAGATACAGGGCGGATGGCTGGATTTTAATGTGGCTGTAGCAACGCCTGATATTATGGGCGTGGTAGGTAAATTAGGCCGTATTCTGGGTCCCAGGGGTTTAATGCCCAACCCCAAAACAGGGACGGTAACCTTTGACGTAAGCAAGGCTATTGCCGATATTAAGGCCGGTAAAGTGGAGTACCGTACCGATAAGGCCGGGAACATTCACGCTCCCATTGGAAAAGTCTCCTTCGCTTCAGAAAAATTGCTTGAAAACTTTTATGCTGTTATTGAAGCACTTATAAAAGCCAAACCTGCCGCTGCCAAGGGCCAGTATCTCCGTAGCATAACCGTTAGTACAACAATGGGGCCGGGGATTAAAATCAATCCCCAGAAAGCCGCAGCCCTGGGACGGGCCTAATAATATGAATCAGCGGCCAAACTGATATGGACAATAAAAATTAAATATCCAGGCAAGATTTTTTATAACATTTACCGCAGACAGCAGGTGCTTTTGCTTAATGGCCGTTGCCGCCTGCCGAGGTAAACCGGGATATCAGCTTTTCTCTGTGAAGAAAGCCTCCCTCTATTTCTGCGGGAGGCTATATTATTTTAAGGAGGTGAAACTGTTGTGGGTAACCGCGAAATAAAGGAGAGAAAAGTGGCGGAGATTAAAAAAGATCTGGAGAGATCCTCGGTTATCGTTATAACCGATTACAGGGGGTTAACTGTGGCGCAGATCAGTAGCCTGCGCCGCATGCTGAGTGCTGAAGGCGTTAAATACAAGGTGGTTAAAAACACTCTTACCCTCCGGGCTGCCAAGGAAATAGGCCTTGATAATCTGGAACAGTACTTACAGGGGCCGACAGCCATTGCTTACGGTTATGATGATCCGGTCACCCCTGTCAAGCTGCTGGTTAGGTTTGCCAAAGAAAATGAACATTTTTCCATCAAAGGCGGGGCTCTTGGGAACAGTATATTAAATGAGAAAGAGCTGCGCCAACTCTCGGAGCTTCCTTCCAAGGAAGTCCTTCTGGCTAAAACACTCGGTTGCTTCCAGTCGCCACTGGTGGGATTGGTAAGCGTCTTACAGGCTAATATCAGAAACCTGGTTTATGTTCTTGATGCCGTCAGAGAAAAAAAGGAAAGCGCCTGAAAGCGAAGCGGAAAACAGGATCCCCGGAGGCCGGAATCGGAGTTGTGGTTGAAAACAAATAGCAAGACATTATGCCTATAAAAAAATTGCGTGTAAAAAGGAGGAAAAATAATGTCAAAGGTACAGGAAGTCCTGGAAATTGTTAAAGGAATGACGGTGTTGGAACTGTCAGAGTTGATTAAGGCATTTGAAGAAGAGTTTGGTGTCAGCGCTGCTGCACCTGTAGCGGTAGCTGCCCCCGGGGCGGCGCCGGCTGCCGTAGAGGAAGCTCCGCAGGAGGAGCAGACAGAATTTGATGTTATTTTAGAGTCAGCCGGTGAAAAGAAAATTCAGGTGGTAAAGGTTGTTCGCGAGATTACAGCCCTGGGCTTAAAAGAGTCTAAAGCCCTGGTTGACGAGGCTCCCAACCCGGTAAAAGAAAAAGTCAGTAAAGAGGAAGCTGAAGAAATTAAGAAGAAACTTGAAGAGGCTGGGGCAACCGTAACGATCAAATAATATGGAAATAAATGGAGCAGCGCTTTGCTGTAGTCGGGGCTCCGAGTTCCGCTCGTAAAGTTCTACGGCTTGCTTGAGTCCCCGATGACCTACCCGGCCAATTTCCACTAGTAGGGGCGGGGCAAGGTTGGAGCTCGCCCAAGTTCCGCTCAGAAAGTTCTACGGCTCGTTCGGGCTTACGGCGACCTTCCCGGCCAATTCCCATCCATGGTCAGAGGCCGGCTG
>JAKORA010000386.1 GCA_029778075.1 Bacillota bacterium | reverse complement strand
CCATAGCGAATAAACCCTTCCTCTTCCAACACGTCAGCAAGGTGTTTCCCTCCTGCTATGCCGATGTCTGAGGCAGTCAGAACATCGTCATCAGCCAACAGTCCGGCATCCCAAAGCGTCTGCTCGAACCGCTCGACAGCCTCCTCGTAGCTGTCTGCCTCGAATACATGAAGATCACGTCCGGGGATAGATACTTCAAACCACATTTTTTTTCCTCCTTTTTAGTTTTTTTGTGTGGCCTGCCTCGTCAGTACCGGAGCGGCCAACCTCCGGCAGACCGGGCTTGTGCCCGGTTTCGGCTATATCATTGCTTTACTGCCCGTATTAATATAATACAATATTCCCCTTAACACGTCTTTTTTTGCTTGTGCTGTTATAAATAATTCTTTAACTTGTGGATTATCATTTCCTGCAAAAGCATTTATATATTCTTCCTGTTTCTTTATTGCTTCTTCAACCATACATTTTAATCCTTTTAATGACTTATGAGCCATTTTTATAACCTCCTTGTTAATATTTTGTTTTGCCGGGATTTAAGGCTCCCGGCGGGCCTACTAGTAGATTCTATCCATCCAGCCCTGAAACTGTGCCGGTTCGTCCGCACATTCATTGAGCGGGGTGCCGTCCTCTGTTGTTACTTCTGCGTCTGGAAATTGGCTATAATCGATGTCTCCGGCAACGTATTCTGTCAGCTTGTACAGATTTTCCTCGCTTGCCTCGTATCCTGCCCACTTCAAAAACTCTCTTGCCGTCATTTTTTATTCCTCCTTTTTTCGTTTTCGGCCTGCCTCGTCAGTACCAGAGCGGCCAGCCTCTGGTATACCGGGCTTGCGCCCGGTTTCGGCTTTCAGATTTCCAGCCAGGAAATGTATTCCCGAAAAATCCGATGTTTTACGACTGGGTGAGGAAATTCCAGGTCGTCGGTCTCGATCCCGATTTCTTCCGGTTCTCCTTTGATGACCAGGATCTCCCCTCCATATTTTTCCTGGTGATCTTTTGCCTCGTCCAGCGTATTGTAC
The DNA here is from genome assembly GCA_029778075.1 of Bacillota bacterium. Taxonomy (GTDB): domain Bacteria; phylum Bacillota; class Dethiobacteria; order DTU022; family UBA8154; genus UBA9862. Next base: position 26 of record JAKORA010000386.1, on the reverse strand, counting down.
AGGTGGACATAGTGCACATGGTACTG